>DASVBF010000377.1:0-90474 GCA_036375975.1 Nocardioidaceae bacterium | reverse complement strand
GCAGCAGCCAGTGATGGTCTACCGGCTGGTCGCCGCGAACACCATCGAGGAGAAGGTCATGGAGCTCAAGGCTCGCAAGGCCGCCCTCTTCGCCAAGGTCGTCGACGGTGACGGGTCGATGGGCACCCCGATCGACGCCGCGGACGTTCGCGAGCTGTTCTCCGAGTGACACGTCGGGCCCACGTGCCCTAGCCGACTCGTGCGTCCGGAACGCCCTTCCGGGGCGCCTTGCGCCGATCCCGCACGGGACGCCCGTGCTTGTCGCACTCTGAAGGAGGGTCCAGGGGGGATATGATGAGACTTGCCGGGATATCGACAACGCTGTGTCTCGGACTGGCAATGTCCGGCACGGCGCTCGCGACGCCGTCGGACGTCGCAGAGGCCGCTTTGGCCTGTGCCCGGGGGCAGGTGGCTCTGACCTTCGACGACGGGCCGGACCCGGTCCTCACTCCCCGCTTCGTGACGTTCCTCCGGGACCGAGGGGTGCCGGCAACCTTCTTCGTCATCGGAGAGAACGTCCGAGCCCATCCCGGCCCCACCCGCCGCGCCTCCGCGCTCGGCTTCACCATCGGCAACCACACCTACCACCACGAGAACCTCATCCGGCTCGGCGACGACGGCATCAGGAGCACCCTGCGGCGGACGCGGCGGGCGATCGTCGCGGCCGGTGCCCGTGCCTCGGCACTCATGCGACCCCCGGGCGGCAGCATCAACCAGCGAGTCCGCGAGGTGGTGGGCGCGATGGGGCTCGTGCCCGTGCTCTGGACCGCGGACCCGAGGGACTGGGACGGGCGCTCGGCGAGCGCGATCGTCAGCAGCACGCTGAGCCAGCTGCGGCCGGGTCGGAAGAACGTCGTCCTCCTGCACGACGGGGTCAGGAACTCCCGCCAGACTCTCCTCGCCCTGCCCGGGATAGTCCGTGGTGCTCGATCACGCGGCTACTGCTTCGTGGGCCTGGGGGCATCGGGAGCTCCGAGCGCGGTCATCCCGGGCATCAGGATCTCCGACGCATCGGTCACCGAGGCGCCCGGTGGTTCCGTGCTCCGGGCGACGGTCACGCTGGACCGGTCGACCACGAGGTCCACAAGCGTGCGTGTGCACACCGTCGCCGGGAGCGCCTCAGCCGGCCGGGACTACGTCGGGGTCGACGAGCGGCTGGGGTTCCCTGCCGGGGTCACGCGCCGAGTCGTGAGGGTGAAGGTTCCCGACGACCTGCGCGACGAACGGGCCGAGCGGTTCCGGCTGCGCCTCTCGGAGCCACGGGGTCTCGAGGTCCGTGACGGGGCGGCTGTCGCTACGATCCGCGACGACGATCCGCCACCGGCGCTGAGTGTCCGGGACGCACAGGTCGCGGAGCCGTCGTCGGGCAGTGTCGTCCTCCTTGTCACCCTGCGCCTGGGCAGGGTGAGCGAGAAGTGGGTCCATGTGACCGTCTCGACGGTGCCGGGCTCGGCCGACGAGTCCGACTACGCGCCGCGAACCAGCCGCGTCGCGTTCGCCCCGGGGCAGGTCACCGCCCGGTTCGATGTGACGGTGCTCGCCGACACCCTGTCCGAACCACCGGAGACCTTCGTCGTACAGGCCACGGACGGCAGCAACGCCACCCTGGCCCGGCCTCGTGGGGTCGTCACCGTCCTTCCGCCGGTGGGCTGACCGCGTCGACGAGCCCGTGGAGTGGCGGACGGTCCGCCTCCCTGGGTCCGGTGAGCGCCGTGACGGTCGCCCAGCCCGCCTTCTGAAGGCCCGCGTCGGTGTGCGGCTCGACACTGACGTCGATCTCACTGAACGTGAGCGTGACGAACCCCTCGCCGACGTCGGCTATGTCGGCCTGGACCGCACCGAAGCTGGCCAGAGGGGCGGAGGTGACGCCGCGGAGGCGGTCGGCCGGCACGTCGGGCACGTTCACGTTGATCACGGCAGGGCCGAGGCTCTCCTGCTCCAACATCCACCGGAGCGTTCTCGTGGCGACCAGGGCAGCGGTGGCCCAGTGGCTGGGGTCGGGTGCTGTCAACGACACCGCCAGCGCGGGGAGACCATGCGCGTTCGCCGTGAACGCGGCGCCGACGGTCCCGGAGTGCAGTACCGCGTGACCGGTGTTGGGACCCTTGTTGACCCCCGACAGGACCAGGTCCGGACGGTCGCCGAAGGCACCGCGGACTCCGGCCCAGGTGATGTACGCCGGGGTCGCCTCGACGGCGAAGGCCCGGACGTGGTCGAGACCCGGGAGTCGCTCCTCGCGCAGCTGGAGGCGCCCGTCCGCCCGGGTCGCCACGAGCGATGCGCTGCTTCCGCTGCGCTCCTCATGCGGCGCCGCGACCACGACGTCGAGACCTGCCTCCGCGGCAACCGACGCGAGGACCTGCAGCCCGGCACTGTCGATGCCGTCGTCGTTCGTGACGAGCACTCTCATCGCGCCTCCCGGCTCCTGGGTCCTCTCGCCCGGTCCCCCAGGGCTCGATCTTCACACGCCACGCGGCGGCGAGCATGATCGCGGCCGGCCGGGGCAATATGGACCGATGAGCGAGGAGGAGCAGCAGGGAATCGTCTTTCCCCGGGGAGCCGACGGACGGCGTAGCACTGCTGCGGTGGGTCGGGGCGTCGTGGCGGACGCACTCCGATCCGTCGACCCGGTCGGCTCGACCAACGCGACCCAGGAGACGAACTGGCGCAGCGGCTACCTCGTGCACTTCCGGCGGCTGCTCGAGGCCGGCCTGACCTCCCGCGACGCGGCCCACAGCATCGCCGCCGACGGCCTGGCCTCACTCCACAACCGCATGCAGGTCGCCACTCCGGAGGGCGAGGAGGTGCCGCTTCGGGACTGGACCAAGTCGTCGCCGCGCCGCTCGCTCGACACGATCGAGGTCGTGGGCGAGGGCGAGGCCGGGACCGAGCTGGTGCTGCCCTACCACGGCCGACGCCTGAGAGGCGACGAGCTGCAGCGCCGCCTCGACGACTGGGTCGACGCCGGGGTCGTGGAGCCGACCGCCGCCGAGGCCGTGCGCGCGGTCATGGCCAACCCGGACTGGCTGCGCCTGGAGGGCCACACGGTCGCGGTTCTCGGTGCCGGAGCGGAGATGGGGCCGTTGCAGGCGCTCCTGCGCTGGGGTGCCACCGTCGCAGCGGTCGACCTCCCTCGTGCGGACATCTGGCGACGGGTTCTCGACACCGCGCGCCACGGGGCAGGGATCTGCCTGGTGCCCGTCGAGCCAGGCTCCGAGGCTCTTCACCAGCACACCGGTGCGGACCTGATCTCCGAGGTGCCGGAGGTGGGGCAATGGCTGTCAGGACTGCCCGGAAAGCTCGTCCTCGGCAACTACGTGTACGCCGACGGCGCGACAAACGTGCGCGTCTCCACGGCGGTCGACGCACTCACCGCACGCCTGCAGGAGACCGGTGAGGACCTGGCCCTGGCGTTCCTTGCCACGCCGACGGACGTGTTCGCCGTTCCGGGCGACGCCGTCGAGCAGGCGACCAACGCCTACGAGAGCCGATCGACCACCGCCAAGCTGATCGGTCGCCCGTTGCGCACGCTGAGCGCAGGTCGCCTGCTACGTCGGGCCTACGCCCCAGGATCAGACCCCGGCGTGATCGACAGCCTCGTGCCGCAGCAGGGGCCGAACTACGCGCTGGCAAAGCGCCTGCAACGCTGGCGTGCCACGGTCGCTCGTGACGCCGGTACGACGGTCTCGCTCAACGTGGCACCTCCGACCCGGACGCGCTCGGTGGTGAAGAACCGGGCGCTCGCGGCGGCCTATGCGGGCGCGCACCGCTTCGGGGTCGAGGTGTTCGAGCCTGCGACGTCGAACGTCCTGATGGCCGCGCTCCTCGTCCACGACCTGCACACGGGTGGGGGCCCGAAGCACGCACATCCCTGGGAGGACGAGGCCTTCGCCGCCGTGCACGGTGGCCTCTGGCGCTCGCCGTACGCTCCGCGCAGCGCTCTCGGGCTCGCCGCCCTCCTCGGCTACGGCGCCGCCCGCGCCTGACCCCACCGCCTTGTAACGCGGGGTTACCGACGGTCCACAAGCGGCATATCGCTGGGACACCGTCCACAACGCTTGGTGAGTCGCGGGTGTGACCTGGCTCCACCTTTCTGGTCCCCGCGTTTCGAAAAGATCATCTCGTGGGAAGGCTGGGCAAAAGCCTCCAAAAAGGAAACCGGCATGTCTGCATGCCTGACGAAGGACGGCCGCGACTCATCAAGGTGCCTGCGGCCCAGACGAAAGGTTGGAATGCCAGACCTGTTGATCGACGGAACCTGGCGAGAAGCAGCCGAGGGCGGGACACGCGAGATCCGCTGTCCCGCCGACGACACCCTGGTGGCAACGGTCTCCGAGGCCACCTGCGTGGACTCCCTCGACGCGGTGAGAGCCGCCCGGAAGGCGTTCGACGTTGGCCCGTGGCCGCACACGCCCGCGACGGAGCGCGCCCGCGTCCTGCACCGTGTCGCCGACCTGCTCGAGCAGGGCAAGGACGAGGTGGCACGGCTCGAGTCGCTGGACACCGGCAAGAGGCTGGTCGAGTCGCAGATCGACGTGGACGACGTCGTCGCGGTGTTCCGTCACTTCGCCGGCCTCGCCACGGCCGACGCAGGACGCGTCGTCGACCCCGGGATGCCGGAGGTCGCGAGTCGGATCGTGCACGAGCCGGTCGGTGTCTGCTCGTTGATCACGCCGTGGAACTACCCGTTGCTGCAGACCTCGTGGAAGGTCGCTCCGGCTCTCGCGGCCGGGAACACCTTCGTCCTCAAGCCGAGTGAGCTGACTCCCTCGACCTCCATCTGGCTGATGAGGGCGCTGACCGAGGCCGGCGTACCCTCCGGCGTCGCCAACCTCGTGCTGGGCACCGGAGCGGAGACCGGCGCACCCCTCACCGAGGCGCCCGAGGTCGACCTGGTCTCCTTCACCGGTGGCCTCGAGACCGGCCGGAAGATCATGGCCGCGGCCTCAGCCACGGTGAAGAAGGTCGCACTCGAGCTGGGCGGCAAGAACCCGAACGTGGTCTTCGCAGACGCCGACCTCGAGACCGCCCTCGACTACGCGCTGACCGCGGTGTTCCTCGACTCCGGGCAGGTCTGCTCGGGCGGTGCCCGGCTGGTCATCGAGGACTCCGTCCACGACGAGTTCGTCGACGAGCTGGTCCGTCGCGCCGGGCAGATCCGTCTCGGCGGGCCGTTCGACGAGAAGGCCGAGACCGGCCCGCTGATCAGCGCCGAGCACCGGGCGAAGGTGGAGCGGTACGTCGCCGATGCGATCGCCGACGGCGCCACCCTCCGTGTCGGCGGAGCACGCCCCGACGACCCGGCGCTCGACCAGGGCTTCTTCTACCTCCCGACCGTTCTCGACCACTGTGCATCCGACATGAGGTGTGTGCAGGAGGAGTCGTTCGGTCCGGTGCTCACCGTCGAGACGTTCAGCGGGGCTACCGACCAGCAGCGCGAGGACGCCGCGGTCTCGATCGCCAACGACACGATCTACGGCCTTGCCGGTGCGGTGTGGACCAAGGACGCCGGCCGCGCCGAGCGAGTGGCCCGGCGGCTCCGGCACGGGACGGTCTGGATCAACGACTACCACCCCTACGTCCCCCAGGCCGAGTGGGGCGGCTTCAAGCAGTCGGGCATCGGGCGCGAGCTCGGGCTCGCCGGGCTCGACGAGTACCGGGAGACCAAGCACATCTGGCACAACACCAGACCGGCGCCGCAGTACTGGTTCGGCAACCAGGCCAGGAGGGACGCATGAACAACCGCATCAAGACCTACGACTTCGTGATCGTCGGTGGCGGGTCGGCAGGGTCGGCCCTCGCCAACCGGCTGAGCGCTGACCCTGCGACCAGCGTGCTGGTGCTCGAGGCCGGGCGCAGTGACTTCAAGCTCGACCCGTTCATCCACATGCCGGCCGCGCTGCCTTACCCGATCGGCAACCGGCTCTACGACTGGAGGTACGAGTCCGAGCCCGAGCAGCACATGGGTGGTCGCCGCGTCTTCCACGCCCGCGGCAAGGTGCTCGGTGGTTCGAGCAGCATCAACGGGATGATCTTCCAGCGGGGCAACCCGATGGACTACGAGCGGTGGGCGTCCGGCCCGGGGATGGAGCAGTGGGACTACGCCCACGTCCTGCCCTACTTCAAGAGGATGGAGACCTGCCTCGCCGGCGCCGACCGGTGGCGCGGGGGCTCTGGTCCGCTGGCGCTCGAGCGCGGACCCGCGACCAACCCGCTCTGCGGCGCATTCTTCGAGGCGGTCCAGCAAGCCGGATACCCGCTCACCGACGACGTGAACGGCTACCGGCAGGAGGGCTTCGCGCCGTTCGACCGCAACGTGCACCGGGGCCGTCGGCTCAGTGCCGCCCGGGCGTACCTGCACCCGGTGAAGAACCGGCGGAACCTCGACGTCCACACCCTGTCCCACGTCACCGGGCTGCGGATGCGGGGCAACCGCGTGGTCGGTGTCGACTACCTGCGGGGCGGGAGGCTCCGGCGCAGCGTCCAGGCGCGCGAGGTGATCCTCTGCGGCGGCGCCATCAACTCCCCGCAGCTGCTCCAGCTCGCCGGGATCGGCAACGCCCGCGAGCTCGAGGCGCTCGGGATCACGAGTGTCGTGGACCTGCCCGGAGTGGGGGAGAACCTGCAGGACCATCTCGAGGTCTACATCCAGCACGCCTGCAAGCAGCCGGTCTCGATCGCACCCTGGCTCAAGCACCGCCACAAGCCGCGGATCGGCGCGGAGTGGATGTTCCTGCGCCGCGGCGTGGGGGCGTCGAACCACTTCGAGGCGGGCGGCTTCATCCGGAGCAACGACCGGGTCGACTACCCGAACCTGATGTTCCACTTCCTGCCGATCGCGATCCGGTACGACGGGACCCAGCCGGCCGCCGAGCACGGCTACCAGGTCCACATCGGGCCGATGTACTCCGACGTGCGCGGGAGCGTGAAGATCAGGTCGACCGACCCGTTCGAGCACCCGGCCCTCCGGTTCAACTACCTGTCCACGGAGAACGACCGCCGCGAGTGGATCGAGATGGTGAGGGCGGCGCGCGAGATCCTCGAGCAGCCGGCCTTCGCCCCGTTCAGCGCCGGCGAGATCTCGCCCGGCCCGTCGGTGCAGACCGACGAGGAGATCCTGGACTGGGTGGCCCGCGACGCCGAGACGGCGCTGCACCCTTCCTGCACCGCCAAGATGGGGACCGACGAGATGAGCGTCGTCGACCCCTCGAGCATGCGGGTGCACGGAGTCGAAGGTCTCCGGGTGGTCGACGCGTCGGTGATGCCCTACGTCACCAACGGCAACATCTACGCCCCCGTGATGATGCTCGCCGAGAAGGCCGCCGACCTGATCATCGGCAACGAGCCCCTCGCGCCCCTCGACGTGCCCTACTACCGCCACCGCGACGGGATGCCGTTGTACCCGCCCGGTGACCCCCGCAACAACATCCCGACCGGAGCCGCCTCATGAGTGAAACGACGTCAACCCTCGACACCCGAGCCGAGTCAGAGCCACCTGCCCGGATCAAGCCGGTCGTGTTCTACACCTCGGCCGGGGTGACCCTGGCTATCGCGGTCTGGGCGCTCCTCGCGCCCAAGGCAGCGGCCGACACGATCGGCGTCCTCGTCGGCTGGACGACCAGCTGGTTCGGGTGGTTCTACGTTCTCCTGGCCACCGCCGTGCTCGCCTTCGTCGTGTTCCTGGGAATCTCCCGCTACGGCAAGGTGAAGCTCGGTCCTGAGCACTCGCAGCCGGAGTTCAGCACCTTCTCCTGGGCTGCGATGCTCTTCGCCGCGGGAATCGGCACCGACCTGATGTTCTTCTCGGTCGCCGAGCCCGTCACGCAGTACCTCGCACCGCCGGTCGGCAAGGGTGAGACTGTCGACGCCGCCCGCGAGGGAACAGTGTGGACGCTCTTCCACTACGGCCTCAGCGGTTGGGGGATGTACGCCCTGATGGGCATGGCGCTTGCCTACTTCTCCTACCGGATGAACCTGCCCTTGGCGATCCGCTCGTCGCTCTACCCGGTCTTCGGCAAGCGGGTGCACGGCGTGCTGGGGCACAGTGTCGACACCGCGGCCGTGGTCGGGACCATCTTCGGCGTCGCCACCTCCCTGGGCATCGGCGTCGTCCAGCTCAACTATGGCCTCAAGCTCCTGCTCGGCATTCCCGAGGGCGTGCCCGCGCAGATCGGGCTCGTCGTGCTCGCCGTGGTCATGGCGACGGTGTCCGCGGTCACCGGTGTCGACAAGGGCATCAAGCGGCTCTCGCAGCTCAACGTGATCCTCGCCATCGGACTGGCGCTGTGGATCCTGGTCACGGGCAAGACGACGTTCCTGCTGAACGCCTTCGTGCTCAACGTCGGCGACTACGTCAGCAGCTTCGCGGGCATGACCAACCAGACCTTCGCCTACGACGGCGCCGGAGCGAGCGAGTGGATGGGCTGGTGGACGCTGTTCTTCTGGGCCTGGTGGATCGCCTGGGCGTCTTTCGTGGGCCTCTTCCTGGCGCGGATCAGCCGTGGACGCACCATCAAGCAGTTCGTCGCCGGAACCCTGATCATCCCCTTCACCTACGTCCTGATGTGGGTGTCGATCTTCGGCAACGCGGCGATCGAGGCCGTGCGCAGCGGAAACGCCAAGTTCGGCGACCTCGCGATGAACACCCCCGAGCGCGGTTTCTACACGCTGCTCACGCAGTACCCGGCGTTCACGTTCATCGCCGCGATCGCCACCTTCGTCGGCCTGCTGTTCTACGTCACCTCGGCCGACTCCGCCGCGCTCGTGATGGCGAACCTCTCGTCCAAGCTCCGCACTCCGCAGGACGACGCCACCAAGGGCGCCAGGATCTTCTGGGCCCTCGCCACCGGCCTGCTGACCATGGGCATGCTGCTCGTGGGCGGCGTGCCCGCCCTCCAGAACGCGACCATCATCATGGCCCTGCCGTTCGCCCTCGTCATCGTGCTCGTGATGGTGGGGCTCTACAAGGCACTGCGCGTCGAGGCCCATCTGGCCGACAGCCGGCGCCAGGCCCTGCCCGGCCTGCTGTCCGGGCGCAGCACTCCCGGACAGGGGAGCACCGCCCGCGACTGGCGGCACAGGCTGACCCGGGCGATGAGCTTCCCCGACCCGGCAAAGGCGACGGAGTTCATGCACGAGGTCGCGCTGCCGGCACTCCAGGACGTCGCCGCAGAGCTGTCTTCCCAGGGTGTGGAGGCCTCCGCCACGGAGGTCGGCGACGACGGCTCGGCGTACCTCGAGCTCGCTGCCGACCTCGGCACGGAGCACCCGTTCCGCTACCAGATCTGGCCCCGTGAGGTGCCCACGCCGGTCTTCGGACGGGGTACGCCGAAGGGCCGCGACGTCTACTGCCGGCTGGAGGTCCACCTGCGCGAAGGCGGCCAGGGCTACGACGTCATGGGCTACACCCACACCCAGCTCATCGACGACGTGCTCGACCAGTACGAGCGCCACCTGCAGTTCCTGCACCTGCAGGCGGAGACGGTCACGTCCTAGCCACACATCGCGCCGAAAACGCATGACAAAGGTTCGCGCTGCCCGCGAACCGCGTGGACCGAGGAGGTCGTCAGATGTAGATGTTGTCGTGCTCGACGCAGAAGGCCTCGAACTGCTCGGGCGTCATCTGCCGGTCGCCGCGTGCCAGCTCGGCCAGCCCCTCGAAGTAGCCCTCCCGCGGCGCTCCCGGTGCGAACAGGATGAGCATCGACGCCGGGGCGCCCGACTCGTTGCGGAAGCCGTGGACACCACCGGGCGGGACGTAGAGGAAGTCACCGGCGTGAGCGTCCCGCCAGTCGTGACCGTCGTGCACACGGACGGCACCGTCGAGGACGAAGAACGACTCCGACATGGTTCGGTGGAAGTGCGGCTTGGCGCCGCCGGACTCGGAGCCCATGTTCCAGCGGTACAGGCCGAACCGGCCCTCTGTCGTCGTTCCGGTTGCCAGGTAGTGGGTCGACTGGCCCGGCGTCGGCCACTCGAGATCCGGCTTGTGGTCGGCCGGGCGGAGGACGGCAGAGACCTCGCCGGTCTCGCCGAGATATCGGGGCTCGGGGTAGGACATGCCGCTTACTGTGCCGGGTCGGCGGGGCCGACGCAGCGGTTTCGGCAGCGAAGTCCCTCGGCTACACGCCGGCCGCCTTCTCCAGCAGGGCGAGCTCGTCGTCGAGGTGCACGAGCAGCCGCTGGAGATGGGGAACGGTCCGGCGACAGCCGGTGAGCCCGAAACCCATCTCACCGGCGTAGCTGGTGCAGGTGATGTTGAGCGCGATGCCGTGGATCGGGATCGAGAGCGGCCACATTCCGTCCAGTCGCGCGCCGTTGAAGTACTGCGGCTGCTTCGGACCCGGGACGTTCGAGATGATCAGGTTGAACGGCGGTCGCGTGATGCCGTGGATGTGCAGCAGCGCCGGGAGCACGGCGGGCGCCATGCCCAAAGCGCTCATCGCCATGATCTGCGCCGGGGTCATGGTGCCCAGCGCGTCCTTGCCCGACCTCATGGAGCGGTGGATGCCGAGTAGACGCTCTGTCGGGTCGTCGAGGTCCGTGCCGAGCTTGACCATGACGGCCCCCACGGCGTTGCCGCCCGAGGCAGAGGCGCTTGCGGCCTCCTTGGCCTTGAGCCCCACGGGCACCATCGCCACGAGGGTGGAGTCGGGGAGGGCCCCGAGCTCGATGAGGTACTTTCGCATGGCGCCGCTGCACATGGCCAGCACGACGTCGTTGATCGTCGTACTCGTCGCGGCGCCGACCGACCGCATCCTCTCGATCTCCCAGCTCTGGGCCGCGAACCGTCGCGATCCGGTGATCGGCTTGTTGATGATCGTCCTCGGTGCGTAGAGGGACAGCGCCGAGGTGTCGTTGCGGACCCCTCGGCTGAGCGTCCTGAGAAGGGCCGCAGGCATGCCGGCCGCCTCGGCCGTCAGCGCGAACGCGGATCGGAAGGCGCTGACCGGCAGCTCGAGGAGCGACTGGTCGTGCTCCTCCCTGGTCGCCCGAGCCTTCTCGACCTGCCGCTTGCCCCAGGGCGGAGGCATGTCACGCATGTCCGGGTCGGTGCTCAGGATGCTCTGGACCAGCCGCATGGACGAGACGCCGTCGACCAGCGCATGGTGCATCTTGTTGTAGACGGCGACCCGGCCGTCCTCGAGCCCTTCGATGACGTGGGTCTCCCACAGCGGCCGCTCGGGGGCGAGCCTGGTGCCGTGGAGCCGCCCGCACAGGTCGAGGAGCTCACGGATCCGTCCCGGTGAGGCGAGGGCGCTCTGCCGGACGTGGTAGTCGCAGTCGAACTGCTCGTCCTCGACCCACACCCACTGGCCGCCGGTTGCCAGCGAACGGTGCGGCCGTTTGAGGAACAGCGGAGAGATCTCCTCGGCCGGGAGCGACTGCGCGAACATGTTCCGCACGTAGTCGGGTCCGGCGTCCTCGGGCGGCTCGAAGAGCTGAAGGCCGGCAACGTGCATGGGCTGCTGACGGTTCTCCGCGATGAGGAACGCTGCGGACGTCGGATCCAGCGGTGTAACCATCGGTCCCCGATCATCGAGTTGACGGGCTGTTGGCAGGGTAGTTGCCCAGTGTTGGACGGATCACTCCCGGCGACGTGTCCGGTACTCACCCAAACGAGGTGAGAGGTCGACGGTTACGGGGGTGGGCCGGGCTCGGCCTCACCGGGATGTCGTGGCCGACGGCCACGCCCGGCGAGGGGCCACGCGCCGGTGCGCGCGGCCCTCGCTTCGAGACGTTGCTCAGGCCTTGGTGGGAGTCGCGTAGCGGAGGTACGGCTTGACGACCTCGAGGTCGGGGAAGCGCTTCTGGGCCTCCTCGGTGGGCACGTCGGTGCCGACGATGGCCCTGTCGCCGGGACGCCAGTCCACGGGCGTCGAGTAGGGCCCGGAGTCGCTGAGCTGCAGGGCGTCGAGCACCCGCAGGATCTCGTCGAAGTTGCGGCCGGCGCTCTTCGGGTAGGTCAGCGTGAGCTTGATCTTGTTGTCTGGGCTGATGATGAACACCGAACGCACCGAGCTCGAGTCGCCCTCTCCCGGATGGATCATGTCGTAGAGCTCGGCGATCTTCTTGTCGGGGTCCGCGATGATCGGGTAGCTCACCGTCGTGTTGGAGACCTGCTCGATGTCGGGCTTCCACCTGTTGTGGTCCTCGACGGAGTCGACGGAGAGAGCGATGACCTTCGTGTTGCGTTTGGCCCACTCGTCGCTGAGCTGCCCGACCCTGCCGAGCTCGGTGGTGCAGACGGGTGTGAAGTCGGCCGGGTGGCTGAAGAAGACGGCCCAGCTGTCGCCCTTCCAGTCCAGGAAGGAGATCTTCCCCTCGCTGGTCTCGGCCGTGAAGTCAGGGGCGGTGTCGCCCAAGTGCAGAGCCATGGCTCTCCTCGTTGTCTCTCGGTGGACGGTTCCTGGCATCGGCCGGGGCTTCCCCGCGACCGGAGGCGGCCCTCCGACGCTCGTTCCTACCCTCTCTCGCCACCAAGGCGCCATGCAATTTCACGAACCGGACGCTTGGCTACGGGATCTCCACGACCGTGATCCCGGCGGTGGTCGCGGGCGCATCCATCGCGGCGAGGGCAGCGCCGGCGTCCTCGATGCCGATCACCTCACCGACCAGCTCGTCGGGTCGCAGCGTGCCGCTTGCGACGAGGTCCATCAGCGCGGGGTAGTCGGCTGCCGCCATGCCGTGGGAGCCGTAGATCTCGAGCTCCTTGGACACCACCTCGTCCATGGGGACAGGAGGCGTCGACTCGGAGCCCAGGAGCAACCCGACCTGGACATGGCGGCCGCGGCGGCGCAGCGACCGGACAGAGGCCACGGCGGTTCCCGGGGAGCCCAGACCGTCGAGGGAGACATGGGCTCCGCCGCCGGTGAGCTCGCGGATCGCCGCACCGGTGTCGGCGACCTCCTCCGCGTCGAGGATCGACTCGGCGCCGAGCGCCCGCGCCCGTTCGAGGGCTGCGGTGCTGACGTCCACCGCGACCACGCGGGCGCCGAGGGCGGCACCCACCATGACTGCGGAGAGTCCGACCCCGCCGCAGCCATGGACGGCGAGCCAGTCACCTCGGCGTACTCGGCCGTGAACGGTCAGTGCCCGGAAGGCGGTTGCGAAACGGCATCCGAGGGAGGCGGCTGTCACGAATCCGACGTTGTCCGGTAGCCGGACCAGGTTGGTGTCGGCCGCGTGGATCGGCACGACCTCGGCAAAGGATCCGGCGCCCGTGAAGCCTGGCTGCGTCTGGTCGGGACAGACCTGCGCGTCTCCCGAGAGGCAGTAGCCGCACTCGCCACAGCCGCAGACGAACGGCACGGTCACCCGGTCGCCCGAACGCCACCGGGTCACGTCGGGCCCCACTGCGGCCACGACCCCGGCCAGCTCGTGGCCCGGGACATGGGGGAGGGAGACCGGGTCGTGTCCCCTCCAGGCGTGCCAGTCCGACCTGCAGACCCCCGTGGCCCGCACCCGGACGAGGACCCCGTCTATCGGGCAGGCGGGCTGCTCGACGTCGCGCAGCTCCGGGGTAACGCCGTACTCCTCGAAGACGACGGCCCTCATCGGGCGGACGGGGTCGGGGCCGAGTCGTGCGCATGCATGGCGACAGTGTGCCCGACGCCGGGCGCTGCGGCGGGGCGGAGCACGCCTCACTCGATCCGGTACCGCTGGACCATCTCGTTGTCGACGTGCTCGAGGATCTGACAGCTCCACACGTAGTCGCCCGAGTGAACATTCCGCGCCGCGACCGGTGCGTCGACGGCCCCGCGGCCGAACGGCACGACGATGCGGGTCACCATGCCAGGAGGAGCTTGGACGGTGTCCTTCCAGCCCATCTCGTTGGGGGCAGGGTCCCGGGACCTGCCAGTGAGGTACGGGCTGGGGGACGGCGCCGGGTAGGGCGGCATGTTCGTCAGGACCTGGTTGGTGTGACCGTAGTTCTTCAGGTAGGCCCCCGCATCGAAGGGCTGGCGGTTCAGCACCTGGAACTGCACCAGATGCAGGTGGATGGGCTGGGAGTCCAGGGTGGTGTTGGCGAACTCCCACACCTGCACCGACTCCGGCGACACCGGCCTGGACTGGTAGTCGCGGCTCGTGAACGTGCGGTTGTCCAGGGTCATCATCGTCGGGCGGCCGAGCAGGTTGGTCGTCTCGATGAGGCTGTGGCTGCGCACCTTCGCATGCGCCGCCACCTTGTCGAGTCTCCGGATCGGCGTGAGCGGGCGTAGGTTCATGCCGGCGATCGACTGGTTCCTGCCCGGCGCCCAGCCGGAGCTCGAGGTGACGCGGAACTGCATGATCGACCCGAGCGCGGCCCCTCCGGGGTGCCCCAGGTGGGCACCGAGCGGATAGGGGGCCGGTGCGTCGTTCGCCAGCTCCAGGATCGTCCCCTTCGGCTGCGCCCGGAAGTCGACGAGCAGGTCGGCCCGCTCCCCGGGGGCGATGAGCAACCGCGTCAGCGGGACCGGGGCGTTCAGGAGACCTCCGTCGGTGCCGATCTGCCAGAACCGGGTCGCCTTGCCGCTCGATCTCTCCCGCAGGCTCAACCGGTAGAACCGGGCGTTAGAGGCGTTGTAGAGCCGGAAGCGGTACACCCCTCGCTCGACCTCGAGGAACGGGAACGCAGTCCCGTTGACGACGGCCGAGTTGCCGAAGAACTCGGGGACCCAGGCCTCCGGGTAGGCCATCGCCCCGCTGCGCCCGAAGCTCATGTCCTGGAGGATGAGGGGGACCTCGTACGGCGGGGGAGGAAGGAAGTCACCGCGTCCTGTGTCGATGCCCGACACCGAGACGTCCCGGACGAGGTAGGCCCCCGCCAGGCCGGCGTACACGTTCAACCGGGCCATGCCGAGCGCCTGGTCGTGGTACCACAGGCCGGCAGCATCCTGGTTGTTCGCGTACTCGTAGGTCCGGAGGTCCATGAACGTGTCGTATGGCCGTCCGTCCTGGCCCGGCTCCACGTTGCCGCCGTGCAAGTGGGTTGCCGCAGGTGGCCTGCCGACGCCGAAGGGGCGCATGAGCGGTTGCAGCTCGATGTCGTTCCTCGAACGGACCGTGAGCTGGTGACCGGTCGGGACCACGATCGTGGGGCCGAGGTAGCCGTTCCTGCCGTGAGGAAGGCGGTAGGCGAGGGTGTCGGTCGGCGGAAGGGTGCTGTGGAACTGGTGCCTGGCGTTCACCAAGGAGAGGTCCAAGGTCGTCGCGCCTTCGACGAACGGTGGGACCGACAGCTCGTCGATGAACTTCCACTGCACAGGGCCGTAGCCACGCGGGGGCGACTTGCCGGCGGTCAGGAACATGACCGCACCCGTCGCGGCGGACGCATGCAACAGCTGCCGCCGTGTGAGCAACATCGCTACCCCCGGACCAACATGATTCCGACACCGCATCCCGATCTCAGGCTCCGGTCCGGCCGGGCAGATGGCAAGGGTCGTTCGCCCCACTCATCACCTGCTTGGGGTATATCGATCCGCGCAGGAGCCCGTACCGACCGGGGCAAGCGCGACGACCGGGACAGAAGCACGAGGACCTCGCGGATGTCGCCGCCCTCAGGGATGGTGGCCAGGTGCTTGTCGCCGCCGGGCACCCGACATAGGTTCGGCTCCATCCCGCGGAGCGTCGAAGCCCGCAGACCAGGAGGTCCGGTGGACACCCACGACATGGACGGCACCTACGACTACGTGATCGTCGGCGCGGGCAGCGCAGGTGCGGTGATCGCGGCCCGGCTCACCGAAGACGCGGGCGTCTCGGTGCTGCTGCTCGAGGCCGGACCCGAGGCCGATGCGGACGAGATCAGCATCCCCGCTGCCTTCTCATCGCTGTTCAAGACCAGATGGGACTGGAACTACGACACCGTCGAGCAGAAGCAGCTCAACTCCCGCCGTGCCTACTGGCCGCGGATGCGTGCGCTGGGCGGGTGCTCGTCGATGAACGCGATGATCTACATCCGGGGCAACCGCCTCGACTACGACGGGTGGCGCGACAACTTCGGTGCCACGGGCTGGGGGTACGACGACCTGCTGCCCTACTTCGTCCGGGCGGAGAACAACACCACCTTCGGTGCGCCCTACCACGGCCAGAGCGGACCGCTGCACGTCGAGGATCGCCGCTACACGCATCCGCTCACCTACACGTGGCTCGAGTCCGCGGCCGCGAGCGGCCTGAAACCCAACGACGACTTCAACGGCGCCGAGCAGGAGGGGGTCGGCCTCTACCAGGTCACGTGTCACAAGGGCCGCCGGTGGTCGGTCGCGAAGGCCTACCTCGAGCCGGCGTCGGACCGGCCCAACCTCACCGTCAGGACGGGCGCTCTGGCTACCCGGGTGGTCGTGGAGGACGGACGCGCGGTGGGAGTGGCCTACGAGCACGGCGGCGCCGACCACGTCGCGCGTGCCGTAGGTGAGGTGGTGCTCTCCGGCGGGGCGGTCAACTCGCCGCAGCTCCTCATGTTGTCCGGGATCGGGCCGGCTGCCCACCTGCGCGAGATCGGCGTCGAGGTCGTGAGGGACCTGCCCGGCGTCGGAGAGAACCTCCACGACCACCCCGCAGCGCCTCTTGTGTGGCACACCCAGCACACCACCGACATCGCGGACCACAACAACCTCTTCAACTTCGCCAAGGCGAAGGCGATGGGCAAGGGTCCGCTGGTGTCGAACATCGGCGAGGCCGGCGGCTTCTTCCGTAGCCGTGACGACCTACTGGCCCCGGACCTTCAGATCCACATGGCACCGACCGGCTTCTGGGACAACGGTCTGCACGAGCCGGTCACCCGGAAGGTGACTGTCGCGCCGACGTTGGTGGAGGTGTGGAGCCGCGGACGGCTGCGCCTGCGCTCGGGCGACCCGCACTGGCACCCCGAGATCGACCCCGCCTACTACGACGACCCGCGCGACCTCGACGCGATGGTCATCGGGGTGCATCGGATCCTGGAGACGGTGCACACCGGCCGGCTCGCCCGCTACATCGCCGGGCCGTTCCTGCCCGGCAGCGACCGGCCGACCGAGGCCCACATCAGGGAGCACCTGCGGCACACCACGCAGACGCTCTACCACCCCGTCGGCACCTGTGCCATGGGCTCGGGAGAGCAGGCGGTCGTCGACTCACAGCTCAGGGTGTACGGCGTCGAGGGCCTCCGGGTGGCGGACGCATCCGTCATGCCCGTGGTGCCTCGGGGCAACACCAACGCCCCCACGATCATGATCGGCGAGAAGGCCGCCGACCTCTTGCGAGGCCGGAACCAGGCAGAAGGAGACGACCGGTGAGCCCCAAGCTCGAGTCCGTCAACCCCGCCACCGGGGACGTCGTGGGCGTGCACGTGATCGACGAGCCGGCCGACGTCCAAGCAGCCGTCACCCGGGCGCGCGAGGCGTCTGAGTGGTGGGGCGACCTCGGTTTCGACGGCCGGCGGAGGATCCTCGACCAGTGGAAGGGGGTCCTGGCACGCCGCATGGCGCAGCTCGCCGACGTGGTCCACCAGGAGACCGGGAAGCCGCACGCCGACGCACAGATCGAGGTCGGCCTGGCGATCGACCACCTGGGTTGGGCGGCGAGCCACGCGGAGAAGGTCCTGGGTCCGCAGAAGGTCTCCGCGGGCCTGCTGATGGCCAACCATGCCGCGTCGGTGGAGTACCGACCGCTCGGCGTGGTCGGTGTGATCGGCCCCTGGAACTACCCGGTGTTCACCCCCATGGGGTCCATCGCCTACGCCCTTGCCGCAGGAAACGCCGTGGTGTTCAAACCGAGCGAGTACACCCCCGGCGTCGGTGTCTGGCTCGCGGAGAGCCTCGCCGAGGTCGTGTCGGACCACGCGCTGCTCCAGGTCCTCGTCGGATACGCCGACACCGGGGCCGCGCTGTGCCGGGCCGACGTCGACAAGGTCGCCTTCACCGGCTCGACCGCGACCGGCAAGAAGGTGATGGCTGCCTGCGCCGAGAACCTGACACCTGTGCTCATCGAGGCGGGTGGCAAAGACGCGCTCGTCGTCGACGAGGACGCCGACCTGGCGGCAGCCGCGGACGCTGCTGTCTGGGGCGCCTTCTCCAACGCGGGACAGACGTGTGCCGGTGTCGAGCGCGTGTACGTGCACGAGCGGGTGTACGACGACTTCCTGGACGAGGTCACGAAGCAGGCCAAGAGCATCCGGGCGGGGTCGCACCCCGGGGCCCACTTCGGTCCCATGACGATGCCGTCCCAGGTCGAGGTCGTCCGTCGCCACGTCGACGACGCGCTCGCCAAGGGGGCCAGGGCCTTGCTGGGCGGGGCCGACTCGGTCGGTGACCGCTTCGTGCAGCCGGTCGTGCTCACCGACGTGCCGCAAGACTCCACGGCGATCACCGAGGAGACCTTCGGTCCGACCATGACGGTCAACAAGGTGCGCGACATGGACGAGGCGGTGGAGCTCGCGAACGGCACGGGCTACGGCCTCGGGGCGACGGTCTTCTCGAAGGCGCGCGGCATGGAGCTCGCGCGCCGGATACGGTCCGGCATGACAGCGGTCAACTCCGTCATCGCCTTCGCCGGGATTCCCTCGCTGCCGTTCGGCGGAGTGGGTGACTCCGGGTTCGGGCGGATCCACGGGGCGGACGGCCTGAAGGAGTTCACCTACGCCAAGGCGGTGGCCCGGCAGCGCATCAAGCCGCCGATCCTGCTCACGTCCTTCACGCGGACCCCGAAACACGATGCCGCGTTCGCCCAGCTCATCGCGGTGCTCCACGGCCGAGCGACGCAGCTGCCCCGCTTGGGTCGCCGGGTCCGATAGGTCCTCTCCGGTCTAAACCGGTCGGTTCGCGGGGTTTATGACGAACCACACCGGGCACGGTCACGCGTCTGGAAACCGAGAGAGAGGTCTCGTGATGCATGTGCTCGGCTGGATCGTTGAGCAGCTGTGTCGCCCGCTCGACACCAAGGTGTGCTCGATCGCCAACGTCACGGACGAGCATGAAGGCGCCGGGGGCTTCCCGGGCTACTACCTGAGCGCCTAAGCCACACCCTCCCGCCGCTCATTGCCCGCGGGGTCCCTCCGGCGGATGATGGCCTCTCAGGCCGTTGTCTTCCGTCTTGGAGGGGGTCGTCATGGCCGCTGTCGGCCCGCTGCTCGGCATCCTGCTCGTCGTGGGCCTGCTGGCCGTGATCATGTACGCCTTCTCCGCCGGCACGGCGTCGAGGGCGCTCAACCAGCAGGAGCGTGAGGAGCTGACCCGTCTCCGGGACCTGGTCGACGACCTCAAGGAGACGGCCTGGGATCACCGCGAGCTGGACTCACCGCTCGCGACGATCATCATCGACAAGATCCGGAACTCGGGGCGCCGGGGCCGCGGCTCTCGCTGACCTCAGGCGGTGGCACCCTCGAACGGCACCTCGGCGCGCCAGTCCTCGTCCGAGGTGGTCGCGGCCGCGTAGATCGCGTCGGCCACGTGCTCAGGCGAGAACGGCGAGTCCGGCGCCAGCGTCCCCCTCACCGTCAGTGACGTTGCCCGGATGCCGTCCGGCGCGAGGGTCCGGTCGAGGCTGAGCACCAGGTTGCGGAGTGCGGCTTTCTGTACGCCCAGCGAACATGCCTCGTGCCATGGATGGTCGGCGGCCATGCTGCCGGTGACCGTGATCCTGGCCCCTGCGCGCATCCAGGGTCGGGCGGCCTGGACGGCGGTGAGCAGTGCTGCGACCCCGACGCGGACGTCCTCGAGGAGGTCTTCCGCCGACAGGTGCATCGGGTCGCGCTGCCTGAAGACGCTGGGGTTGAAATGAAGGAGGTCGACGCGGCCGAACGTCGTGCCGAAGCGCTCGATCGCCCGGGTCAGCTCGGCGGCGTCAGCGATGTCGGTCGTGGTCCACGTCGTCGTTGCCCCGGTCTGTCGCATCTCGCCTGCGATGCGCTGCAGCGCGTCCGCGGAACGGGCGACGAGGGCGACGTCGTACCCCTCACGTCCGAACCGCTGGGCGACCGACGCGCCGACACCCGGGCCCGCGCCCACGACCACCAGGACCTTGTTCGCCATGGCCGCGAGCCTACGGCGTGGATGAAAAGCCTGAACCGGCGATTTCTCGCTTTTACAACCAAGTGGTGATCAAAAAGACATACTGCCGTGGAAGGTAAACACGCGCCGCCTCCTGGGAGGGCGGCGACGAACAGTGTCTGGGAGGCCACTGATGAACCGAATCACCCGCAATGCTCTGGCGGGCGCGCTCGCGGCCGCCGTCGCGCTTGGCACCGCTGCCCCCGCAGCAGTCGCCGCGCCGAAGGCCGGGCACACCAAGACGCACAAGCACGCCAAGGCGGCCAAGGCCGACCGACTCTCCGCAGCCGAGCGGAAGCTTGCCAAGCTGGCCGGGGCCAAGTCCCGCTACCTCGTGCGTCTTTCCGACTCGCGCAAGGTGACGCGCCTCGAGGACACGGTCGAGCAGGCCGTGCAGCTCAACATCGCCGATGACGTGAGCCGGCTTCAGGGCATGAAGGACGCGGCTGCCAGCACCGACGTGAAGACGCTCTCTAGGAGTCTGCGTGCGATCCGGCCAGAGGTCTACAACACGATCGTCAACGACCTCCGTCTTGCCGCCGCCTTCCGGGCTGCCCTGACGGGCATGGTCGCCGCGGACTCCACCCTCGCGACGCAGCTCGACCCGCTGGTCGCCGAGCTCGACACGCTGATCGCGACCCTCTCCGGGTACGACGCCTCGACGAGCCGCGCCGACCTTCGCACGGCGAAGCGACAGCTGTCCGGGATCGCCGAGACCGTCGAGGGCGACGAGAGCGACGACACGGAGGCCCCGGACACGGAGGCTCCTGACACGGAGGCCCCTGACACCGACACCGGCACGCCGGTCGCCTGATCCAGCACCCGCGACGTGGGCCGTTCTCCTTCGGGAGGCGGCCCACGGCCTTTTCCGACCCGGCGCCGTTGGCCTGCTAGGTTCCCCGGAGTGGCGAGGCACACCGTGGTGAGACCGGCCAGAGGCGATCTGCTGGCCGGGTTCAGCGTCGCGCTGGTCCTGGTGCCCCAGGCCCTGGCCTATGCGGAGATCGCCGGACTCGACCCCGTCCACGGGCTCTACGCCGCAGTTGCCGCACCGATCGCAGGCGCCCTGGTCGGATCGTCGCCGTACCTCCAGACAGGGCCGGTCGCCGTCACCAGCCTGTTGACCTTCGGAGCGTTGAGCTCGCTGGGCGAGCCGTTCACCGCACGGTTCGCGCTGCTCGCCGCTCTGCTGGCGATCCTGGTCGGACTGATCCGGTTCGCGATCGGGCTCCTCGGGGCGGGACCGATCGCCTACCTCATGTCCCAGCCCGTCGTCGTGAGCTTCACCTCGGCGGCTGCGGTGCTGATCATCGCCTCCCAGCTGCCGACCCTGCTGGGCACGGAAGGTGGCTCCGGGAACCCCGTGCTCGTGGCGCTCAGGGCGTTGGCCAGCCCCTCCGAATGGGCATGGGTCGACATCCTCCTCGGGATCGGCGCGATCGTGATCATGCTGGGCGGCAGACGCCTGTCGGGGCTCTTCCCCAGTGCCTTGGTGGCAGTGGCGGCCGGCACGTTCTGGAGCTGGGCAACCGGCTATGACGGCAGCGTCGTGGGGGACATCCCGGTCCGGTTCGAGTTCCGGACCGACCTGCCCTGGGCGGATCTCCTGCAGCTGCTGCTGCCGGCTCTCATCATCGCCGTGGTCGGGTTCGCCGAGCCCTCGGCGATCGCCCGGCGGTACGCCGCGGAGGATCGGACGTACTGGGACTCCAACAGGGAGTTCATGGGGCAGGGGCTGGCCAACCTGGCGTCGGGCGTGGCCGGCGGCTATCCCGTGGGCGGATCCTTCTCGCGCACCGCTCTGAACCGGCTCGGCGGGGCCCGCACTCGGTGGAGCGGCGCCGTCACCGGTTTGGCCGTCGCCGCGATCCTCCCCTTCGCCTGGCTCCTGGCGCCGTTGCCGAAGGCGGTTCTCGCAGGTCTGGTGATCGCCGCCGTGGTCTCGCTGATCGACGTGAGCTCGCCGCGGCTGTACTGGCGGTGGTCGCGGCCACAGTTCGTCGTGGGGATCGCCACGGCTCTCGGCACGCTCGTCCTCGCCCCGCGGGTGGAGAGGGGCATCCTTCTCGGCGTCGGCACGGCCCTGGCCGTCCACCTGTGGCGCGAGGTCAAGGTCGTGGTGCCGTCCGAGCTCGAGGGCGACACGCTGCACCTGTGGCCGACCGGGGTTCTCTACTTCGGCTCCGCCCCGGGAGTCGAGCGCGCGGTCAGCCAGATCATCGCCGAGCACAAGGAACTCCGGCGGATCGTCGTACACGTGGAGAGGCTCGGGCGGGTCGACCTGAGCGGGGCGCTGATGTTGCGGGACATGCTGTCCGAGATGCGGGGCGCCGGAGTCGAGGTCGACGTCAGTGGAGCGAGGGGGCATGTCGCCCAGGTGCTTTCGCGCGTGCTCGAAGGCGAGTCCACCACCGAGTGATGAACCTGGTCAGACCTCCAGCTCGCTGACCACCGAGTCCACCACTGCCACGAGGTCGTTTCCGGTGTCGGCGGCGACCTTCCGTTGCCGTTGGTACGAAGCCCCCACTTTGGGAATCTCGGCGACCGAGCCGAGGTCGTCGGCGCATCCGAGGCGCCGGCCGACCGGCTCGAGCCGGTACAGGAGGTCGTCGAGGTCGTCGGCGACCGGACGCTCCTCACCGGCGACGTCCCGGATGATGTCGGCCTCGAGGCCGTAGCGGGCTGCGCGCCACTTGTTCTCCCGGACGTGCCAGGCCGGCAGCGTCGGCAGCGCCTCTCCAGCCTCAAGACGATCCTCCAGGTGGACCACGAGGGCGTGGGTGAGCGCGACCAATGCCCGGAGCTCGTGCATGGTCGAGATGCCGTCACAGATCCGTACCTCGACCGTCCCGAGGGCGGGGGCGGGGCGGATGTCCCAGCGCAGGTCCTTCAGGTTCCGGATGGTCCGACTCTTCTGCCCGACCGCCACGAAGGCCTCGAACTCCTCCCAGCGCCCGAACTGGATCGGGAGCCCGGCGGTCGGGAGCTGCTGGTAGAGCATCGCCCGGTTGCTCGCGTAGCCGGTGTCCGTGCTGCTCCAGATCGGTGAGGACGCCGAGAGCGCCTGGAGGTGCGGAAACTGGCTGAGCAGGGCGCTGATGATGGGCATCACGTGCTCTCGCCGTTTCACGCCGACGTGCACGTGGACTCCCCAGATCAGCATCTGCCGACCCCACCACTGGGTCCGCTCGATGAAGTCCTCGTAGCGGTCCAACGGGGTGAGGAGCTGGGTGTCCCAGAGTGCGAACGGGTGTGTCCCGGCGGAGTAGAGGTCGGCCCCCAGGGCGTCGGCGGATCGTCGCACGAGCCGGACGGTGTCGGTCAGGTCCGCCATGGCCTCGTCGACGTCCGAGCAGATCCCTGTGACCACCTCGACGGTGTTGCGCTGCATCTCCTTGTGGAGCTTCGGGTCCGCACCGCCCTTGTAACCGCAGACCGACGCGAAGAGCTCCGACGCACAGTTCGAGAGGTCGCGCGTCACCTTGTCGACGAGTGCGAACTCCCACTCCACCCCGAGCGTCTGGTGCGTGGAGGCCCGGAAATCGATGGCCACTCCCCGATGGAAACACGGCCTCTCGCCAGCCGTGAACGGCCCGATGGGCGGGTCCGGACAGGGGCTTCGGTCTTCAACTACGCAGGCCGCACGCTTCTGTGACAATGAGAGCGAAAGGGTCGATAGCGGGGAGTACGACGTGCAAGTCGAAGAGCAGGGGAGCGCACCGGGAGCCCCCGGCGACAGCTGCGGCGATCTCGCCCGCTGCCGTGGGGCGCTTCGGGACGCCCTGGAGGAGCTCGAGCGGGCACGTCAGCACATCGCCCTCTTCGCCGCCCAGGTGAGCCACGACCTGCGGACCCCGCTGACGGCGGTCCGGGCCAACGCCGAGATGCTGGCCGGCGAGCCCACCGTGGCCGCCGACTCCGAGCTGGCCTGGATGGTGGCGGCGATCGAACGGGGCGCCCGGCGGATGGACGTCATGATCGAGCAGATGCTGACCTACGCCCGCGAGGGGGGCAGGCCCGCGCTCTCCGCCACGCCTCTCGGCACGGTGTTCGAGCAAGCGGTCCAGGATCTGGCTCCGGTCATCCGGGAGAAGCATGCTCGGCTCACGATCGGAGCGCTGCCCACGGTGTCCGCTGACGGCGGTCAGCTGCATGCCGTGGCCCTCGCCCTGCTCTCCAACGCCCTCCGGTTCCACCAACCCGACGAGACGCCGCGGGTTCTGGTGCAGGCCGCCCGCTGCGGTGACCACTGGCGGGTGAGTGTCAGCGACAACGGAATCGGCGTCACGCCGGAGCGACGCGAGGCGATGTTCGTGCTCTTCGCCCGTGAGGACAAGCGCATCGAAGGGCACGGGGTGGGGCTGGCAACCGCCAAGCGCGTCGTCGAGGCCCATGGTGGGCGGATCGGCATGGAAGCCGGGCCCGACGGCGGCACGACGGTCTGGTTCGACCTGCCTGTCTGAGCCGCCGTCGGGCGTCCAACGCGCGTCCGGTCTCCGGGCGTCAGCGGCGCGGGGCGATCCCGTTGGTCAGCCGGACCGCGTAGAAGCCGGTGTTGCCGTCGGTGTACCAGACCTGTCTGCGCTTCATGTCCCACGCCGGCTGCGACATCGCGTAGGCCCCCTCGCGGAATGGTTTCACGTTGTCGGTGTACGGCTTGTTGAAGTAGCCAACCTCCTTGGGCCGCCGTGGGTTCCTGATGTCGAAGATGCGCAGCCCTGAGGCGATGAAGCTGCAGGCGGCCAGCTTCGGGTCCTTCACCCGCGGCACCGAGCAGTAGTGGGCGGCGTAGCCCTGGATCGCCAGCCGGGCGCCTGGGTCGTTCTGCTGCGGCCCCCTGCGCGCCCACGGCTGGTTCACCTGGAGCCGGATGTTCGACACCACGCGCGGGTGCCGGTCGTCGTCGATGTTGATCAGCCGGGCGGCGCCAACCTTCGCGTCCGGGTCGTAGACCTGGACCTGGTCGGACCGGAAGTTGGCGAACTCGTCGACCTCGAGAAGGAACTTGTGGCCCCGGATGGTGAGTGGCTGGGCGACCTGCGGGATGGAGCTGCTCCGCCAGGACAGCTTGCTGAGCACGGGCACCTCGGGGTCGGACTTGCGGGCCTGGATCTGGCTGACGTCGAGGATCGCGAGGCCGGCGTCGGAGAAGCCGCGGTTGTCCGGTCTGCCGATCTCTGCGACGTAGAGCCGGTTGCCGTCGGCGCTGACCCGCATGCCGTGGTAGACCACCCCGGCCCGCGTCCAGATCGGTCGCGGGGCGCGCGGGTCGCTGAGATCCACAGCGGTGAGGGTGTTCCCACCCGTGGAGGAGACGTAGAACGTTCTGCCGTCCGGCGCGAACCCGCTCTCGTGTCCGAGGATGCCCGACGGGGTGCTCGACAGGAGCTCGGGGTTGCGGCAGTCGCGCTTCACGTCGTAGACGTCCATGACCCCTGCGTTGGTCCCGGCGTTGGCGAGCACCCCGACGAGCAGGCCGCGCCTGCTGTTCAGGAGCACCGACTCGTGGGGGCTCTGCATCGCCGGAGTGACGAGGCTGGCGGTCTGCTTGGGGTGTCGCGGGTCGGACATGTCGAGCACGGCCACCCCCGTGCCCTCCCGGCCCACGTTGAACGGCACGTCGCTGGGGAAGAACGAGGTCGTGTCGTAGAACGCACAGGCCCGGCCCGAGCGGTCGACGTACCGGAAGACCTTGAAGCCGCCGCTGCCGCCGAAATGGCCGACCTGGCGCGTGTTGCAGGTGTAGCCCTTCTCGGCGCGTCCGGTCCGGTAGTCCCTGGCCGGCACCCGACCCTGGATGGACGTCTCCGGCCGCGCGCCGGGGCCACAGTCGGCGCGGGGCACGGCAGCGAGGGAGGCGTCACCCTCGGCGCTCGAGGACGTGGTCATGATCGTCGCGCCAGCAGCGACGGCGGCGACGACGGCGACCAAGCGGACGACGGCCGCGCGGCGCGTGCTCCGGGCAGGGGAGGTGGTCATGGGTCACCTTCGGGTCGTGGACAGGTCACACGACCAACGAGGCCGAACCCGAACGGTCACGGGGACGACGAGCTGCTGGGCGAAGGTTCGGCCGTGGTCGACGACCCTGTCTCCGTGGCTGTGGCCGTTGCAGTGGCGCTCGGGGCCTGCGTTGCGGTCTCGCCGTCCGACGGGGGCGCCGGAGGCGGCCCGGCTGCACCGGTCGAGCCGGTCGTGGCGCCGAACGGTGTGCTGGTGTCCTGCGCTGCGCCGGTCGGTGTCGTGCCCGTCGCATCTTCGGCCGGGTGGGGGGTCGCCTCCCCGCTCGGTGAGGCGGTGGGGCTGGTCGTGGTCGGCGTGCCGGCCACCCCGGTCGCCTCGATGCCGAGCACCGCGAGGATCTCGCGCTCGAACTCGGTCAGCTGTGCGCGGATCTCAGCAAGCGAGCGGCCCTCGAGATCAGTGCCGTACTCGGCGATGCGGGCCCACAGCTCCTCCAGCTCTCGCTGCGAGGCGGCGCTGAGGGGTCCGTCGAGCGTGATGACCAGCTGCTGGGCGAGGGCCCCCGTCACACAGGCGACGCAGCTGTAGTTGACCGCGGCTGCGAGGTTCTGCGGCACCACGTCGCTCTGCCCGAGGACGAGCACGACCTGAAAGGCGACGGCCACCGTCGTGCAGTCGGTGCACCTGGCCAGTGCGTAGGCGGAGTTCACGTTGTCGGCCACGCCGTCGTCCGCCCAGACAAGGGCGAAAGCGACGTCGTACACCGTGGAGCCGTTCTCCGTGTTGATGGCGAGCGCCTGGTTGTCGCCCTCGGCGGGGGCAGGCGGCCGGTTGAAGGGAAAGACCCACGTTCCCGCATCGGCCGTCTCCGGGCCGCCGACCGTGAGGTCGCCGGCAGCCGACGCACCGGCGGCGGAATCGGCGTCGGCGGCGTGGGGGACCAGGACGACCGCCAGCGCAGGACGCTCGGATGTCGGGAGCTGTTCCCCCGCGGGCCACAGCGTGGTGGCGCGGGCGACGAGACCCTCAGCGAGACCGGTCGGCGCTGCTGCTGGGAGAGCGTCGAGGAGGGTGCCGCCCTCGTAGGCCTGGATGGGGCGGTAGCGGTCGTCCTGCGGCCACCAGGCCCAGGCGACCCCGGCGAGGACCGCCAAGGCGACGACTGCCGCCCCCGCGCGCCGGGCTGGTCGGTCCGCCGTGCTGCGCCATGCGTGGATGGCTACACGCCGCACGAGTCGCCCGATCATGTAGACCGAGCCGAAGACCGGCAGGACGATCGCGACGATCGACAGCAACCGGGCCCCCGCACGGACCACGTCGCCCGCCTCCAGGGCCGTCCGCAGTGTGCCCCACTGCTGGCCGAGGCTGTCCCAGGCCGTACCCGCGACGCGGGGGAAGCCCACGATCATCAGCACGAGGGTGGCGAGCAGCAGGGGGACGACAAGCAGCACCCAGGTGCTGACGACTGCCCTTGCCCACGGCTTGAGCAGCCGGTGCTCGGGCCTGCCCCAGTTCTGGGGGAGCAGTCCCAGCAGAGTCGGCTTGATGTGCCGGTACAGATCCGGCACTCCGGTGACGTCGGCCAGGACGTGGTAGCCGTCGAAGCGCACAAGCGGCGCGAGCTGTCGCAGCATCTGGAGGATCTGGGCCGCGATGACGAGGAGGATCGACTCCCATCCGGCAAGCCACCACACACCGAACATCCCGACGGCCACGACCGCGTTGAAGTAGAGTCCGCCGAGGTCCGTCCGGACTCGGCCGCCCCGTCCGAGGCGGTAGCTGTCCGTGACGTCGGTGTAGAAGGCCGGCCAGACCAGGTAGAGACCCATCCCCATCGCGCCCGGGGTGGCCCCGCCGTACCGGGCGGCCGAGGCGTGGCCGAACTCGTGGAAGCCTGCCGACAGGACCGTGATCGCGAAGACGGTGAGCAGCATGCCTGGCTTGTAGAACGCCTCGTGGGCGGCCGAGGCGAGACCCTGCTCGAAGAGCACCCACCACGCGACGCCGGCGAAGGCCGCGACCAGGGCCGCAACCACCAGGGGGTGGAAGAGCCGTGCGAACGGCGCGGTGACCCGGCGGGTCACGTGCGGGTCGCTGACGACGTAACGGAAGCGCAGCCCGAGCAGCGGCGCCGCACGCTTCACCTCGGGTTCGGAACCGTCCGCGCGTCGGAGCAGGCCGATGGGTCTCAGCTGCTTGTCCACCAGCGCCGCCACGTCGTCAGCCGTAACGAGGCGGTCGCTGCGTCCGGTGACGCGCTCTGCGATCTCGGGGAAGGAGCGTCGGCCGTCGATCGCGGCGAGGACCTCGTAGAGGAGTGGCGTCAGCTGAACCGTCTGTCCGTCCGCGCGCCGCACCAGCGCCGGGGGCGTGCGATAGCCCGAGCCCTTCATCTCCCCGATCAGGACGACGCCGTCGGCCGGCGCGGGCACGCCGGCCGACGGAGGAGCCGTGGTCACCGGGCTTACTGCTGGATGTCGGAGCTCTGGTCGGCGGTCGCGTCGGCGGCACCGTCGATGCTCTGGTTGATGACGGCGTCCTGCTGGGCGACAGCGGTGGCCTCGGAGCCGACAGAGCCGATGTTCGCGGAGACCGCGGCGTCGATCGGTGCGGCCACGTTGGCGTTCGCCGCCACGGCACCCTGAATGGGTGCCGCGATGTCGGCGTCCGCGTCGAGGTCGACGTTGACGTCGAGCAGGTCGCCGCTGAGGGCGCCGTCGACGCTGGTCGGCTCGGTCTGGGTCGTCGTGGTGCTGCCGTCGACGGCGCCGCCGTCGCCGCTCGTGCCGTCGGCGGTGCCGTCGTCGATGACGTCGTTGCTCTGGTCGATCCCACTGTCCTGGGTGGCGTGTGCCGTGGCGTCCGCGGTGATGCCCTGGTCGATGGCGACGTTCTGGTCGGCCAGGGACTGGGCCGTCGAGTCGAAGGACAGAACGTTGGCGCCAACCGCGGCGTCGATCGGCGCGACGACATTCGCGTTGGCCGCGACTGCGAGGTCGATGGGGGCGGCCGCGTCGATGGCGAGGTCGAGGTCCGCGTTGAGGTCTAGCAGCGAGACGACCTCCTTGTCGGGAAGCGCGGTCGCACCTTCGGCAGCGAGCTCTTCGGGGCTCAGCGGCTTCTTGGTCGGGTCGCTCATCGGATCTCCCTCTGTCGGTTCGCTCGTGCATTAGTGACGCAGCCCGGTTCCCCGCAACGGCCTTGCGCAAACCCGGACGTGTCCGGCGTAAGCGTTCCGCCGGAGCGCACCCACCGGCAGCATGCCGCTCGCCGGGCCATCGGCTTCGGGTCGTTCGGCCCTGAACCCGGGGTGCGCCGTGAGGGGAGTCTGGAATGTCGGAGCTGCTGCAGCGACGTCGTCGGAGGGATCAGACATGGCGTTCAACCCGCGTCACCGGAGCTTCCTCTCGACCGCTCGGCCCAGGAGAAGGTCGAGACGCCGGCGAGGCACGCCGGTGTGCCGGTGTGGAACGGACTCACCGACGAATGGCGCCCCACTCAGACCCTGTGCGACATCTCACGAGGAGGTCGTCAAGCGCATGCACACGATCCAGGCGGTCCTGGTCGCGACCCTCGGCGGCTGACGTGCGAATCGTCGTCGCCCTCGGCGGGAACGCCCTGCTCCCGCGGGGTGAGAAGCCGGACTGGGACGTGCAGGAGGCATGCGTGGGCCGGGCCATAGAGGCGCTTGCTCCCATCGCAGCTGAGAACGAGGTCGTGATCACGCACGGGAATGGCCCCCAGGTGGGAGTTCTGGCCCTGCAGAGCGCCTCCGACCCGGAGCTGTCCTCGCCGTACCCGTTCGACGTCCTCGGAGCGCAGACCCAAGGCATGATCGGCTACTGGCTGTTGCAGGCCATGCAGAACGCGCTGCCGGGGCGGCAGGTGGCGGCGATCATCAACCAGACCTTGGTCGAGGCCAACGACCCGGCGTTCGCGAACCCGACGAAGTTCGTGGGGGAGGTGTACGACGAGGCGGAGGCCGAGCGCCTCGCAAAGGAACGCGGCTGGGCTGTCAGACCGGACGGGCCGACGTGGCGCCGCGTGATCGGTTCGCCGAGCCCGATGCGGGTCGTCGAGACCCGGCTGGTCCGACTGCTGCTGAACAGCGGCGCCGTGGTCATCTGCGCGGGTGGCGGGGGAGTTCCGGTGATCCGCAACGAGCAGGGCCACCTCCAAGGCGTCGAGGCCGTGATCGACAAGGATGCGACGAGTGCCGTCCTGGCCGAGGCCCTCGAGGCCGACGCACTGCTGGTGCTGACGGATGTCCAGTACGTCGAGCGCGGGTTCGGCACGCTGAACGCCGAGCCGATCCTGCGCTCGACCCCGCCTGCGCTACGGCAGGAGTCGTTCCCTGCCGGCTCGATGGGACCGAAGGTGGATGCCGTGTGCCGGTTCGTCGAGGTCACCGGGGGCATGGCCGCGATCGGGCGGCTCGAGGACGCCGAGGCGATCCTCGCGGGCAAGTCGGGCACGATCGTGACTCCGGCGGGGAGGTACGGCGGGCCTCATGACCTCGGGCCGGACCGGATCGGCCCGCGGCTGTCCGCCGGCGGGCGGGACGGAACCGCGGGCGGCTAGGCGAGTGTGGCGACCAGCGCCGACAACGCGAGGTAGCTGCCGGCGCCGACAGTCAGCACCAGCAGCAGGTGACGTCCGCGGGCTGCGACGACGAGCGCGAGGGCGACGGAGACGACCGCGACCGGGACCGGCCAGGGGATGGAGCCGTCCTGGTGATGCAGCACGCCGCGGACCGTGACGGCGGCGAGAACCGACAGGCCGGCCCAGCTCGCCGCTCTCGAGACCGACTCCGGAACCCGTGCAGCGCCCAGAAGCGGGAGCAGGCGGTAGGCGAGACTGCCGGCTCCTACGATGGCCAGGGCGACGACCGTCGTCATGCCGACCGCCGATGCACCACGGCCGCCGCTGTCGCTCCCGCAGCAGCGCAGGCGACGAGGGCGAGGCCGCCGTCGGCGCGGGTGGTGGCGACCCCGACGACGGTTGCCGTTCCGGCGGCGGCGAGGGCAGCCCGGTTCCCCAGCTGCCGCATTGCGAGCGAGCCGAGCGTGAGGCAGGGCAGGAGGCTGAGGGCCGGGACGGCCCTGACCCAGTCGCCCACGAGCACCCCAACCGTGACGAGCAGCGGCCAGCCGAACCAGAGGGTCAGTCCCGCACCGAAGTAGAACCGGCGCCGGGCTGTGTCGTCCTGGGCGGCGTGGCTGCGCGTGAGGCCCCAGGTCGCATCGGTCAGCATGAGTGCCGCGCCCATCTTGGACAACGTCGAGGTCCCGCGCCAGTGGGGAGCCAACGACATCGAGTACGCGACCATCCGGGCGTTCACCATCAACCCGACGACCGCCGCCCCCAGCACCCCGGCGTCGTGCTGCAGTACGTCGAGCACAGCCAGGTGTGCCGCGCCGCCGTACACGGTCCAGGTCGACAGCCATGCCACCAAGGGGCTGTCGCTCGCCGACACCGCCGCGCCGACGAGCAGCGCGAACGGCGCATAGGCGAGGAGCATCGGGGCCATGGCACGGATGCCCGTGAGGACAGGGCTCTGGTCGCGGGTGATCACGAGGTCCTGGTTCACATCAACCTCCTTGGCTGGCCGTCGCTTGCAGCCTGGCGCGGTCTGCTTCCCGTCCCCTTCCCGCGATGGGTGGCCCGAGCGGGCCGAGCGGGAAGGTCCGGGGAAGGCGGGGTCGCCAGGCTGCCGCCGTGACAGCAACCACTTCTGGTCCGTCCACCGGCACCGTGCTGGGGGTCTGGGCGCACCCGGACGACGAGGCATTCCTCTCCGCAGCCCTGATGGCTCAGGCCGTGGATACGGGCGAGCGTGTCGTCGTGGCGTCCGCGACGCTCGGTGAGCGCGGCACCCCCGACCCTGCGCTCTGGCCACCCGAGCGCCTCGCCGCCGTGCGCCGAAGTGAGCTCGCGCGCAGCCTCGAGGTGCTGGGAGTCAAGGACCACCGCTGGCTCGGTCACTGTGACGGCGGTTTGCGGCGAGTGCCCGAGCCGGTCGGCGTTGCCCAGATCGTCGAGCTCGTCGACGAGGTCGAGCCCGACACGATCGTCACCTTCGGTCCCGAAGGGATGACCGGCCACGACGACCACCGCACCATCTCTGCGTGGGTGACGGCTGCCTGGCGCATGACCGGACGAAGGAGCAGGCTCTGGCACGCGACACTCACGCCGTCGTTCCACGTGATCTGGGGAGGCCTCAACGGCGAGGTCGGACTGTGGCTGCCAGGGAGCCGCCCACCCGCGACGCCGGTCGTCGACCTGGCACACCGGATCGCGGCGGACGACCAGCTGTCCCGACGCAAGTACGCCGCACTGCGGGCTCACGCCTCGCAGACCGACGGACTCGTGGCGCGGGTGGGTGCGGAGAGGTTCCGTCGATGGTGGGCCGTCGAGTCGTTCGTCGACGCAGCGCCGGCCCGGAACCCATCCCGCCACGGGTGTCTTCTCGAGAGCCGGAGGTCGACTCACCGCGACCCGAGCATCCGGGAGGAAGCCCCATGAAGGTTGGCGACATCGCCCGTCGGACACGCCAGGTGACCGCGCGTGACATCGAGCTCTTCACCGAGCTGACCGGCGACCGGAACCCGATCCATCACGACTCCGGAATCGCAGCACGAAGCCGGTTCGGCGGCATCGTCGTCCAGGGTGGCGTGACGAGCGGGTTGTTGAACGCCCTCGTCGCCGAGCAGCTTCCTGGCCCCGGCAGCGTCTTCCTGCACATCGACTGGAGCTTCATGGCTCCGGTGCGGCCGGGTGACGTCATCACGGCGGAGGCGCGTGTGCTCGAGCTACGCGAGGACAAGCCCGTCAGCACCCTCGCAACGTCGATCACGAACCAGGACGGCGTCGTGGTGCTCGACGGGACGGCGGTGGTCTGGCGCGACCCCGTCGTCGCCGCCGCCTCGGAGACGGCCACGTCCGGGGCGGTCTGACGCGCACACCCCAAGCGGGTCGATGCCCGCCGGACGGTACAGGTCCGGCAATGCGGGAGGTCGCGCCCGCACGCTCCAGCAGGTGCCCGGCACCGTGTGTTCGACGGCGCCATGGTGGGTCGGACCCGGCGGACGCCGCAGGCGGCTGCAACCGTCGTTGCCGTCGCCATCGCTGACCCGCGGCTGTCCTCCGTCTTCCCCCGGTCCGGCAGAACCTTCCCCGGCCCTGCCCCGGCGTCTCGACTCAGGGGAAGGCCGGCGGAAGAGGGCTTTCGTAGCTTCCTGTCATCGACAAACCCGAGCTGCCGCGGAGTGCGGCACAGACCGATGGAGGAATCCATGAGCACGACCACCGAGCGTTACCGGAACGGCGTGGACACCGAGACGCTGTTCGCGACACTCGACGCCGTCAAGAACCAGAACGAGATCGCGAAGTTCCAGTTCCGCGCCGAGAACTCCTGGCTCGGCGGCACGAACAGCCGGTCCCGCTTCTCCGGTTTCTTCGGCGCCACGCAGGAGATGAGCCACAAGCACGAGACGGTCGTCGAGTCCGACCATCCAGCCGTTCTCGTCGGCCAGGACAACGCCCCCACACCGGTGGAGTACCTGTTGCACGCCATCGCGGCCTGTCTGACCGCGGGCATTGGCAACATCGCCGCCGCGCGCGGGGTGAACCTGACGAAGGTCAGCTCGAAGGTCGAGGGCGACATCGATCTCCTGGGCATTCTGGGCCTCTCGGACGGCAGCGTGCGCAACGGCTACCAGGGCATCCGGGTGTCGTTCCACGTCGAAGGAGACGCCGACGACGAGACCCTGCGCGCGATCGTCGAGCAGTCCAGGCGGCGGTCGGCCGTCTACGACGTGCTCACCAACGGCACCCCGGTGTCCATCGAGGTCGCAGCCGGCTGACCGTCGGCGACCTCGGCCGCCCGCCCGGTCGGCCGCACCTCTGTCGACCGGGCCGGCGCCTCCGACCTCCGTCCACCCACGGGCACCGCTACCGGAACCGCGAACGAGCCCAAGAAGGAACCCCTCCCATGCCCAGCACAGACACCGTCGTCATCGGTGGCGGCCACGCCGGCCTTGCAGTCAGTCGACGACTCACCGAAACAGGGCGCGACCACGTGGTGCTCGAGCGCGGCGTCATCGCCGAGCGCTGGCGCACCGAACGCTGGGACTCGCTGCACCTGCTCACCCCGAACTGGATGACCCGCCTCCCGGGCCGGCGGTACTCGGGCCCCGACTCGGAGGGCTACATGTCGGCAGCCGAGCTCGCGGCGTACCTTCAGAGCTACGCCGAGTCGTTCGACGCGCCGGTCCGGACCCGGACCACGGTCCTGTCCGTGACCTCGCTCGGTCCGGGGTACCGGGTGGTCACGGACGACCGCACCTGGACCAGCCGCCACGTCGTGGTGGCGACCGGGGCCAACGGCTCACCCCGGCTCCCGGCGTCGGTCGAGGACGCCTGCTCACCGCTGCACGTGACCCACGCGTCGCGGTACCGCAACCCGAACGCCGTCCCTGACGGCGGCGTCCTGGTGGTGGGCGCGTCGTCGTCCGGGGTGCAGATCGCCGACGAGCTCGCCCGCGCGGGCCGGCGGGTGGTGCTTGCCGTCGGACGACACACCCGGATGCCTCGACGCTACCGAGGCATGGACGTGTTCTGGTGGCTGGAGCGGACCGGGCGACTGGCCCGGACCATCGACGAGGTCCGGGACCGGGCGGCGGCACGCCGCGAGCCCTCGATGCAGCTGGTCGGCCGCAACGAGCCAGACCGCTTCGCGGAGGACCTCGACCTGGCGTCGCTCGCCGGACTGGGGGTCCGCCTGACCGGTCGGCTGACCGGCCTCGCGGGACGCGTCGCGTCCTTCCAGGGCAACCTGCCCGCCTCGGTCGCGGAGTCGGACCTGCGCATGCACAGGTTCCTGGACGCCGTGGACGAACACATCCTCTCGAACGGTCTCGAGCGAGAGGTCTGGCCGGCCGAACGGCCCCGCCCGTTCGTCCCCGACGAGGTGCCGAGCCGGCTGGACCTCAGGGCCGAGGGGATCGGGACGGTGCTGCTCGCTACCGGCTACCGTCCGCACCACCCCTGGCTACACGTTCCGGTCCTGGCGTCGGACGGCTCGATCCGCCAGCACCGCGGCATCACCAGCGCCGCTGGGCTCTACGTCGTCGGACAACGCTTCCAGCACCGCCGGGACTCCGGCTTCATCGACGGCGCCCGGCATGACGCGGAGTACGTCGTGGAGCACCTGTCCGCGCACCGCCCACTCGATCCCACCCTGAGGTGACCTGATGAAGAACTCCTACGACGTCGTCGTGGTCGGCGCCCGCGTCGCGGGTGCTTCCACGGCCCTGCTGCTGGCCCGCGCGGGCCTTGACGTCGCGCTCGTCGACAGAGCCCCTTACGGCAGCGACACCCTGTCCACCCACGGCCTGATGCGGGCCGGCGTGCTTCAGCTCTCCCGGTGGGGCGTCCTGCCGGAGCTGGTCGCGGCCGGAACCCCCGCGGTCGAGCGGACCTTGTTCCACTACGGGGACGGTGACACGGTCCGGGTCTCGATCCGTCCGACCCCCGGCGTGCGGGCGCTGTACGCGCCGCGTCGCCATCTCCTCGACCGGATCCTGGTGGACGCGGCCGCCCGGGCGGGGGTGGACGTCCACCACGGCGCCGCGGTCACCGGCCTGCTCCGGTCGTCGGACGACCGGGTCGCAGGCGTTCGAGTCGCCTCCCGCGCCGACCCGCCACGGGACCTGCGCGCCGGGTTCACCGTCGGCGCGGACGGCGTCCGGTCGGTCGTGGCCGACCAGGCCGGCGCGGACGTCGAGCGGCGTGCCACCTCCAGCGCCTCGGTGCTGTACCGCTACCACGCGGACCTTCCGGTCGCCGGCTACGAGTGGGCCTACGGACACGACGGTGGACCGGTCGCGGCCGGCATGCTGCCGACCAACGACGGGCTGACGTGTGTCTTCGTCTCGACGACCCCCGCACGACTCCGCGCTCTGCGCCGTGCTGGGTCCGAGGCTGCGTTCGAGGCGTTGTTCGGCGCCGCGGCGCCGGAGCACCTCCCGCGGCTGCGCGGCTCGACCCCCGCGGACCGGATGCACGGCTGGAGCGGTGTGCCCGGCTTCGTACGACGGTCGTGGGGACCCGGCTGGGCACTGGTGGGCGACGCCGGCTACTTCAAGGACCCGATCACCGCCCACGGCATGACGGACGCGCTCCGGGACGCCGAGCTCGCCGCCAACGCGATCATCGAGTCGTTCGCCGGCGCTCGCGCGGAGGCCGTCGCTCTCGCCGACTACCAGCGACAGCGGGACGCGCTGTCGCGCCGGCTGTTCGAGACGACCGAGCGGATCGCGGCGTACGACTGGGACATGCCGGGCATCCGGCGGTTGCTGAGAGAGCTGAGCTCCAACATGGCCGACGAGGTCGAGGCGCTGGAGCGGCTTCCGGTTCGCCTTGAAAGGGCGGTGTTCGAGGAGAACATCCGACCTGACAGGGCCTACGCCAGGGAGTAGCGTGACGGCGTCTCCTACGAGATCGGGCTTCTGCATGCACGTGCGAATCAGGATGCTCGGGGGGTTCTCGGTGACCGTCGACGACGTCGCCGTGACGGATGACGCCTGGAGCCGCCGCCAAGGGGCCCGGCTCGTGAAGCTGTTGTCCCTTGCGCGGGGCCGGCGGATGCACCGCGAGCAGGTGATCGACGCGCTGTGGCCCGAGCTGGACCTCGACGCCGCAGGCCCGAGGCTGCACAAGGCGGCCTACTACGCGCGTCACGCACTCGGTGGGCACCCCGAGACGGTCGTGCTCCGTCGCGACCTCGTCACCCTCCTGCCCGAAGCGCAGGTGGAGGTGGACGCTGTCGGCTTCCGTGATGCGGCGGAGACGGCGCTCGCCCAGGCGTCGGCCCCACGAGCCTCCGCAGCCCTGGACATGTACGAGGGTCCGCTGCTCCCCGACGAACCCTACGAAGCGTGGGTCGAGGGCACCAGGGAGTCGCTGGCCGAGCTGCGCGCGAAGCTGCTCCGCCTCACGGGACGGTGGGATGACCTGCTCCGCGACGACGCGGCCGACGAGCAGGCGCACCTCGCCCTGGTGCGCTCGGCGGCCGAACGCGGCGACGTGCGTGAGGCGCTCAGACAGTTCGAGCGAATGGAACAGGCGCTGCGACGCGAGCTCGGCACGACCCCCAGCCCGGAGGCCGAGGCGCTGCACCGGTCGTTGCTCGAGCGGGCAGCGGGGTCCGCCCCGGTGTCGGCCGTTGCCACCGCGCCCGCTAGGCAGCGGCTGTTCGGGCGGCGCGAGGTCGGTGACCTGTTCCGCGAGCGACTCGCCCGGGCCGACGCCGGGCGGGGCGGCGCCCTGCTCGTCACCGGGCCCCCCGGCGTGGGGAAGACCGCGGTACTGGACCTGGCCACTGCGTTGGCCGGACAGCGCGGGTGGCGCACCGGTCGCGGTACGGCATCGGCGATGGAGGGTCCGTGGCCCTATGCGTCCGTTCTCGAGGCGCTCGGCGACCTGTGCCGCGCCCACCCCTCGCTTCTCGACGGCCTCGACGACAACTACCGCGACGAGCTGGACCGCGCATTGTCCGCCCAGGAGGTCAGCTGGAGCGGAGAGTCGTCGCACCAGCGGCTGTTCGTCGCTGCCGCCGAGCTGATGCGCCTCGCTGCGGCGGGGCACGGCCTGCTCCTGGTCGTCGACGACGTGCACGAGGCGGACCAGGCGTCCCTTCGCCTGCTGCACTATCTCGCCAGGTGCGCACTCGGTGAGCACGTCCTGCTCGTCCTGGCCCAGCGCCCGGGCGGAGGCGACGCGCTCGAGGAGATGCACGACAGCCTGGTGAGTCGCGGAATCGGCAGCCGCGTCGAGCTCGCGCCCTTGGGTGAGGCAGCGACGCGCCGGCTGGTCGCCCAGCAGTTCCCCTCGCTGGACGACGAGGCCCTCCACCGGGTCTGGGAGGTGAGCGGGGGGCTGCCCTTCACGGCCCTCGAGCTCGGCAGGGCCGCAGCGCAGGGCCGCCCCGAGAGCATCGCGGCAGGGCTGCCGCGGGCGGTGCAGCGGACGTTCCAGCGTGTGGCGCTGCTCGGATCGAGCTTCACCACCGACGAGCTTCTCGCCGTGGCCTGCGTGGGGAAGGACGAGGCCTACCGGCACCTCGAGGTCGGGCTGGCCGCCCTGGTCGTCGAACCTGCGGACACCGGGTACCGCTTCCGGCACCCACTCATCCGGGAAGGGCTCATGGCCTCCCAGCCCCCGCACGAGCGATCGGCGGCGCGTCAGCTGGTCGCGGAACGGCTTGCCGCGCTCGGAGCCGCGCCCGCGCGAGTGGCTCACCAGTTCATCGCCGCCGGACAGCCCCTGCAGGCCATCCCCTACGTGCTCCCCGCGGTCGAGACGGCAGGAGCACTCGGCGCATACCGGGACGCCCTCGCGTTGGTCGAGGCGGTCCGCGGACATGCCTCCGGGGAGGCCCTGGCGCACCTGCTGGCACGCCGCGGCGATCTCCTGATGGCCATGGGCGACCCCGGCTCGCTGTCGGCCTACCAGGAGGCGGTCCCCGTCACGACCGGGACTGAGCAGCGCCTCGTCCGCGCCCGACTCGCGCGAGCCGCATGCTTCTCCGGGGACTTCCAGACTGCGCGCACGGCGCTGGACGGTCTCGACCTCGAGGGAGACGCCGCCGACGGGCCGATCCTGCTCGCGCGCGGGAACCTCGCCTACTTCACCGGGGAGATCGAGGCGGCCTGGGAGGCGGCGTCAGCCGCGCGGCGGGTCCTCCTCACGCCCGAGGATCCCTGGCACTACGTCGACCTGGTCGCCCTCCAGGGGCTCATCGCGCACCAGAGGGGGGAGTGGTTCGAGCGCTTCCGCCTCGAGCTGCGCCGCACCCAGGGCAACGCGGGCCTGGCCACCGCCCTCTTCGATGCCCACCTCTGCGTTGCCGAGTACCTCCTCTATGGGCCGGTTCCCTACGACGAGGTGATCGAGCAGGCCGAGGCGCTTCGGCGGCGGGCCTCGCACTTCGGCGCGCTGCGCGGGGTTGCCTTCGCCACGGCGCTCATCGGTGAGGCGGCCCTGCTCAAGGGGGACCTGGAGCTGGCGGAGCGCGAGCTGCAGGAGGCGCTCGACCTGCACCGCGACGCGGACGCCTCCGCAGGTGAGGCGCACAGCCTGCAGAGGCTCGCCGAGGTCCGGCTGGCGCAAGGGGATCCGGCCGAGGCTCGGCGGCTGCTGAGGAGAGCACTTCCTCTGGCGCGCTGGTCGGTCATGAGCATGCACGTGCTCCAGCGGGTCTACGGGACCCTGATCACCGCTGCCCCCAACGCCTGGGAGGCGCGAGCGGTCGTCGACCAGGCGGAGGCGACCCTGGGTGAGCCGGACCGATGTCCCTTCTGCGACGTCATGCTGGCCGTGCCCGCCACGATCGCCTGTGCCGACGTGGGCGACCTCGACGGAGCGCGCAGACACCTAGCGATCGCCGAGACGTCGGCGGCGCGATGGGACGGGACCACCTGGGGCGCAGCAGTGCTCGAGGCCCGCGCCCACCTGGTCCGGGCCGAGGGGCGGCACGAGGAGTTCGACGCCATGCTGGCCGAGGCGGCTCGCAGGTTCACCGCGTCCGGGCATCCCCTGGATGCTCGGCGGTGCGAGATCGCCCGGAGTGCCGTCGGCCCGGCGGCCCTGCCGGTCTGAACCATCGCCAAACTCTGCGGAATTCATCGTGTTTGTCGCCGCCAGACGTTGTTTCGGTTGTCCGAATACCTTGAGACGGTGCGGAACGTCGGTGTGACTGATGCCATACTGCGCGTATGTCGTCTCACGAGGTGGGTGCGGAGGCCGGTGCCCCGGCGGTGTCACTCCGAGGCCTGCGCAAGCAGTTCGGCGAGGTGACCGCCGTCGCGGGCATCGACCTCGACATCGCCGACGGGGAGTTCTTCTCGATGCTCGGCCCGTCAGGGTCGGGGAAGACCACCGTTCTGCGCATGGTGGCCGGCTTCGAGTCGCCGACGGCCGGGGAGGTGGTCCTCGGTGGCCGGGACGTCACGCAGGAGCCGCCGTACGCCCGCGACGTCAACACCGTCTTCCAGGACTACGCTCTCTTCCCGCACATGAGCGTCCGCGAGAACGTCGCGTACGGACTCCGGGTGAAGCGGGTCGCACGCGACGTGCGCGAGCAGCGGGCGCTCGAAGCCCTGGAGACCGTTCGCCTCGCCGGGTTCGGAGACCGCAGGCCCCACGAGCTCTCCGGTGGCCAGCGACAGCGCGTCGCGCTCGCCCGAGCCCTGGTGAACCGGCCCAAGGTCCTCCTCCTCGACGAGCCGCTCGGCGCCCTCGACCTCAAGCTCCGCCGCGAGATGCAGATCGAGCTCAAGGAGCTTCAGCGGGAGGTCGGCGTCACCTTCGTCTTTGTCACCCACGACCAGGAGGAGGCGCTGACGATGAGCGACCGCATCGCCGTGTTCAACAACGGCGCCATCGAGCAGGTGGCCACCCCGATCGAGCTCTACGAGCGGCCGTCGACCAGCTTCGTCGCCGGCTTCGTCGGCACCTCCAACCTCCTGGAAGGAGACGTCGCGGAGCAGCTGCTCGGCGAGCGCGGGACCTTCAGCGTCCGCCCGGAGAAGATCCGGCTGCGCGCGGCCGGAGAGGCGGTCGGTCCTGCAGCCGTTTCGGACGATTGCGCGGCGAAGGGAACGGTCCGCGAGGTCGTGTACCTCGGGGCCGCCACTCACTCCGTGGTCGAGCTCGACGTCGGCGGACACCTCACCGTGCTGCAGCAGAACCTCGAGAGCTCGATCGACCACGCGCTCTCCCACCGCGGCGAGGACGTGCTGCTGACCTGGCAGCGCGCACATGTCGTGACCCTCGGGGGTCCGCAAGAGACAACGAAGTCGGCGGGGGACACGTCCACTGAGGAGAACGCATGAGCAAGATGACCGTGTTGGCCGGGGCATGCGCCCTCGGCCTCGTGCTCGCAGGCTGCGGCACGACGTCCGAGACCGGCGGTGGCGGTGACGGCGGCGGCACGACGGGCCCGCAGACCGGTGCGCGGTTCACCCCGCCCGACGTACCCATGCAGAAGTCGCTCGGCGCGAGCGAGGACCAGGTCAACATCCTGGCCTGGCCCGGCTACGCCGAGGACGGCAGCACCGACCCGAAGGTCGACTGGGTCACTCCGTTCGAGAAGGAGACCGGCTGCAAGGCCAACGTGAAGTACTTCGGCACCTCCGACGAGGCCGTCACGCTGATGAAGACGGGGGACTACGACGTGGTGTCCGCCTCGGGCGACGCGTCGCTGCGACTGATCGCCGCCGGCGACGTGGCACCGGTCAACACCGACCTCGTGCCGAACTACAAGGACATCCAGCCGTGGCTGAAGGACCGTGCCTGGAACTCCGTGAACGGCCAGATGTACGGCGTCCCCCACGGCTGGGGCGCCAACCTGCTCATGTGGCGGACCGACAAGGTCAAGACCGCGCCCACGAGCTGGGGTGCGGTGTTCGAGAAGAGCCCGCCGTACGCCGGCGCCGTCACCGCCTACGACTCGCCGATCTACATCGCGGACGCGGCGTTGTACCTGATGAAGACCCAGCCCGACCTCGGGATCAAGAACCCCTACGCCCTCGACGACAAGCAGCTGCAGGCGTCGATCGACCTGCTCAAGACCCAGCGGAAGAATATCTCCGAGTACTGGTCGGACTACCTGAAGGAGGTGCAGGCCTTCAAGACCGGCAACACGGTGATCGGCACCACTTGGCAGGTGATCGCCAACCTCGCCGAGTCCGAGAAGGTTCCGGTGAAGGCGACCCTGCCGGAAGAGGGCGCGACCGGGTGGTCGGACACCTGGATGGTCGGCGCGGACGCGAAGAACCCGAACTGTGCCTACCGGTGGATGGACTGGATCGCCGGCCCGCAGGTCCAGGCGCAGGTGGCGGAGTACTTCGGTGAGGCCCCGGCCAACCCGAAGGCGTGCGACTACACCACCGACAAGAACTTCTGCACCACCTACCACGCTGACGACAAGGCCTACTCCGAGAAGATCTGGTACTGGACGACGCCGATCGAGCAGTGCCTCGACGGCCGCACCGACGCGACCTGCGCCGACTACGGCCGGTGGACCCAGGCCTGGACCGAGGTGAAGGGCTGACCTTGTCGCGGCTCCTGCATCGCCGTCCAGGGCTCCGGCTCGGGCTGCTCCTGACGCCACCCATGCTGTGGCTCGGGGTCGCCTACCTCGGAGCCCTGGCGGCGTTGTTCCTCACCTCCCTGTGGGGGCAGAACAGCTTCACCGGGGAGATCGAGCGGACCTGGACCCTCGACAACTTCCGCACCCTGTTCACGCTCGAGGTCTACCGCACCATCACGCTACGAACCCTGGGCATCGCGGCCCTGGTGACCGTGATCGACGCCGTGCTCGCCTTCCCGATCGCCTTCTACATGGCGAAGGTGGCTTCGGTGCGGGTCCAGCAGCTCCTGGTGATCGCTGTGCTCATGCCGCTGTGGGCGTCGTACCTCGTCAAGGCCTACGCCTGGCGAGGGATCCTTTCCGACGGCGGCCTGATCGACTGGCTGGGCACCCCCTTCGGCATCCAGTCGCCCGGCTACGGGATCACAGCCACGATCATCACGCTGTCCTACCTCTGGCTGCCCTACATGATCCTGCCCGTCTTCGCGGGCCTGGAACGGTTGCCGGACTCGTTGCTCGAGGCCTCTGCGGACCTCGGGGCCCCGGCCGGTCAGACGTTCCGGCGCGTGATCCTCCCGATGGCCTTCCCGGCGCTGGTGGCGGGGTCGATCTTCACGTTCTCGCTGTCGCTCGGTGACTACATCGCCGTGAAGATCGTCGGTGGGGCGAACCAGCTGCTCGGGAACGTCGTCTACGACAACGTCGGCGCGGCGAACAACCTCCCGTTCGCCGCCGCGGTGGCGACCATCCCCGTGGTGGTCATGCTGCTCTACCTGGCCGCCGTACGCCGGACCGGGGCGCTGGAGAACCTATGACCCTCTCTCGTGGGATGCGTCTCGCCCTGGCGGTGTTCACCGTCCTCGCGCTCGTCGTGGTCTACACGCCGCTCGCGCTGGTGGTGCTGAACTCCTTCAACGCCGACCGCACGTTCGCCTGGCCGCCGAGCGAGCTCACCCTGCACTGGTGGGAAGTCGCGATCGGTGCGCGCGGCGCCCGGGACGCCCTGTGGCTCAGCGTCGAGGTGGCGGCCGTGGCCACCGTGGTCGCGCTGGTGCTGGGGACACTCGCGGCCATGGCGCTCTCTCGCTTCCGGTTCTTCGGTCAGAACACCGTCTCGCTCCTGATCATCCTGCCGATCGCGCTGCCCGGCATCGTCACCGGTATCGCGCTCAACAACGCGTTCAGGACCATCTTCGCCTGGGAGCTGGGGTTCCTCACGATCGTGGTGGCGCATGCGACGTTCTGCATCGTGACGGTGTTCAACAACGTTCAGGCGCGGATGCGTCGCATGGGCGGCAACCTCGAGGAGGCGTCGATGGACCTCGGCGCCGGTGGGTTCACGACGTTCCGCCTCGTCACTTTCCCGATGCTCCGCTCGGCGCTGCTCGCCGGGGCGCTGCTCGCCTTCGGGCTGAGCTTCGACGAGATCGTGGTGACCACGTTCACCGCCGGTACCCAGCAGCAGACCCTGCCGCTGTGGATCTTCAACAACCTGTTTCGGCCGAACCAGGCCCCCGTGGTCAACGTCGTGGCCGCGGTCCTGGTCGTGGTCTCGATCGTGCCGATCTACTTCGCGCAGCGGCTGTCCGGCTCGCACAACGAGGGCCTCACCGGCGCCCGCTGAGCGTTCGTCACGGCGGGGAAGTCGTCAGTAGCCGCGCGGCCGTTCGGGGACGTACAGCCAGACCCGGAAGAGGTGGTCGAGCTGCTCGCCCGACACGCGCTCGGCGAGGGCCTTGAAGTCACGGGTGCGCACCGAGTCGTCAGCGTTCTGCCTCGCCCACCGGCGGAGGATCGTGAAGAAGTCCCTGTCGCCGACGCGCTCACGGAGGGCCTGAAGCGTCATGGCTCCTCGGTCGTAGACCGGTGTCGAGAACAGCCTCCCCACCGAGCCGGGATCGCCGGGCGGCGTCTTCCAGAAGCGGTCGTCGGCGGGGTAGGCCTTGTAGAGGAAGCGGAACTGGCCGTGCGGGGTGCGCGGCTTGTGGTAGCGCCAGGCGTCGTAGAGCCACTCGGTGTAGGTGGCGAACCCCTCGTTGAGCCAGATGTCCTTCCAGTCGGCGGGCGTGACCGAGTTGCCGAACCACTGGTGCGCGATCTCGTGGTCGATGATGTAGCCGGGGGCGAAGTTGGGGATGACCGGCCGGCTCTGCGTCTCGAGCGCGTAGCCGATGTCGCTCATGTCGTCGATGACGAGCCCGGATGTCGCGAACGGGTAGGTCCCGAAGCGGCGCTGCAGCCACTCGAGAGTTCTCGCGAGGTCGCGACGGGCCCGGCGCTGCCTGCCGAGCTTCTCGTCGACGAACGTGACGAGGGGGATGCCGGACGCGGTCCGGGCGCGGAACATCCGGTAGCGGCCGATGGAGACGGTGGCGAGATAGGGCGCCATCGGGCTGCTCTCGCTCCAGCGCCACACCGTGCGGCGGGCTCCGACATCACGTCCCACGAGGCGGCCGTTGGAGACGCCGGTGAGCCGGTTGGGGACATCCAGGGAGATGCTGTAGGTCGCCTTGTCGCGGATCGTGTCGTTGACCGGATGCCACGTCTCGGAGCCGAACGGCTCGGACAGAGCCGTGGCGCCGTCCTTCGTGGAGATCCAGCCCATGCGTCCGAGCTGTTTGCTCCGGTAGGCCGTGGGTTTGCCGGCGTAGGTGACCACGGTGGTGAAGGTCTCTCCGGCCAGGACCGGGGTGGTCGGCGAGGGCGTGACCGCGAGCTCGAAGCCGTCGCGGGTCCACGTCGCGGCGTGACCGTCGACGGTGATGCCACGGACCGTCAGGCCTTCCAGGTCGAGGTTGAACGACGAGAGGTCCTGGGTCGCTGTGGCGCGCACGGTGGCGGTGGCCGCGATGCTTCGCGAGTCCGCCCGCCAGCGCAGGTCGATGTCGTAGTGCTTCACGTCGTAGCCGCCGTTGCCGCGGGCCGGGAGCACGGAGTCACCCGAGGAGGGTGAGCCCGGGCCGGCGACGAGAGCCTGTGCGGGGAGAGGGAGCAGCGCGAGCGCCAGGACGACCACGGTCACGGAACGGCGGGGGAGACGTGGGTGCACGTCAGCAGCGTATCGGCCGGGAGGCCGCGGCCTACGAAGTGTGACGATCCCGACGTCTCGCCTCTTCCGTCGGTCAGAAGGGGATGCGGGCCGCCAGGAGGTACTGCTCGGCGCCGGGGTCGCCCTTGGCGGCGATCGGAGGTGAGGCGATGCGACCGGACAGGTGCCGGCAGATCTCGACGGCGTCGGTCTCGACCGCCGCCACGGGCTTTCCGGCGCCGAGGGCCCAGGTGCCGGCGCCGTGACCGGTGAGCGTGAGCGTCGTGGCGGGGCCGCCCCACGTGCAGGCGAGGTCGCGGACGACCAGTGCCACGACGTCTGCCTCCGTGCTCGTGGCACGAAGGTCTCGGTTGGTCGCGCGGGCGACGTCGATGCGGTGCATCCACAGGTCGCGGGGGTAGATCACGTCGACGAGGTAGCCGAAGGTGGCCCCGGTCGGAAGGCTGAAGCCTCGGGGGACTGCTCGGGAGCGGATCAGCTGCGGCGTCCGGCGACGAGCACGGGCCGCGCGAGGGCCCAGCGAGCTGACCTCGTGGACGAGCCTGTCCGGCGGGTGGGCCCCGCGATCGTCGACCTGGAGCTGGTTGATGGCGTCGAGGCGGTCCAGCTGTGGGTAGCGCCGCGGTGCGAGCGCGACGCGGCGCAGCTGGGCGCGGATGTGGGCGCCCTCCTCGAGCGCTCCTGCGACGTGCGCGACGACATCCCGGACCGACCAGCCGGCGCAGTCGGTGGGCTTGTCCCACTCGCCCGGGGACAACCCGGAGATCAGCTCGACGAACGCGGCGTGCTCGCCGAGTGCGACCGCTTCCGCCCGGTCAGGGGTGGGGGGCAGCAGGGCAGTGGTCATGTCGGGCTCCATCCGTAATGGCCGGTGAAGGATGAGACGAGCGGGTCGACGAGCGCGGCCATGCGCCCCTCGGCCGCGGGGACGGTCGGCTCGTTGGAGAGGTGCTGGCTGACCAGTCCCGACACCAGGACGATCCAGACGTCGACGACCTCGTCGAGGTCGGCGTCCGGTAGGAGGTGTCCTTCCTCCTGCAGCCGTTCGAAAGCGCGTCTGGCGTGCTGTTCCACCTCGACGGCCGGGGCGTAGGAGGCGGGTGCCGGCTGCCATTCCGGCACGGGGCGCCAGAACATCATCTGGGAGTACGCCGGGTTCGCCGATGCCCAGTCGAGGCTCCGGGTCATCGAGGCGGCAAGCAGGTCGCGGAGGGTCATGCCGGGTGGCAGCGTGCCGTCGAACTCGCGCATCGCCTCCGCGAAGGAGCGCCACCCACGGGCGAACACCTCGTCGTAGAGCTCGGCCTTCGAGGAGAAGTAGACGTAGAGCGACGGCGTGCGGATCCCCATCCGCCTGGCGACCTCGCCAAGACTCAGACCCGCCGCGCCGCTCTCCGCCATGACCGTGAGAGCGTGTCCGACGACCTCGTCGAGAGTCTCGCGGTGACGACGGCGGCGTCGATCGCCGGCGGGGAGCTTGCTCATGCCTACAGGATGTCCTAACGGCATTAGGCAAGCAAGGTTTCGGCGTGGTCGGGCAACCGGCCGCCGACCAAGAATGAGGCGGGACTCACACGCGACAAACAGGACGGACCGGGAAGGATGGGGCCGTGCCGGAGACCAGAGACATCTACAAGACCCTCGACCTGTGCCTGCGGGTCGGGGAGGTGCTGCTGTCCTCGGGCGCGGGTGCCGCTGACGTCACCGCCACGATGCTCTCGCTGGCCCACCGCCTCGGCCTCAGGAACGCCGACGTGGACGTCACGTTCACGCAGCTGTCGATGAGCTACCAGCCGAGCATGGACGAGCCCGCACTGATCCAGGTCCGCAACGTCCGGCACCGCGACATCGACTACGAGGACCTGACCCGCGTCGACCACCTCATCCATGCGGTGCTGCTGGGCGAGGCCGACCGCGACGAGGCGCGGCAGCAGCTCGCGAGGATCACCTCCTCAGGCCATCGTCTCCCGCGCTGGGCGGTGACCCTCGGTCGGGGCATGACCGGCTTCGGCGTCGGCCTGCTGCTCGGTGGTGACCTGATCGTGCTGGTCATCGCGTTCGTCGCCGCGGCCGGCATCGACCTGCTGCAGAGGGCGCTGTCGCGACGTCGGCTGCCGGCGTTCTACCAGCAGGTGGCCGGAGGGCTCCTCGCCACGCTCTTCGCCGTGGGGACGGCCGCGACCGACCTCAGGGTGGACCCTTCCATGGTCGTGACGGCCAGCATCATCATGCTGTTGGCCGGCATCGGGTTCATGGGAGCGATCCAGGACGCGCTCACCGGCTTCTACATCACCTCCGGCGCACGCCTCCTCGAGGCACTTCTCGCCACGGCAGGCATCATCGCCGGCGTCAGCGGAGGCCTGACCGCCGGCACGATGCTCGGGGTCGAGCTCGGCCGGCTGGATCCCGGCGCCGCAGGACTGCAGGCGCTGCCCCTGGTGACGGTCGGCGCCGGTGTCTGTGCGGCTGCCTTCGCGTTCTCCTGTTACGCGCCGCTTCGATCGCTCCTCCCCATCGCTGCGATCGGGGCGATGGGCGCGGTGTTGTGGTACCTGCTCTACGTGGAGGGCACCGGGACCGCCTGGGCGTCGGCGACAGCAGCGATCCTGATCGGCCTGGTCAGCTACTCGGTCGCCGGAAGGGTCCGCGTTCCCCCGCTCGTGGTGGTGGTGCCCGCCGTCGTGCCCCTGCTGCCCGGCCTGTCGATCTACCGGGGGCTCTCCCTGATGGCGCTGGGGGACAGCTCCGGGATCATCGCCCTCGCCACGGCGGCCGCGATCGCGATCTCCATCGCCTCCGGCGTGATCCTGGGCGAGTACGTCGCGCAGCCGCTCCGGCGTGAGGTCCGGCGTCTCGAGGACCGCCTCTCGGGGCCGCGTCTCGTGGGGCCGATCCGCGCCCGTGCCGTCAGGCGGCAGAGCCGGCAGGCGGCCTGAGCCGGCCCCAGGTGGGCGGGACGGCCGGGTTCAGGGGATCGTGTCCAGCGGGACCCGTCGGCCGGTGCTGGTGTCGATCAGAGCGGCGCGGTCCGCGGTCGCGACGAGCGGAAGCACGTCGAAGACTGCCGAGGCCACGGTCGGGAGCCGCTCCAGCGTGGTCCGCGGGGCGAGCGTGCAGTGGGGCACCCACACCCCCGGTCGGTAGTTCTGGTGCAGGTCCGCCCCCGTCGACTCGAGTGCCTCCACCACACACTCCTGGCGGCGGGCGATCTCGGACGTCACTGACGGCACCAGCCAGGTCCGGCTCCGGCGGAACATCCCGATGGCGTCGAAGTGCAGCGGCATCGGCCCTTCGTCGGGGAGCAGGGCGAGGGCCTCCGCGACCTTGTCCAGATCGAAGCTGCGCAGGACGGCGTAGGACAGGTGCGGGACGTGGTGCCCGTGTGTGTGGGTCAGCAGGGTGGGCACCTCGGCGTCCTCGAGACGCTCCCAGAGCCGGCGGATCGCCAGCTCGGTTCGGTGGTCGAAGAGGAGGCAGACCGCGAGAGCCATGACCTCAGCTGAGTACGTCGAAGCTGCCACGCCCGCTGGGCGCGGTCTCGGTCACGTCCACTCGTGCCACTCGAGCCCCGGGTGGTCCCTGCCGGCACCAGGCCACCAACCGGTCCACCGCCCGGGGATCGCCTTCGAACAGGGCGCCGACCGTGCCATCGGGCTCGTTGCGCACCCAGCCCGTCACATCCGATCCCTCCGCCTCCCGGCGGCAGGAGTCGCGGAAGAAGACGCCCTGCACCCGCCCGTGCACGACGACCCGTCGGGCCACGAACTCCTCGTTCATCGCAGCATCATCGCCTCGTCGAGGCCCTGCAGCCAACGCTGGGCAGTGGGCCCGTCGACCACCCCATTTCCCGAACACCGCGCGGATCGTCTTCACACTGACATCCTAGGAAGGAACGTCCAGACCAGGAGTTTCACCACGAGTGGGTGGGGGATCTTTGCGGTGACAGCGACGTGCACAGCGCCGCCTTGGGAGGGAGGCGGCGCTGTCCGCGCCGGTCCGGGCACCGGCATCGACGACATCGCCTACGACATCTGGCTGAACGGTGTCCCGGGCAAACCGCGAGATCATGATCTGGACCGAGAACCACGGTCAGATTCCGAGCGGGAGCGGTGGCGAAGGGTCTGTCGTTCAGTGGTCAGAGCTGGGACGTGTACGCCACCAGGGTCGGCTCGTCAGCGTCGCTCGGGCTCGGCCGGCTCGTTCGGCAGGTTGTCGGCCTTCACCGCGTCGCGTTCCCCGAGCGGCTTCGGCGGCCCGACGGTGGTGTCCTGGATCGTCTGCTGCTCGGCCTCCGCGTTGATCTCCGCTCCGAGCAGGACGATGAACGCCGTGAGCCACAGCCAGAGCATCAGGACGGCCACACCGGCGAGGGCGCCGTAGGTCCTGCTGTAGCTCCCGAAGTTGTCGACGTAGAGGGAGAAACCGACGGAGGCGACGATCCAGATCACCGTCGCGACGGCCGAGCCGACCGAGGTCCAGGCGAACTTGGGGCTGTCGCGGTCCGGGGCGAAGCGGTAGAGCACGGCCAGGGCGGTCGCCACCGCGACGACGAGCAGCAGCCACCGGCCCACGTTCACAAGGACGCGCAGGGGCCCGTCGGGGAGGACGGCGTCGAGGAACGGAGGCACCACCGCGATGAGAGCAACCGCGACGACGACGAAGAGGATCGCGCCGAGGGTGAAGCCCAGGGCGAGTGCCTTGCGCTTGATGAACCCGCGGGTCTCCTCCTCGTCGTAGGCGACGTTGATGGCGGTGACGATGTTCCCCACGCCGCCCGACGCGCTCCAGAGGGCCAGGGCCAGGGCGATGAGGAGCCCGAGCCCGAGCGACTGCTGGGGCTGGGCGGCGATCTGCTTCATCTGGTCGGTGACGAGAGACGCCGCGCTACTGGGCAAGGCGTTCGAAATCGCCTCCGTCTGCCGCGCGACGGTCTGCGGGTCGGCGACGAGCCCATAGACCGTAACCGCCGCGATCATCGCCGGGAACAGCGACAGGAACGAGTAGAACGCCACGCCGGCTGCGAGCAGCGGGACCTGATCCACCTTGGACTCGGCCCAGGCCCGCTTGGTGACCTGGAACCACCCTTTCGCGGGGATCTCCGTGGGCTGGTCAGCGGTCGCGCCTGGGTACTCCCGCTCGAGTGTGCTGGCTCGCTTCGACATGCGACGCCGGTACCCCGACGAGCGCGCCCTCTAACGGTGGTACGGCCTCGGCTCTGCCGCTCAGGTCCGGGGCTTCGGCATGATCCTGGAGGCGACCCTGGCGACGGCGCTCTGGTAGCGAGGACCGACCAGCCTGACGTAGCCGTCGAGAAGCCTGGCGTCGCCGCCGACCACGATGCGCGGGCGGTTCTTCAGCACGCCTCCGACGATGATCTCCGCCGCCCGATCGGGGGTCATCCTGGCCAGCTTCGTGTCGAACAGCCGGGCAACCGTCTGCGGGTCGTGGCTGTCGGTCGTGCGGGCGTTGCGCGCGATCGCGGTCTTGATGCCGCCGGGGTGGACACAGGTCACCTGGACGGGGTGCTTGGCGATGAGCATCTCCGTGCGCAGCGCCTCGGTGAACCCGCGTACGCCGAACTTGGAGGCGTTGTAGGCCGACTGGCCCGGCATGCCCATGAGACCGAACAGGCTCGAGATGTTGACCAGATGGCCGTCGCCGCTCTTGATCAGGTGGGGAAGGAACTCCTTGGAGCCGTGGACGACACCCCAGAAGTTGACGTTCATGACCCACTCGAACTGCTCGTAGGTCATCTCCTCGAAGTCGCCGTGCAGGGCGACGCCGGCGTTGTTGAACACGGCGTTGACCCGGCCCAGGTCGGCGGCGACCGAACCCGCGTAGTCGGCCGTGGCGACCCGGTCGCTCACATCGAGCTTCTCGGTGTGCACCTCGCGTGCGTGCCGCGCGGTAGCGAGCTCCGCGGTCTCGAGGAGGCCGACCTCGTCCTTGTCGGAGAGCGCCAGGACCGCACCCTTCGCGGCCAGGTTCAGCGCCAGCGCTCGGCCGATGCCCGAGCCGGCGCCCGTGATCACGGCCACCTTGCCGTCGAATGTCCTCATGCGGTCTGCCCCACCTTCTGGATCTGGGTCGTCGATGTGTCGCGCCGCCGGACGTCGTAGTGCTCGACGTCGAAGCGGCGGGTGAGCTGGCGGAACTTGAACGTGGTGCGGGGCCAGAGGGTCACGTTGCGGCCGTGCGAGTCGAGGTACCAGCTCGAGCAGCCGCCGACGTTCCACACGGTCCTCTTCATCCGGCGCTGGATGTCGCGGTTCCAGCGCTCGACCGACCTCGGCTTCGGCTCGACCGCCGTGATCCCCTCGGCGTCCATGGTGCGGAGCGCGTCGAGGACGTAGGCGATCTGGGACTCGATCATGAACACCATGCTGGAGTGACCGAGACCGGTGTTCGGCCCCACGATGAAGAACAGGTTCGGGAAGCCGGTGGCGGTCGCGCCCTTGTAGGCGGACATCCCCTCGCGCTCCCACTGCTGGGCCAGCGTCTCACCGCGACGCCCGGTGATGTGCTCCGCGATCGGGAGGTCGGTGGTGTGGAAGCCGGTCGCGACGATCAGCACGTCGATCTCGCGCTCACGGCCGTCCTGGGTGACGATCGCGTTGCCGGTGACCTTCTCGATGCCATCGGTGACGAGCTCGACGTTGTCGCGGTCGAGGGCGGGGTACCAGTCGTTGGAGATCAGGATCCGCTTGCAGCCGATCTCGAAGGTCGGAGTGACCTTCTCGCGGAGCGCCGGGTCGGAGATCCCGCGCTCGATGTTCTTCAGGGAGGCCTTCTTGGCGGGGGCGGCGATCTTCGGGTTGACCGTGAAGGCCGGGACGAACGTCTCGCGTCCCCAGTAGATCGCCGAGCGGTAGAGCCGCTGGACGCCGGGCACGTGGCGGAACGCGAACCGCTCCACCGACGTGTAGTCCCGGTCGCGGCGCGGCATCACCCACGGCGCGGTGCGCTGGTAGACGTCGAGGTGGGCGACCCGCTTGGCGATCTCGGGAACGATCTGGATCGCCGATGCGCCGGTGCCGATGACGGCTACGCGCTTGCCGCTCAGGTCGGAGTCGTGGTTCCACTGCGCCGAGTGGAAGACCTCGCCCTGGAAGGTCTCGATGCCGTCGATGTCGGGCAACTTCGGAGCGGAGAGGGCACCGGCGGCCGAGACCAGGAGGTCCGCGGTCACCGTGCCGGCGGAAGTGACGACACGCCACTGCTGTGCCTGGTCGTCCCACGTTGCGTCCTCGACGGTGGTGTCGAAGCGGAACCGGTCGAGGACCGTGGACTCCGCCGCAAGCCTCCTGAGGTAGGCCTGGATCTCCGGCTGCGGTGAGAAGGAGCGTGACCACTCCGGGTTCAGCGCGAACGAGAAGGAGTACAGCTGCGACGGGACGTCGCACGCCGCGCCCGGATAGGTGTTGTCGCGCCAGGTGCCGCCGACGTCGGAGCCGCGCTCGACGACGAGGAAGTCCTGCTCGCCGGCCTCGGAGAGCTTCAGGGCCAGGCCGAGACCACCGAAGCCTGCCCCGATCACCAGCACCCGCGTGTGACCGGGAAGGTTCGCCCCGGTGTGCGTTGCCGTGGTCGTGATGTCCATGACCGAGGACCATACCGACGGTATTGAACGCGAGTCAATAGCGTTGTTGACAAACGTTCAGTAGAGTCCTGGGCATGAGCAACACCCGTGTCCGGCTGAGCCCGGACGACCGTCGCGCTCAGCTGCTCGACCTCGGCATCGAGCTGCTCGCGACCAGGTCGCTCGAGGAGCTCTCGATCGACCTCCTCGCGGAGGAGGCGGGGATCTCCCGCGGGCTGCTCTACCACTACTTCCGGAACAAGCAGGAGTTCCATCGGGCGGTGGTGCGCCGGGCGACCGACGAGATGCTCGTGGTCACCACCCCGGACCCGTCGCTGGACGCCCTCTCACGACTCACGGCGGGCCTGGCCGCGTACGTGGACTACGTCGAGGCGAACTTCGAGCCGTTCACGTCCTTGGTCAGGGGTGCGGCGAGCGGGGACCGCTTCCTCAGAGAGATCTACGAGGACGCGCGCAGCGCGCTCACAGGCCGGATCTTCGAGAGCCTCGGCGAGCTCGGGCTGAGCGACTCACCGGCGACCCGGCTGCTGACGAACGGCTGGGCCGCCATGGTCGAGGAGTCGGTCATCACCTGGGTCCAGGAGCGGCAGGTCGAGAAGGAGGAGCTGCTCCGCCTCCTCAGTGCGGCCCTGCCGGCCGTCCTGAAGGCGACCAGCCGCCCGACGGGGGCCGACCCTGGCGGGGTGAGTCAGCCCGCACAGGCGTAGGCCTCGGCGAGCCAGGCGGCGACCTCCCTGTCGACCTCGGCGACGTCGCGCACCTCGAGATGGTGCATCCAGTGGCCGCCCACCTCGACGACCTGCTTCCACCGGTTGCCTTCGTCCCTGCGTGGCAGGGCGACCGAGACGACGACCGGGGCGGCCGGATCCCTGAGGTACATCGCCGGCCGCCACAGCCAGCAGAAGCCTTGCCTTCGCCGGAAGGCGACCTGGCTCTTCGTGACCCGGACGGTGGCGGGCCCGGCGCGGTCCACGAGGCGCACGACCTCGTCGTACACCTGTTCGCCGACGGGCTCGTCCGCGAAGAAGGACGCAACCTCGCCGCCGTCCACGGTCACCACGTCTCCATCTTCGCGCGGGTGATCCCGGTGGAGGAGCGGAACGCCGCATGGCGTGGTGTGGCCTGGGCACACCCCAGGCGGACGCCGACGAAGGAGGAGACATGCGCTTCGGCTACTTCCTCTCCTGCGAGGAGTACGACCCCCACCAGCTCGTCGAGCAGGCCCGCCTCGCCGAGGAGGCCGGTTTCGACGCGCTGTGGATCAGCGACCACTTCCACCCCTGGAACAACGAGCAGGGGCAGAGTCCCTTCGTGTGGTCGGTGATCGGGGCGATCTCGCAGGTCTGCGACCTGCCGGTGACGACCGCGGTCACGTGTCCGACGGTGCGGGTCAACCCTGCTGTGATCGCGCAGGCGGCGGCGACGAGCCAGGCGATGCTCGACGGCAAGTTCGTCCTCGGCGTCGGGTCGGGGGAGGCCCTCAACGAGCACATCCTCGGCGGAGCGTGGCCGACGGCCGACGTGCGCCTCGCGATGCTCGAGGAGGCGGTGGATGTCATCCGCAGGCTGTTCACGGGCAAGACCGTCACCTACGGCGGTGAGTACTACACCGTGGACACCGCCCGCATCTACACGATGCCCGACCAGCCGCCGCCGATCTACGTCTCCGGCTTCGGCCCCAAGGCCGTCGAGACGGCGGCGCGGATCGGTGACGGCTACATCAACACCTCGCCCGGCGACGACCTGCTGAGCCTGTTCAAGGAGAAGTCCGGTGGCAAGCCGGCGCAGGCGGGCTTCAAGATCGCGTACGCCGACACCGAGGAGGAGGGCGTCGACCACGCCCACCGCCTCTGGGCCAACTCAGGCCTCCCTGGAGAGCTCGCGCAGGTGCTGCCCAGCCCGCAGCACTTCGAGCAGGCGTCACAGCTCGTGACCAAGGAGATGACCGCGGACTCGGTCGTGTGCGGGCCGGACCTCGAGCGGCACGTGGACGCCTTCGCGCCGTACGTCGACGCCGGCTACGACGAGGTGTACGTCGCCAACATGGGCCCGAACTACGCCGAGATGATCAGGGCGTACGGCGAGAAGGTCCTGCCCACGTTGCGGAGCGGCATCGACGTCTGAGGTGGTGATCCGGCGCGGGGGCGTGGGTCAGTGGAAGGAGCACCGCACGACGCGGTAGCGCAGGCAGGTGCCCTCGTCCCACTTCTTGGTGCCGATGTGCCATCCGGCGACGACCTCGGTGGGCACGAGGTAGCCGTTGAAGCGACGCTCCTCGCCTAGAAGCGCGCCGTAGCGGTAGGGACCGAACGGCGACCGGGGCGGCGTGCCCCAGCGGTCCACCTCGACCTGACGCAGGCGGCCGGCCGGGTCGACCGTGACGGTGACCGCCTGGTCCTCGTCGTCGAGACGGACGTGGGCAGTCGCGTGGTCGTGGTCGACCGGCTCCCACCAGACCGAGGGGGCCAGCGCCACCACGGGAACGGTTGCGAAGAGCTCCGCGGCGTGGCGCGTGGCGCAGCTCCGCGTCGCGTTGTCGCCCACGTCCTTGGTGAGCCGCAGCCGTCCCGGGAGCCGCCAACGCAGCTCGCCGCGGTCGTGGGTGTAACGCTCCAGCCCCAGGACGGGAAGGCCGCAGACGCGGCTTCGGGCCGACCACAGGTAGCCGTCGCGGAGCGAGGTGCGCTGTCGGGCGCAGAAGGCACGCCAGGAGCCGGCGAGGCGGATGTGTCCGTTCCACTCCGTCTCGACGCCGGTCAGCAGGGCTGCGCCAGGCGTGACCGCGTGCCGCAGCCAGCGCTGCACGGGGTCGGGCAGGTGCTCCAGCGCGGTCGGGTCGAACACCCGGAAGTCGTCCGTGGGCGCTGCCAGAGCTGCCCAGTCACGCTGCGGGACCCCGGTGGGCCCCGGACGCGGCGAGGTACGTCCGTCGGGTGGGCACACCAGACGAGCGAGCCAGGCGGCGGTCAGAAACGCCACGGTGAGGGCCATCGCCAACCCGCCGAGCACACCGATCGCCGCGGTCAGCGCAACCGGCTGGCCCTCGCGCCACAGCGGCATGCAGATGCCGAACAGGACGGCGAGGCCGGCGCCCCACGCGACCGCGTTCGCAGGCACCCAGCTCCGGGATCGGGCGACGTGGTGGCGAAGGACTGTCCACTGGGCGAAGCCGATGGAGACCAGAACGACGAGACCGAGGAGGACCCCGATCGGCACCGTCACGTAGGGGGGCCAGTCGGACCAGGTGGAGTAGAACGTGCTGGGCAGCATGCCGACGAACCACGCCATCGCGGCGCCCACAGCGGTGGCCGCGGTCCAGGGCAAGCGGGAGAGACCGAGGAACTCCCGTCGGAGCACGACCGCCTGCGCGATCCCGAGCACCGTCCCCTCTACGGCACCGGCCATCACCATGAGCGGCAGCAGGGCAGCGACGTGGAGGTCGAAGGCAAAGGCCGCGACGAGCGCCGGGGCGAGGAAGCCCACGCCCTCGCCGAGGAGAGTGGCGAGGAACCAGGAGCGCCGGAGGACGCGAGGGCCCTGGCTGAAGAACCGGTGCAGGTCGACGTCGGCCTCGGCGACGGGAACGGTAGGTCGCTGGACGGACATGCGACTCACCCCGCCAGCGCCGGCGCTTGCCCCACGCCGACGGTGACGACCGGGCACATGACCCGCTGGGACAGCCTGGCGGCCAGGTCGCGGCGGCGGCCGTTCTGCGGCTCGCCGATGACGACCATCGAGGCGTTCGCCGCTGCGTCGGCGAGCGCATCCTCGATGGAGGCGTCCGGGGTCTGCACGAGCACAGGCACCTCCACCTCGGAGTTCGCGAGCACCTCGACGACCCAGGACTGGGTCCGGTACCGCGCATCTCGTCTGCACCGGTCGAGGTCGCGCTCCAGCGCCAGGTCTGCGCGTCCTGCGACGTCGAAGGCGTGCACCACCAGCACGGAGGTGTGGTGCTTCCTGGAGGCCTCCCGGACCGCCCAGCGCAGCGCGGCGGTCGCGGAGGGAGTCGTGTCGCCGCCGACGACGATCCGTTCCCTGCTCACCATGTCCGTGTCTCCTCGCCCTCAGTCCCGATGTCGCGCCGGGCGCCTCCACCTGCCGATTTGTCTCTCGTTCAGAGTCGCAGCGGGCGGGAGACGGGAGCAGGGCGTAACGGACGAACCCTGCGGGACCTTCGGCCCGTGCTGGTCCCGGCCACGAAGCCTCATGATGGTGCCGGAGAAGACGCGCCGCAGCGGTCGCGGAGCCTGGAGGAGGAGTCGCATGAACGAGCCGGTCGAGCTCACGGTCGAGGAGTGCCTGGAGCTCTTGCACGGGGGCGTGGTCGGTCGCGTGGCGCTGTCGACTCCCATGGGGCCGCGCATCGTGCCGATCAACTATGCGATGTACGAAGACTCGATCGTCTTCCGCACGACGCCGTACAGCGAGCTCGGCACCTACGGCTGGAACACCGACCTCGCGTTCGAGATCGACCACATCGACTACGAGAAGCACCAGGGCTGGAGCGTTGTCGCCATCGGCCGTGCCTCGCTGGTCGAGGACCCCGACGACCTCAACGACATCCGCACCCACTGGGACCCCACGCCCTGGGCAGGGGGGCGTCGCCACCTCTACATCCGCCTCACCTGGCGGGACCTGACCGGGCGACGGATCGGCACCGACTGGTCACCGGCGACCATGATGCCTGTGCGTCGCGTGCTCTGACCCTAGGGTGGTCGGTATGACCGACCAGATGACGAACGCTCCCGACGAGGAAGCCCTGGATCTCCCCGAGGACGCGAGGGCGCTCCTCGACGCCGTCATCGCGATCTCCTCCGACCTCGACATGCACAGTGTGCTGACGCGGATCGTCGTGTCCGCGTGTCAGCTCACGGACGCGAGGTACGGCGCGCTGGGGGTGATCGGCCACGGCGGGGGCCTCGTCGACTTCGTGACGCACGGAATCGACGAGAGGCTCCGCACGGCGATCGGGAACCTGCCCCGGGGGCACGGCATCCTCGGCCTCCTCATCGACCACCCGGAGCCGATCCGCCTGTCCCACCTGAGGGAGCACCCGATGTCGTACGGGTTCCCGCCGAACCATCCGCCGATGGACAGCTTCCTCGGCGTGCCGGTCCGGATCAGGGGAAGGGTCTTCGGCAACCTGTACCTCACCGAGAAGCATGGCGGCGGCGACTTCACCGAGCAGGACGAGAAGCTGGTCCAGGCCCTGGCCTCGGCAGCCGGCTTCGTCATCGAGAACGCCCGCGACTACAACCAGAGCGAGCGACGTCGTCAGTGGCTCGAGGCCACGGCCCAGATCAACGACGCCCTGCAGCCTCCTGTGCGCCTCGACGACGCTCTGCGACAGATCGCGATCGGGGCTCGCCGGGTGTCCGGTGCCTCGGCCGTCGCGGTTGTCCGCCGGTCGGGGGACGCGGGTCACGAGATCGCCGCCTGGGACGGTCGGCGCAGCGACGACCTGGTGCCGCTCGCGCGGTCGCTCGAGATGCACATCGCCAACGCCGAGGAGGAGGCTACCGTCGTCGTCATCCCCCAAGGCGCCGAGCGGACCGTCGTACTCGTGCCGTTGCGCGCGCATCTGGCTCCGGACGGGGTGCTCCTCGTGGTGCTCGACGCCGGCCGCGGCTCCCTGGAGAGCGACGAGGCCGAGCTCCTCGCGTCCTTCGCCGACCAGGCATCGCTCGCCCTGGACCGCGCCCAGGCGATCTCCGACCGGCAGGAGCTGATGCTGGTGTCCGACCGGGACCGCATCGCGCGGGACCTGCACGACCTGGTCATCCAGCGGCTGTTCGCGACGGGGATGGCGCTGCAGAGCGCCCGGCGCATCGCCCAGAACGACGAGGTCCAGGAACGGATCGACGCCGCGGTCGCGGACCTCGACGTGACGATCCGCGACATCAGGTCGACCATCTTCGAGCTCCAGCACGGACACGAGCTGTCGCTTCGCGCGGACGTCCGAGCCTTGGTGAAGGAGTACGTGCCGATCCTCGGCTTCACCCCCATGGTGCGCACGTCGGGCCCTCTCGACACCGCGGTGCCGCCGCAGGTCGCCGAGCAGCTCGTCGCGGTGCTGCGGGAGGCGCTCTCGAACGTCGCCCGTCATGCGGAGGCGGACGCCGCCGTCGTCGAGGTGGAGGCGCGGGCCAACCAGGTCATGCTGCGAGTCGCCGACAACGGCCGCGGCCTGCCGTCGGACCGACACGAGAGCGGCCTGCGCAACGCACGCCGGCGTGCCTCCGACAACGGTGGCTCGCTGCGGCTCTATCCGGAGGAGCCGCACGGGACCGTCCTGGAGTGGACGGTCCCGCTACGAGACGCCTGAGGAGCTGCTACCCCCCGTGCTGATCCTTCTCGCCTGAAGGCACGACCACGACGGGGCACTCCGCGTAGTGGAGCACCGCCCGGGCCACGGAGCCGAAGGCGAAGCCGCCGAAGATGCCCGCCGGGTGGCGGCCGAGGACGACGACCTGTGCCTCCTGGGCCGCCTCGAGGACCGCGGCCGCGGGGTGCTTGTGAAGGCGCATCGCCCGCACCGTGACATCCGGGTGGCGCTCGCGCCAGAAGGCGAGGACCTCGTCGAACCGGGTCGACTCATCCTCGTCCAGCTCGGTCACCGCGCCGGCGATCGTGGCGGCGTCCCACGAGTAGACCGCCGGGGTCTCCCAGCCGTGGACGGCGACGAGGATGACGCCGAGACGCTCGGCACGCTTGAACGCGGCCTCGATCGGCTCCTCGTCGGGCTTCGCGAGGTCGATGCCCAGGACGACCGGACGCCCGACGCGCTCGGCCGGGTCCCACGAGTCCGGGACGATCGCCACGGGCACGGGGGAGCGGCCTGCGAGCGCGATGGAAGTGGATCCCACGATCATTCGCGTGAAGCCCCCGAGCCCGCGCTTGCCGACGACGATCAGCCCGGCGGAGTCGGCTTTGGAGAGGAGTACGTCGACCGCGTTGCCCGCGACGGCCTCGAGGTGGACCGACTCCTCCGGGAGGATGTCCACCACCTCGTCGCGCACACGCGTCAGCATGTCGAGGACCTCCTGGTCCTGCGTGTGCACCGAGAAGTGCGGGGTGGGCACGAGGTAGTCCGGCACCGCTGTCACCAGGGTCAGCTCGCGGCCCAGGGCAGCCGCCTCGTGAGCTGCCCAGTTCACGGCGGCGCGGTTTCGTTCAGAACCGTCAACGGCGGCGACGACCGGCTTGTGGGTGGTGCCCCACTCGCCGGTCGCCGCCGCCTTGGTCTCGATGGTCATCGAGAGTGGCTTCCTGCGGTTACCGCAGCCAGCTGTACTGCCGGACCAGGTGCGTCTTCGCCCAGGCCTTGCCGACACCCCAGGTGTCGCCGGCCAGGGTCAGCGCGAGGACGATCACGCTGATCATGCCGATGATGTGGTCGTCGATGAGCGGGTTGTTCTCGAGCGGCAGGCTCGCGGTCCACATCAGGAAGTAGAGCAGCGCGCCGGTCGCGGCGGCGATGCGCATCCCGAAGCCGAAGGTGAGCGCGGCGCCGATGCCGAGCAGACCGATCATGAACAGCCAGTCGGCACCCGTGGTGCCGCCGATGGCGTTGTAGAAGCCGTGGAACGGGTTGTTCTCGCCGACTCCGTACTTGAGGAAGCCCTCGGTGGGGCTGCCGCCGTTGATCCAGGCTGCGGGGCCGAAGCGGTCGACGGTCTCCGCGCCGGTCTTCTCGTTGACCATGACGCCCGTGTGGAACCCGAGGGCGAACGCCTTGTCCAGGAACGCCCACAGGAACGTGAGACCGAATGCGATCCGCAGAGCGGCGAGGGCCTTGCGGGCGGCCGACGAGCGGACCACCTCGTGCTCGAGTACGACGTCCTCGACTGCCGGGACCGGGTTTTGCATGGTGGCCATCTCGAGATTCCTTCCTTGCTTGTGAGTTCTCGTGGTGGTGCTTTTCTGACGTCACAAGCATCGAGTTCCCGACAGGTCGGACAAGAGTGCCGAGCGGACTGACCTTGGAGGTCCAAGGTCCCGGGGAGAAAGCGGACTACTTGCCCGCGTGTCGCACTCGCCAGAAGCGGTATCCGAGGCCAACAGCGAGGACCACCAGGCCGGAGAGAAGGGACGTGGCGGGCACCGTGACGGCCAGGGTGAGGCATCCTGCCGCCCCTGCCACCTGCAGGAAACGGGGGTAACGGCGGTGCCCGGAGTCCTGCGTCGTGGCCGCCACGTTGGCCACGAAGTAGTACAGGAGAACGGCAAACGACGACAAGCCGATGGCACCGCGGAGGTCGACGGTGAGGACGAGCACGCACACGACAGCTGCCACGGCGACCTCTGCGTGGTGCGGCACGTGGAAGCGAGGATGCACCGCGGCGAAGGTCCTCGGCAGGTCGCCGTTGCGCCCCATCGCCAGGGCCGTTCGGCCCACCCCCGCCGTCAGGGCGAGCATCGCACCCAGTGACGCGGCTGCGGCTCCCAGACGGATGATCGGAGATGCCCAGGTCCAGCTCGTGGTCTCCACGGCCTCGACGAGGGGTACGGCGGTGGCTGCCACGTTCTCGGGGCCGAGCACCATCAGCACGGTGGCCCCCACGAGGGCATAGAGGAGCACGGCGAGGGAGAGCGCCACCGTGACGGCGCGCGGGATCGTCCGCTCCGGGTCCCGCACCTCCTCCGCCAGGGTCGCGATACGGGCGTAGCCGGCGAAGGCGAAGAAGAGCACGGCCGCCGACTGGAGCACGCCCCGGAGCGTGACCTCGTCGGATCCGGTCGTCAGGCGGGCGAGGGACGGGTCGGAACCCAGCAGGCTCACCGTCACCCCCACCGCCAGCGCAGCAAGGACCACGCTCACTATCACCCGGGTGAGCTGCGCGGTCCTGGTGATCCCGCGGTAGTTGACGCCCGCGATCGACAGCACGGCGACGACGGCCACCGGGCGCTGCCAGTCGTCACGGACGGCGTAGGCGGCGAAGGTGAGCGCCATGGCGGCGAGGCTTGCGGTCTTGCCCACGACGAAGGCCCAGCCGGCAAGGAAGCCCCACCACTCGCCGAGCCGTTCGCGGCCGTAGAGGTACGTGCCGCCGGAGCTGGGGTACTGCGCGGCCAGCTGGGCCGACGAGGTTGCGTTGCAGTAGGCGACACCCGCGGCGAGCACGAGGCCGACGAGGAGCCAGGACCCGGCGGCTGCCGCAGCCGGGGCGAACGCAGCGAAGACTCCGGCCCCGACCATGGAGCCGAGGCCGAGCACGACGGCGTCGCCTGTGCTGAGCCGGCGTTCCAGCCGCGGGGCGTCGCTCACCGCGCGGGGGCGGGTCAGCGAAGGAGCTTAGCCGCCAGGACCGCCGCCTGCGTGCGACGTTCGAGGCCCAGCTTCGCCAGGATGCTGGAGACGTAGTTCTTCACGGTCTTCTCCGCAAGGAAGAGCCGCTCGCCGATCTGCCGGTTCGTCAGGCCCTCGGCGATGAGCGCCAGGATCTTGCGCTCCTGGTCGGTCAGGGCGGCGAGCTCCTCGTTGACCTCGGGCCCCTTGCGGACACGTTCGAGGACCCGGGCGGTCAGGGCCGGGTCGAGCAGGGACTGTCCGGCCGCGACGCGGCGCACGCCGTCGATGAGGTCATTGCCGGTGATCTGCTTCAGCACGTAGCCCGCCGCTCCGGCCAGGATGGCGGCGAAGAGTGCCTCGTCGTCGTCGTAGCTGGTGAGGATCAGCGCCTTGATGTTGGGGTCGATCGAGCGCACCTCCCGGCACACGTCGATGCCGCTGCCGTCGGGCAGCCGGCCGTCGAGGACAGCCACGTCCGGCCTCAGGGCGGGGATGCGGGCGATCGCCTCCTTCACCGAGCCGGACTCGCCGACCACCTCGATGTCGCCCTCGCTCTCGAGGAGGTCGTGGAGGCCTCGGCGGACGACCTCGTGGTCGTCAAGGAGGAAGACGCGGATCGGGGTGCTGGCCATAGGGCTTTTCTACCCTGCCGGTGGGTGGTTTGCACGCCAGGCGGGGCCGAAGGTCCCGGACGTGTTGGTCGCAGTGCCCTATGGGGGATGGCTCGGGAGGGCAAGCCTTGACCCATGGACATGTCGGTGGTGCGCGGATCGGTCGTCGTCGGCGTCGACGGCTCGGAGCCTGCAGCGGCTGCGCTGGACTGGGCCGTGCGACAGGCCGGCCTGGAGGGCAGGACGCTCACCGTCGTGCACGCGTGCGGGATCCCCGGCGCCATGCAGGACTTCGAGGACATCGTCGCCAACGAGCGTGGGCTGAAGTCGGTCGGGCGCTCGATCGCCCGGGAGGCGGTCGCCGACGCACGACTGGAGGACCCGGTCCTCGGCGTCGAGAGCGTGGTCACGATGGGACACCCGGAGACGGTCCTTCTCGAGGCCTCGGAGACCGCGGACATGCTGGTCGTCGGCGCGCGCGGCCGCGGCACGGTGGCGAGCGCACTTCTCGGCTCGGTGAGCGCCGCGCTCGCCCGGGCGTCGCACTGTCCGCTCGTCATCGTCAGGACCTTCGACGAGGCCCCGGACGAGGACGACCGGCCGGTCGTCGTCGGCGTCGACGGAACGCCGGTCTCCGGTGCAGCGGTGGAGTTCGCGTTCCGGATGGCGTCGCTGCGCGGGACGCCGCTGACTCTTCTCCACGCCACCTGGGACCTGCGGGAACGTGCGACCTCGGTGATCGACCTGCGCAGCTACCGAGAGAAGGTCAACTTCAGCGAGGAGGAGGAGCGGTTGGTAGCGGAGACGGTGGCGGGACTGTGCGAGAAGTACCCCGACGTCACGGTGACGGAGACGTACCGCCGCGGTGACCCGGTCCGCCAGCTCGTCGACGCCTCACGCAACGCGGTGTTGGTGGTCGTCGGGACCCGGGGTCGACGGCTTCTTGCCACGACACTGCTCGGGTCGGTCAGCAGGGGAGTGGCAGAGCGTGCCTACTGTCCGGTGGCTGTGGTGCGCCCCTAGGCGACGTCACACAGACATGAATGATGGCCCGGTCACAGTGACCGGGCCATCATCGTTTCGCGTGTTCAGCGGTGGGGTGCTATCCGAAGATGCTTACCCCTCCCGGGCCGACCAGCAGGCCGACCACGATCAGCAGAATGCCCATGAGGACACCGCCCCGGACCAGGGTGACGATTCCCCAGATCACGAGAGCAACCGCGATGATCCATAGCAGAGTAGCCATTGTTCCCTCCTGTTCGAGGAACAGGTGCCCCCTACCGCGATTCTCAAACCTGGACCTCGACGCGCCTTCTCGGTGACCCTTGGCCCGGGTCGGGGGCGATGGCGTGCCCGGTGGTATTTGTCAGGAGGACAAGATAGGGTCCCGTCGTGGTCTACACGAGCGAGCACCCGATCTTCTACGTCACCGTGGACGTGGTCGTCCTGACCATCCGTGAGGACTCCCTGTGTGCTCTCGTCGTCGAGCGGGGCAGCGAGCCCTTCAAGGGCAGGTGGGCCCTGCCGGGCGGTTTCGTGGAGCCGGAGGAGGGTCTGTACGACGCCGCGACCCGCGAGCTGGAGGAGGAGACCGGGCTCCGTCGGGAGGTGGCACGACTGGAGCAGCTCGGGTCCTACGGAGACCCCGACCGGGACCCACGAGGTCGTGTCGTGAGTGTGGCGTGGGTGGCCGTCGTACCCGAGCGGGCCAAGCCCACCGCCGGGTCGGACGCGGCGAACGTCGCCTGGCGGCCGGTGTCGTCGCTGCTGCGAGACGACCGGCTGGCCTTCGACCATGCGCGGATCCTGGCCGACGGGGTCGAGCGGGCGCGGGCGAAGCTGGAGTACACCGCGCTCGCGACGGCGTTCGTCGGGGAGCGGTTCACCGTCGCCGACCTGCGACGGGTCTACGAGGTCGTGTGGGGCGTCGGTCTCGACCCTGGCAACTTCCACCGCAAGGTCACCAGCGCCGGCTTCGTCCAGCCGACTGGGGAGAGCGTGCAACGCGGACCGGGTCGTCCTGCGGCGGTGTACCGCCGTGTCGAGGACGTCGACGAGCTGACCCCGCCGCTGACCCGGTCCGCGTTCCGCTGAGTCGCCGGTCAGTCGGGCTGCACGGCGATGGTGAACTGCACGCCGCCGGTCTCGTCGACCTGAGCGTCGAGGACCTTGTCGTCGAGGGTCTGCGCTGCGGTCTCCTCGAGGAAGACGCGGGCTCCGGACTCCTCCTCGAGCACGTGGTCACCCGGCTGCGGGGCCTCGGTCGGCATGACGTGGAGGGCCGGGCTGTCAGGCGCGTCCTGGCTGATGCGGAGGCCGCCCTGGGAGTTCTGGCCGGACTGCTCGACGATGCTCTTGACGACGTGGTTGGCGTTCTCGGTGAGGGTGAGCACGTGATGTGCCTTTCGCTTGAGTGCGTCGGTCCGTTCCACCGTGCACACCTTCCGGCGCCGACTTCAAGCCCGCGGGGGACACCCGGGCGTGTCGCCCTCCCTTGTAACGCGGGGTTACCGACTCTCCACAAGGGGCATACCGCGTGGGAACCGTCCACAACGCGTGGGAAGTCGGCCGCGACCTAGACTGCTCTCGTCATGAGAGAGGACCGCCAACCCCGACGTCCCACCCGGGGCCGGCGCCCCCAACGGAGCAGACGCGGCGACCCGGCCCGGCGACGGCACAGGTTCACGGCGGAACAGGTCGAGGCCCGCAAGGCGCTCGTCCCCGAGATCACCTACCCGTCCGAGCTCCCCGTCTCGGAGAACCGCGAGGTCATCGCGACCGCGATCCGCGACCACCAGGTCGTGATCGTGGCGGGCGAGACCGGCTCTGGAAAGACGACCCAGCTGCCGAAGATCTGCCTCGAGCTCGGGCGGGGTGTGCACGGGCTGATCGGCCACACGCAACCACGCCGCATCGCCGCGCGGAGTGTTGCGGAGCGCATCGCCGAGGAGCTTCGCACGGAGCTCGGGAGCACGGTCGGCTACCAGGTCCGGTTCACGGATCGGTCGAGCAGGGACACGCTGGTCAAGCTGATGACCGACGGGATCCTGCTCAACGAGCTCCAGCACGACCGGATGCTCTCGGCCTACGACACGCTGATCATCGACGAGGCCCACGAGCGCAGCCTCAACATCGACTTCATCATCGGCTACCTCAAGCAGCTGCTGCCCAGACGGCCGGACCTGAAGGTGGTCATCACCTCGGCCACGATCGACCCGGAGCGGTTCGCGCGGCACTTCACCGACCCCTCCGGCCGGCCGGCTCCGATCGTGGAGGTCTCGGGCCGCACGTACCCGGTCGAGGTCCGCTACCGCCCACTCGTGGACGAGACCTACGCCGACGAGGAGGGGGAGCCGGTCGTCCGGGACCAGACGGAGGCGATCGTCGACGCGGTGGGGGAGCTCGTCGCCGAGGGGCCCGGCGACATCCTCGTGTTCCTACCCGGCGAACGCGAGATCCGCGACACCGCCGACGTGCTGGGGAAGGTCAAGCCGAAGCGAGCGGTCGACGAGTTCGACGTGGTGCCGCTCTATGCCCGACTGTCGAGCGCGGAGCAGCACCGGGTCTTCGAGCCCCACACGAAGCGCCGCGTCGTCCTCGCGACCAACGTGGCGGAGACGTCGCTCACGGTGCCCGGGATCCGTTACGTCGTCGACGCGGGCTTCGCGAGGATCTCGCGCTACTCCTTCCGCACCAAGGTTCAGCGGCTTCCCATCGAGCCGATCAGCCAGGCCTCGGCCAACCAGCGGAAGGGACGGTGCGGCCGGGTCGAGGCGGGCATCTGCATCCGGCTCTACTCCGAGGAGGACTTCGAGAGCCGAGCGGAGTTCACCGACCCCGAGATCCTGAGGACGAACCTCGCTTCGGTGATCCTGCAGATGACGGCGCTCGGTCTCGGCGACGTGGCGCGGTTCCCGTTCGTCGATCCTCCTGACCAGCGCAACGTCAAGGCCGGGCTGCAGCTGCTGGAGGAGCTCGGTGCGCTGGTCTCCGCCTCCGCGGAGCCGCGCCGGAAGTCCCCTCGGCCAACCAGCCTCGCTCCTTCGTCGCCCGACGGTCAGGCACCGACACCTCGCGGCCACCGGCTGACCAAGCTCGGGCGGCAGCTCGTCGTGCTCCCGATCGACCCGCGCCTCGCGCGCATGGTCGTGGAGGCGGACCGGCTCGGGTGCCTGCGAGAGGTCCTGGTCGTCGCAGCGGCCCTCTCCATCCAGGACCCGCGGGAGCGGCCGGCCGAGCTCCGGGCACAGGCCGACCAGAAGCACGCACGGTTCCGCGACGAGAGCTCGGACTTCATCACCCTGGTCAACCTGTGGCGCTACGTCCGTCAGCAGCAGCGGGCGCTGTCCTCCAGCGCCTTCCGGCGGATGTGCAAGGCGGAGTTCCTCAACTACCTCCGGATCCGCGAGTGGCAGGAGCTCGAGGCACAGCTGCGTCAGGTCGCCAAGCAGCTCGAGCTCACACCGGGCCGGCCGGCTGACGTTCCCGACGCCGACGCGATCCACCAGTCGCTGCTCGCCGGGCTGCTCTCCCACATCGGCTTGCGTGACCCGGATCGGCGCGACTACCTCGGCGCCCGCAACACCCGCTTCTCGATCTTTCCCGGCTCGGGCCTGTTCAAGAAGCAGCCGCAGTTCGTGATGGCCGCGGAGCTCGTTGAGACGTCGCGCTTGTACGCCCGGGTGAACGCCTCGATCAAGCCCGAGTGGGCCGAGCGGCTCGGCGACCACCTGGTCAAGCGGACCTACTCCGAGCCGCACTGGTCGAAGAAGCGTGCCGCGGTGATGGCCTACGAGCGGGTCACCCTGTACGGCGTCCCGCTCGTCTCCGACCGCCTGGTGCCCTATCACACCGTGGACGCCTCCGTCGCACGAGAGCTCTTCATCCGGCACGCGCTCGTGTACGGCGAGTGGGAGACCCGGCACCGGTTCTTCAAGGAGAACCGCGCCCTCGTCGAGGAGGTCGAGGAGCTCGAGGACCGCGCCCGCCGCCGCGACATCCTGGTCGACGAGCACACGCTTTTCGACTTCTACGACGCCCGGCTCGGCAACGAGGTGGTCTCCGGAGCACACTTCGACTCCTGGTGGAAGCGGGAGCGCCAGCGTCGACCGGGGCTGCTGACGTTCGACCCGGACATGCTCGTGAACCCGGAGGTGGAGGGCGTCGACGAGGCGGACTACCCCGACGAGTGGCGCGAGGGCGAGCTCGTGCTTCCGCTGAGCTACCAGTTCGAGCCCGGCGCAGCGGCGGACGGTGTCACTGTCGACGTGCCTGTCGGGGCCCTGAACCAGGTCAGCGCCGACGCGTTCTCCTGGCAGGTCCCGGGCCTTCGCGAGGACCTCGTCGTCGCGCTCATCCGCTCTCTCCCCAAGCCGCTCCGGGTGAACTTCGTGCCGGCCCCGAACCACGCCCGAGCGTTCCTCGAGGCCGTATCACCGGGGGAGGAGCCGCTGCTCGACGCCCTCGAGCGCTTCCTTCGCTCGACCACCGGCGTCGTCGTACCCAGGACTGCCTGGGACCTGGAGAAGGTGCCCGCCCACCTGCGCCCGACGTTCCGCGTGCTCGACGACCGCGGAAGGGTCGTCGCCGAGGGGAAGGACCTGCAGGTCCTCGAAGCCCGGCTGCGGCCGAGGGTCACTCGCACGATCGCCGAGGCGGGGGACTCGAGCGGGTTGACCGTCACCGGTCAGACCACGTGGACCTTCGGCACGATCCAGCGGACCTTCACGCAGCAACGGGCCGGCCACGAGGTCCGTGGGTACCCCGCGCTGGTCGACGAGGCCGGGCTGACCGGTGGCGGGACGACGGTGGGTCTCCGGGTGTTCGGCTCGGAGGCCGAGCAGGACGCCTCCATGCGCCTCGGGCTGAGGCGGCTCCTCGTGCTCGATGTCCCGTCCCCTGCTCGTGCCATCGCCGCAGACCTGAGCAACGCCGAGAAGCTCGCGCTCTCCGCGTCGCCCTACCCCTCGACCCAGGAGCTCCTCGAGGACTGCGTCGCCGCGGCCGTCGACGAGATCGTGGCGGCGCACGGCTTCGTGTGGGACGAGGCGGGGTTCGCCGACCTCTCGTCCCGGGTGCGCAAGGAGGTCGAGGAGCGGACCCGGTCGGTCATGCACGACGTCACCCGGGTGCTGACCATGTGGCGGGAGACCGAGCGCCTGCTCAGCGGCTCCGCGGACATGCAGATGCTGTCCGCGCTCGCCGACATGAAGGCTCAGGTCGGCCGCCTCGTCTACCGCGGCTTCGTCTCGGACGTCGGGGTGGCCCAGCTACGCCAGCTGCCGCGTTACCTTGCCGCCGTGCAGCAGCGGCGGGAGAAGCTGCCGTCGTCGGTGGGGCGTGACCGGTTGCTGATGGACCAGGTCACGAGCCTGCAGGAGGCCTACCTGCACCGGATCGGGGCGCTTCCGGAGGGCAGGCCGCCGAGTGCGGGGCTGCGCAAGGTCCGGTGGATGCTCGAGGAGCTCCGGGTGAGCCTGTGGGCCCAGCAGCTCGGCACGGCTCACCCGGTCTCCGAGTCCAGGATCAGGAAGGCGCTCGACGCGGCGTGACCCCGGCCGCACCAAGTCGACACGCCATCAACACGTCGTCGACGAGCTGGTCGTCGAGGAGGAACTCGCCTTGGAGCACGCCCTCCACCGTGAATCCGCAGGACTCGTAGAGGGAGCGCGCAGGGAGGTTCGGCGCGAGGACCCGGAGGGTCAGCTTGCGCGCCCCCTTCCGGGCCGCCACACGCTTGGCCTCCTCCACCAGGATCCGTCCGAGCCCTCGACCCTGCCAGCGAGGATCCACCGCGAGCCCGTTGATCTCGAGGACGTGGGCGTGCGACGGCAGCGCCATCGACTGCTGAACCGCCACGTATCCGGCGACCAGGCCCTCCACCTCGGCGATGAGGACGTTCTCGAGCCGCTTCGGATCCCTCGCGAACGGCGAACCCGGGTCCGGCCTGGCGGCCGGCGTGACCGTCGGACTCCACGTCGCCCGGTCTATCGTCGCGAGCGCCGCATCGTCGACGACCTCGGCAGGTCGGAGGGTGACGTCGGGGGAGGTCACAGGTCGCGGTGGTGGGACCGGGCCCCTCGGATCACGGCGTCGAACAACGCGCGGGGGAGCACCGCCCCCTCACGTCGTACGCCCTGCTCCTCCAGGCGGAGCAGCCGGTCGAGACGGACCTCGCTCGGGCGGCCTTCCCGGTCCCAGGCGCCGCTGCCAATGTCCAGCCAGTAGCGGCCGTAGCGAGCCTCGTCCTCGGCGTCGAGGTCGTGGTCCTTGCTCGACAGCGCGAGCGCAAGGAGCGTGGTGCCCTCACGACCGACGACCAGCACCGGGCGGTCCTTGCCCTGCGACGGGTCCTCCTCGTAGGGAACCCACGCCCAGACCACCTCGCCCGGGTCCGGCCGACCGTCGAGCTCCGGGGTGTAGGAGACAGCGTCGCTCTCGTTCACGCGGACCGGCTCGGTCTCGCCTGATGGTGTGTGCAGCGGGTCGGCGGTCTGACGGACGAACGTGCGCATCAGCTTTCCCAGGCGAGTCATGTGGCGACTCTAGCCAGATGCGTGCCCTGGCCCGTGCCATGGGCAAGACTGTCGGCCATGTCCCGTGTCCCACACGACCAAGCAGACCTGACCACGGACAGCGAGAAGGCCGTCTGGGAGGCGTTGTGCGACCAGGTCGGCCCCGACGACCTGCTGCTCGCGAATGTTCGGGTCACGCACAGGGGGGAGGACCGCGAGGTCGACTTCCTGGTCGGCTTCGCCGGGCTCGGCGTTGTCGCGATCGAGGTGAAGGGCCGCTCGATCCGGTACGACGGCGAACGGTGGACCATCGAGCGCAAGGGGCGCCGTGTCGAGGTGGACCCGGTTGCACAGGCCAGGCAGGGGATGTACGCCGTCCGCGACTCGCTCTACCGCCACCCGCGCTGGGGCAACCGGGCTCGGATCAGGTTCGGGCACTCCGTCGTGCTCCCGTTCGACACCGTCGCGCAGGGCTTCTGTCTCCCGGACTGTCCTCGCTGGCGCATCACCGACCGCTCCGAGATGCCCGACCTCGTGTCCCGCCTGAGACGGGTGCTCGAGGAGCAGGAGACCGGCTACCGGCTCGCGGACCTCGACGACCTCGACACCATCGACGAGTGGCGCTACGGCCGGATGCCGCTGCAGCGCGACCTCCTCGCGCTCGCCGACGACCGCGAGGCCGAGGCAGACCGACTCACCCAGGACCAGGGAGCCCTGCTCGACGCGATCCGGCTGCTGCCCCGCGCGGAGATCAGGGGCGGCCCGGGGAGCGGCAAGACCTGGCTTGCCATGGAGCAGGCCCAGCGGCTCTCGCGCAGTGGCAAGCGGGTGGCGTTGCTGTGCTACTCGCGAGGGCTGGCGACCTTCCTGCAACGGCGGGCGGAGGGCCTTCCCCGCAAGGCGGTTCCCGCCTACATCGGGACCTTCCACGGTCTTGGTCACACCTGGGGAGCAGAGGTCCGCAGCGACAACGACAGCGACTACTGGGAGCGGGAGCTGCCCGCCCGGATGGTGGCGCTGGCAGGTGAGCTCCCGGAAGGCCGTCGCTTCGACGCCGTCGTGGTCGACGAGGTCCAGGACTTCGCCGACAGCTGGTGGGAGGCACTGCTCGCTGCCTTGAAGGATCCGGAGACCGGCAGCATCTACGTCTTCTCCGACGAGGGCCAGCGTGTGTTCGCCCGGTTCGGTGACGCCCCGGTGTCCATGCCGACGCTGCTCCTGGACCAGAACCTCCGCAACACCCGGCAGATCGCCGAGACCTTCCAGTCGCTCGGCACGACCCGGATGCGGGCGGTGGGTGGGGACGGCCCCGAGGTGACCTTCGTCGCGTGTCCGGCGGAGAAGGCGGTGGAGGTCGCCGACGACCAGGTCGACAAGTTGCTGGACACCTGGAGGCCCGAGGACGTCGCCCTCCTCACCATCGGCTCCCGCCACCCGTACCAGACCCACCTCCAGGAGACTCTGGGGCCGGAGGGGTACTGGGCGACCTTCTGGGACAGGGAGTCGGTGTTCTACGGGCACGTGCTCGGATTCAAGGGGCTGGAGCGCAGGGCGGTGGTGCTGGCCCTCAACGAGGGCGACAGTCGCGACCGGTCCAGGGAGCGGTTGTACGTCGGCATGTCCCGTGCCACGGACTGCCTCGTGGTCTGCGGCGACCCCGAGTACGTTCGCGCGGTCGCGGGCGAGGCCACCTTGCGCAAGCTCAGGAACGCCGCGTGACCACGGTCCGTGTGGCGACGTACAACCTCTATCTCGGCGCGGACGTCACGGTCGTGTTCGACGTCGCCGGGGCGGACGACCTCGCGCGGCGAGCGCGGGCCGTCCGCGACCAGCTCCTCGCGACGGACTTCCCCGCCCGCGCCGGGGCGATCGCGTCCATCCTGGCCCGGGAGCGGGTCGACGTGGTCGGGCTCCAGGAGGTCGCTCGGTGGTCCCGGACCGTCGAGGACGTCGGCGGCGGTGCCCTGTCCGAGGTGTGGCTCGACTTCCTGGGCGAGCTGCTCGCGGCACTGGCCCGCACGGGAGAGGCCTACGACGTCCATGCGTGCACGTCGAGCTTCAGGGGCGGTGCGAGGGTGCCCGGGGAGGCGCCGATGGCGGTCCTCGGGCACAACGTGATCCTGGTGCGACGTGCCGGCGGCGTGACGGTGACCGGTGAGCGGACCGGCGACTTCACCAGAACGCTCGACGTGGCGGCCGGCGCCCCGGGCCTGGCCCTCGACATCGCTCGGAGCTGGGGCTGGGTGGACGCCGAGCTCGACGGACGGCGGTTCCGGTTCGTCAACACCCACCTCGAGGCATGGAACCAGACCGTTCGTGAGGCCCAGCGCGACGAGCTGCTCGCGGCGGTCGGAGACCCGGACGAGCCGGTCGTGGTGGTCGGGGACTTCAACTCGACGCCGGACCTGGTCGGCATGCCGGAGCAGTACGTCGACGCCTGGGCCGTGTCGGGTCGCGACGGTGACGGGTTCACCTGTGGCCAGCGTCCCGACCTCTCCGGAGGGAGCACATTGGACCAGAGGATCGACTACATCTGGGTCCGTAACGCCGAGGTCAGGGCCTGCTGGGTGGTCGGAGCCGGTCAGGAGGACCGGACGGCTTCGGGCCTGTGGCCCTCCGACCACGCCGGGGTGGTCGCCGAGGTCGACTTATGACCGCTGCACCTCGTCGCTACCGTTCCCCCGACGAGGACAGCGGAAGGTGGAGCCTCTTCACTCCCCGTCCCGGCGACATCGTGATCAGCACCCGCTCCAAGAGCGGCACCACGTGGATGCAGATGATCTGCGCCCTGCTGGTCTTCCAGACCCCGCAGCTTCCGGCCCCGTTGGCCGAGCTGTCGCCGTGGGTCGACTGGCTGGTGCTGCCGGAGGAGCGGCTCCGGTCCGTGCTGGAGGCGCAGCAGCATCGACGGTTCGTCAAGACACACACGCCGCTGGACGGTGTCCCGCTCCACGCCGAGGTCACGTACATCGTCGTCGCAAGGCATCCGCTGGACCTGGCGGTCTCCCTCTACCACCAGTCGGCCAACCTGGACCGTGACCGCATCGCCGCACTGACAGGCGTGACGGCTGCCGCCCCCCGCCCACGCCCTCCGCTCGAGGAGTGGCTGGTGTCGTGGGCAGGCTCCCACGCCGACCCGCGGGAGCACCTGGACTCGCTGCCAGGAGTGATGTGGCATCTGAGCGACGCATGGAGGCGACGTCACGACGACAACGTGGTCCTCGTCCACTACGACGACCTGCGCGAGGACCTCGCGGGTCAGATGCGACAGCTGGCTGATCGGCTGGGCGTCCACGTGCCCGACGAAGTGTGGCCCCGGCTCGTCCGGGCGGCAACCTTCGAGGAGATGAGGAGTCGGGCGGAGACGCTCGCGCCCGACGCCTCGGGTGTGCTGAAGAGCCGGAGGGCGTTCTTCCGTCGCGGCACTTCGGGGGCGGGGGAGGCGCTCCTCACGCCGGAACAGCTGGCGGCCTACCGGTCGCGGGTGTCGGAGCTCGCCCCCGCTGACCTCCTCGCCTGGCTGCACCGCTGCCCGGCGGCCTGAGAAGGCTCAGGCGTCAGTCCTCCCAGGGAGGCTGGTCGTCCATCTTCGCGTAGTACTTCGCAAGGTGGCTCCTGACCCTGTCGATGTCCTCCTTCGGGAGGTCGACACCTCCCCGCGAGCCCTGCATGACGTTTCCCGCTGCCATGACGCCTCGCGGCACCGCGTGGAGCCGGCCGTCGATCACGTCGGCGATCAGCAGCTTGTACGCCGTGAAGTTCTGCTTCTTGTCCGCGTCGTACCAGACGTGAGCGTCCCGGTACTTCTCGTTCGGCTCGTCCTCGGCCCCGGCCCACTCGCGCACACGCTTCTCGGCAGCAGCGCCGTCCCATTCCCGGTCGCGGTCAGCGACAGGCAGGTCCTGAAAGCTCGTCACGGCCATGGTCAGACCTCCTTCCGGAGCGATGGTCCATCGTTGTGGTCGCGTGGGAGGTACCCCTGGCCGTGCGGCCGAAAACGGTTGGCTGCGTCGCCCACACCAGGCGGGAGCGCCCTGCAGCGGGGTGCTGTCACGTGTCGTCAGGACGACGACGCATCGACTTCACGTCGCTGCGCCGCTTCTTGCCGGCCAGCCTCCGTTCCTTCGAGCCGCGCGTCGGCCTTGTGGGACGTCGCGGGGGCGGAGGGGGAGCGAAGCTGCGCACCAGCAGGTCGGTGAGCCTGACCCGGGCGGCCTCCCGGTTCCGGTGCTGGGAGCGGTACTCGGACGCCGTGACGCTGAGCTTCCCGTCCACGAGTCGATGGGCGAGCCGCCCGAGGGCGCGAACCCGCAGGTGCTCGGGCACCGACGGTGAGCCGGCGAGGTCGAAGAGCAGCTCCACCCGGCTGTCGGTCGTGTTCACCGACTGCCCACCGGGTCCGCCGGATCTGCTGAACCGCCACACCAGCTCGTGCTCGGGCACGGTGACACCGGCTGCCCGGATGCCGGAGGAGCTCATGTGGAGTCCGGGAGCAGCGTCCGGGGCTGGCCGCCGACCTGGGCGACGCAGCGCGCGGCGACCTCCATCGCGAGGTCCGCCCCGCCGAGCAGGAAGCCTGCGGCAAGGGCGTCGCCGGCCCCCGTCACGTCGCGGACCGGCCCGGTGACGGTAGGCCGGTGGTCCTCGACCCCGTCGATCACGAACGAGCAGCCCTTCGGCCCCTGCTTCAGCACCAGCACGCTGGTCCCGCCCGCGCCGTACCCGGACACCGGGACGCTGTCCCCAGGACCGGCAGGGCCTTGCGTGGCGGCCCACTCCTGCTCGTTCGCGAGCACGACGGACGGCTGGAGCGCCTGCCACACGGCGCGGAAACGTGCTGCCCCGTAGGCGGTGACGAGTGCAGCCGAGGAGAGATCGACTGCGACCCTCGTGCCTGCTGCCCGCGCCGCCGCGGCAAGGTCGACGAGGACCTGCGGCCGGGACGCACGCAGGAGGGCGTAGCCGGAGACGTACAGCCAGTCGGCTCCCTCGAGCCAGGGGCCGGGTCGCACGTCGTCGAGCCATGCGGATGTCCCGGGGTCGGAGGCGAGCGACCGAGCGCCTTTCGACACGAACGACACGACGGTGCCTGCCCGTCCCGTGACCGGGCCGTGCACCTCGATCCCGGCCGCCTCGAGCGCCTCGTCGACGTACTGCCCCGGACCCTGGTTCGCCCGGGGGCCGTACAGCCTCGCCAGGCCGCCGTACTCGTGCACCCAGCCCGCGACGTTCGCCGCCTGCCCGCCCGCGGCGAACGTGATGTGCGCCGACGTGTCGTCGTCGGGGATGAGGCCGGTGGGCACGTCGACGATCACGTCGAGCATGATGTCGCCGACACACGCGACCAGCACCGCTCCAGCCCCTTCCGTCCGGCAGAATGCGCGGGTGAATCTTCCCCTACAGGTATCCGAAGAGGTCTCAGACGCTATTGCATCGGGCGACGGTGTGGTGGCCTTGGAGTCCACGATCATCAGCCACGGCCTGCCCACCGAGACGAGTGCGCGGACCGCCAGGGAGATCGAGGCCGAGGTGCGCCGAGCCGGCGGAGTCCCGGCGACCATCGCGATCCTCGAGGGGCGGATCCACGTGGGGCTCGGCGACGACGAGCTGGTGCGGGTCGCCGAGGGCGACGACGTCGCGAAGACGAGTGTGCGAGACCTCGCGGTGGTGCTGGCCAGGGGGACGACGGGGGCGACGACCGTCGCCTCGACGTCCTACGTCGCGCACCTTGCCGGGATCCGGGTGTTCGCGACCGGCGGCATCGGCGGAGTTCATCGCGGAGCCCGCGAGTCCTGGGACGAGTCGGCCGACCTGGTGGCGCTGTCATCGGTCCCGGTGACGGTCGTGTGCGCGGGGGTGAAGTCCATTCTCGACGTCCCCGCGACCCTGGAGCGTCTGGAGACGTTGTCCGTGGCCGTCCTCGGCTTTCGCACCGACACGTTCCCCGGTTTCTACGTACGAGACACGGGTCTTCCGGTGCCTTGGCGCGTGGAAGGGCCGGCGGAGGTGGCGGCGATCATGGCGCGTCGCGATGCACTGGGCCTGAAGCAGGGAATCGTGGTGGCCAACCCGGTCGAGGCCGCGGACGAGATGGACCTCGAGCTTCACCAGCGCACGCTGGAGTCGGGGCTCGTGGCCGCCGAGGTGGCGGGCGTGCGCGGCAAGGACGTGACGCCCTTCCTGCTCGCGTGGTTCCACGAGCAGAGCCACGGGTCGAGCCTGGCCGCCAACGTCGCACTGGTGCGCGCCAATGCGCGACTGGCAGCGGAGATCTCGGCTCAGGCGGTGTGAGCTTGCCTGCTCGGGGCCGTAGACGGACCGGACGTCACGAAGGCCCGCCGTCCCGGGGGACGGCGGGCCTTCGCTTCGTGCGCGTCGGACCGGGAGCGCCTCACGGCGCGTGGCCGCTCGCAGCGGCTTGTTTTGGGACCCGGGGCTGCCGCGGCCCGACACTCGCACCATTGTACAAGCGAGACCTCTCGACCCCAGGGATTACGGCGTCAGGAGAGCTGCCCCTCGACCTCGAGGCGGGCCGCGTGCTCGAGCTGTTCCGCCATGGTCGCCAGCTTCGCCGCGGACAGGTCTCGCGCGTAGGTCGAGCGGGTCTCGTCGTGCACCCGATGGGCCCTTCCGGCCGAGACCACCCGGGCGAAGGCGGCAGCGCGGTACAGCGTGTCGGCGAAGTCGCCTCGCGCCACGCCTCGCAGCACCTCGTCGACCAGCAGCCGGACCTCGTCCGGCCCGGGCGGGTCGACCACGCCGGCGACGACCTCGTGCACGGGGGTGTGGCGGCGTCCCGTGTCGAACTCCTCCGCCGCGGCCGCGGGGTCGGCGTACACCCAGGCCCGGAGCAGGTACAGCCGCCACAGGCAGCCGGCGAGCGAGTCCGCGGGGGACCCTGCCCAGAGGTCGGCGAGAGTGTCCAGGCCTTCGGTGTCGGCCAGCGACACAACCCGGGCGACGACCTCCTCGTCAGCCCGGTCGCGCGCGCCACGCACCAGCAGGGTGGCGCAGCGGTCCGCGGCCTCTGAGCGCGCGGCCGGATCCTCGCCGCCCTGGATCGCGTCGAAGTGCGTGGCTCCAGGCAGGGCGGGTCGGCGGTGGCGAGGCATGTCAGACATCGCCTGCCAGGGTACGACGGCGACGCTCAGCGCGTTGGCGGGAGCGCCTCAGTCGCTTCCATTACGTCCAGACCGGTGACCTGAAGCAGGTCCACGATGATCGACCGGACCTGGGCCAGCACGACCTCGGCCGAGAGGTCGGAGACGCGTTCGACCTGGGCGGTTCCGACGCCGATCCGGACCAGCGAGTCCCGGACCGCCGACGGCATCTCGTTGTGCTCGAGCGCGGCCGCCATCTCTTCGGTGGCGCTCGCGAGATCGGCGCAGAGCAATGCGTAGGCGCGCGGGAGCGGCTGGCCGTGGTAGCTCGCGACCGCGGCGCGCCGCACGAGCACGCGGGTGTTGCGCATGGCACGGTCGATGGGCTCGACGAGCTCGGCCATCCGGCGCACATGTCCCTTGTGGCGACGGCGGAACGGAGAGGACGCCACCACCGACATGCCTTCGTCTGCGGCGGCCTGCAGTTCGTGGATCAGCGGGTCGGTGCTGCGCGCGCTGGCCAGCGTGGCGAGGGCTCGATCCAGATCCGGCTCGACTGCTGTCTCGGCGGCAGTCCGCAGGAGCGACGCGATCTTGCGCACCACCACGCCGGCGCTTTCGCGAGGGCGGCGGAGGGGCGCGCTCGGGACCACCGCGGCGGCCAGCAGCGCGACTGCGCCTCCGACCAGGGCGTCTGTCCAACGCACGAGCGCCTGTCCGGGTTGCGGCAGCAGCGTCGTGACGATGATCGACTGGACCGCCGCCTGGGTGACGAGGATGCCCCCGGTGTCGAGGAGGATCGCCGTCGCCATGGAGAGGGCCACGATGACCGTCAGCTGCCACGGACCGGTGCCGATCCACAGGACCAGGAGGTCGGCCACCAGGACTCCGACCGCGACTCCCACGGTCACCTCGGCCACCCGACGCAACCGCTGGCCGTAGGACGTGCCGAGACTGACCACGGCGGCGATCGGGGCGAAGAAGGGTGTCTGATGTCCGAGAACCTCCTTCGCGACCACCCAGGCCAGGCCCGCGGCAACGGCGGCCTGGCCGATGAGCCAGGCCTTGGACCGAAGCCGGGCGACGCGCGCCCGTGCTGACATGCGGCTGTGCCTCCATGCCCGGTCGAGGGCCGTCGCGTCGTAGGGCAGTTCGCTCACGGCGTTGATCGTGCCAGAGCGCCGCATAGGGTGGAGAAATGGATCAGCGACGCATCGGAGACCGGACCGTCGGCGCGATCGGGCTCGGCGGTATGCCGATGTCTGTCCGCCAGCGCAACGACGAGGAGCTGGCGGTCAGGACGATCCACGCGGCCCTGGACGCCGGGGTCACGCTCATCGACACGGCCGACGCCTACTCGGTCGACGAGGAGAGCTTCGGCCACAACGAGGAGCTGATCGCGAGGGCTCTCGCCTCTTACGGCAGCGGCGCGGGAGACGTCCTCGTCGCGACCAAGGGCGGGCACACCCGTCGCGGTGCCGCCTGGGAGCTCGACGGCAGCCCGGAGTACCTCCGGAAGGCGTGCGAGGAGTCGCTGCGCCGGCTGGGCGTGGACGCAATCGGCCTCTACCAGCACCACCGGCCCGACCCCGAGGTCGACTACGCGGAGACGCTGGGTGGCCTGAAGGACCTCCTCGACGACGGCCTGGTCGTGCGAGCCGGGATCTCCAACGCCGACCCGGCCCAGATCCTGCTTGCTCGCGAGATCCTGGGCGACGGACTGGCCTCGGTCCAGAACGAGTTCTCGCCGCGGTTCCGCAGCTCCCAACCGGAGCTGGACCTCTGCACGGCGCTCGGCATCGCCTTCCTGCCCTGGAGCCCTCTCGGCGGCATGAGACAGGCTGCCGAGCTCGGGGACCGGTTCGCGCCCTTCACCGAGGTCGGAGCGAAGTACGACGTATCGGCCCAGCAGGTCGCCCTCGCCTGGGAGCTTGCGAGGTCCCCGGTCGTGATCCCGATCCCGGGAGCGAGCCGGGTCGAGTCGGTGAGGGACTCCGTGGCCGCGGCGGACCTGACGTTGGAGCCTGACGACCTCGCTCGCCTCGACGCCGTCTGAGTCGTATGGAAGTGAGGCCGGGCGGGGTCAGCCGAGCCGGCGAGCGGCTCTCCGGACCGCCTCGACCATGGGCTCCTGTCCGGCTGGGTAGTTGAAGTCCTGGCCCACCAGCCGCATCCGCAGGACCGCGATCCGACGACCGACCCGAGTGAGTCCCTGGGAGTCGAACCAGCCCTCGTCCTCGCTGCCGCCCTCCGCCGGACCGTAGGTCAGCATGTACCACCCGCCGCGCCCACCCTCGACCTCGACGTGCTGGAGCTCGCCGACACTCCGGCGGTCGTATCCCGAGAGCTCCTCACCGCACTGGCTTCGCCACGACTTGAGCACCTCGAACGCCCGCATGGCAGTCCTGGGGTCCGGGAACTCGGCCACCAGCTCCCCCGCGGTGGTGCTGTCAGGACCGTCGCCGGGCGAGAAGTCCCGGACGACGACCCGCATCGCCCCGATGGACGTCATGGCGAACTTGTGGCAGGTGCCGAACGGGGTCTTGCCCTCCTGCCCGCGCGTCTGCGTCGCCTGCCAGGTGAACCCGTCGTTGAACCCGGGCAGCTGCTCGGCGGTGAGCAGCCGCTCCTTCAGAGTTGGCCTCGAAGGGGCTCTAGGCGTAGGAGGCGGGGAGACGGCGTCGGCCGTTCGGGCCGATGCGGGCGCCTCGACAGGCGTCGGCGTGAACCCGGGCGAGGTGGACGGGGTCGGTCGCGGGTTCGCCGCCCGGGACGTGGTCTCACGCGGCTCGGGGGCACGGGCCGACCGTGGCTGCTGGCTGTCGCCGGGTGCGCACGCCGTGAACAGGAGAGCCAGCACGGTGGCGCCGACTCCGAGCGCCGCCGACTTGTGACCAGACTTCATCGGGCTCGACCTTCCCCCTCATGACCCGCCGTGGGGCACTTGCCAGAACCTTAGGCTCGACCGGCCGGCACCGACGCACGCCACGCCGCGACACATGCCCATCCACGCCGGGCGTCGGATCCGGAAGGCCGGCCGGTACCGTGTCCACTGTCTCGCCCGGAGCTCGGGGGCAGCTCCGATGGTCATGCAGCACACCAGGTCAGGAGGTCACGTGGCACTGCGTCGCGGCCTGGGCGTGCTCCTGGGCGTCGTTCTGTCCTGGGCACTCGTCGCCGCGTGCACCACCGGGGAGACGAAGACCGGGGCAGACCCTTCACCGTCGCCCACGTCCAGCCCCACACCGGAAGGCCCGGTGACGATCACGCTCGCGGTCTTCGGCCCCGAGGCGATGCTGAAGGCGTACGACGACCTCGCCGCCGCGTTCACCGCGGAGCACCCCGAGGTGACGGTCGACGTGCAGCGGCGCAAGGACGTCGAGGACGTGATGTCGGCTGTCGGTGCCGCCGACCCGCCGGACGTGTTCTTGATGGACAACGACCACGTGGCACGCCTCGTGCAGGACAGGCGGCTCCAACCGGTCGACAGGCTGCTCGAGGCACGCAACCTCAACTTCGGCGACGGCTTCCAGCGCGGCGGCCTCACTGCCTTCGCGGCCAATGCGTCGCTGCAGTGCATGCCGCAGGACGTCTCTCCGCTCGTCGTCTACTACAACCAGGACCTCGTCGACCTGCGGCGTCTGGGCACGCCCGACGTGGAGCCGCCCAACGCGCTCGACGGCTGGACCTGGGAGACGTTCACGGCGGCGGCAAGGCGGGCGTCCCGGGGCAGGGCCGACGGCGTCTACATCGAGCCGTCCCTCGAGTCTGTCGCTCCCTTCCTGTGGTCAGCCGGCGGGGACATCGTCGACGACGTCCGGAACCCCACGACGCTGACGCTGTCCGACGACGGTTCACGCGATGCTCTCGAGCAGCTCCTCTCGCTGGTCCGTGACCCGAGGATCACTCCCACTGCCCGTGAGCTCGCGGAGCAGGACGCGGTCACGCGGTTCACCCGGGGAGAGCTCGGGATGATCGTCGGCACGCGTGCGCTGACCCCTCGTCTCCGTGACGCGGACAAGCTCCACTTCGACGTCATGCCGCTGCCCACGGTGGACCGGCTCCGCACGGTCGCGGACGTGACCGGCTACTGCATCTCTGCTGACACCGAGCACGTGCAGACCGCAGCCGACTTCGTCGCCTTCGCGGTGGGACGCAAGGGCGCCACGATCACCGCGAGACCGGGGTACGTCGTCCCGTCCAACCTCGAGGTGGCGAACTCTGCCGCCTTCGCCCAGACCTCCGAGCAGCCGCAGAGCTCCTTCGTCTTCAACGAGGGCGTACGGCGCGCGCAGACCATGCCGTTCTCACCGGCCTGGCCGCGACTGTCCGACAGGGTCCGGCCGCCGCTGCACCGGCTCTTCTACGCGCCCGTGATCGACCTCGAGGCGATGCTTCAGCGCATCGACAAGATGTCCACGCGGGTGCTGCCCCAGCCGAAGCAGTGACTGCGCGGTCGTCTACGAGGCGTCCTCGGACGTCACGCCGGCGATCTCCTCCGTGGACTTGTCCTGCTCGGCCACGACCGTCGGGGCGGTGACGATGGCGCGGGTGAGCAGGTCGGCGGTGAGCTCCACCTGCCATTCGCGGGCACCGAGGTCCCGGAGCCGCTGCGCCACCGAGCCGGCGACCTCGTGCTCCTCGACCTCGGGAGGCTCCCACAACAGCCGCCGCACGTAGTCGGGGGTGAGGAGGTTCTCGACCGGGAGGTTCAGGTCCTTCGCCAGGGCGGCCAACTCGGTCCGCGCGGTGCCGAGCCGCGCCGCCGCCACGGGGTCCCGGTCTGCCCAGGCCCGAGGGGGCGGCGGACCGTCGTACCTCGCGGCCAGGGGTGGCAGCTCGGTCTCGGGCAGCGCGCGGGCGGCGCGTAAGGCCTCGACCCACTGCGTGGCGTAGCGCTGTGCCCCGCGACCTTTGAAGCCCTTGAGGGCGAGCAGGGCGTTGCGGTCCCGCGGAAGCGCGTTCGCGGCCTCGACGATCGCCGAGTCGGGGATGATCCGACCGGGCGTGACGTCGCGCTGGGCGGCGATCGCGTCGCGCGTCTGCCAGAGCTCGCGCACCGCGGCGAGGGCACGACGTCCGCGCGCCCGGTGCATCCCGGAGGTCCGGCGCCACGGGTCCTGCCTGGCGGCGCCCGGCACGGCATTCACGAGGTGCATGAACTCCTGCCTGGCCCACTCCGCCTTGCCGGTCTGCTCCAGCTCCTTCTCGAGGGCGTCCCGCAGCTCGATGAGCACCTCGACGTCGAGGGCGGCGTACTCCAGCCACGGCTCCGGCAGCGGCCGGGTGGACCAGTCGACCGCCGAGTGCTCCTTGCGCATGCGGCGCCCGAGGATCGTCTCGACCAGGGTGGCCAGACCGACGCGGGGGTAGCCGAGCAGGCGTCCGGCGAGCTCGGTGTCGAACAGCGCCCGGGGACGCATGCCGAGCTCGGTCAGGCAGGGCAGGTCCTGGGTCGCGGCGTGGAGGATCCACTCTGCCTCGCCGATCGCCTCGCCCAGCGAGGTCATGTCGCTGAAGGGGATCGGGTCCACGAGGGCGGAGCCGGCCCCCTCACGCCGCAGCTGGATCAGGTAGGCGCGGGCGGAGTAGCGGTAGCCCGACGCACGCTCCGCGTCGACGGCGACGGGCCCGGTGCCGGCCCGGATGGCCTCGACGATCTCCTCGAGCGCGTCCTCGGTGTCGACCACCGGGGGCAGGCCTTCCCGGAGCTCGAGGAGCGGTGCCGGGGGTGCTTCCGGGGCGTCGGCTGACGACCCGGCCTGGACGGCGCTCTCGGGCTGCTCAGGGCACATCAGCTGTGGCCGCGCTGTCCTCGTCGGCTCGGCAGCGGAGCGACACCCTCGGGCACGGGCGGCAGGCCCGACGCCGTGCACAGCAGCTCGCCCCACGCCTCGACGTGGTCGGCGATGTCACCGATCGGCGTCCAGGAGGCCCGGATCTCGAGCTGCGCAGTCGCCTCCTCCTCAGCCATGCCTCCGAAGCTCTCCGAGGAGACCTTGGTCACCGTCCCGGACGGGGCGGTGTAGGCGGCGCCGTGGGCGTCGAGCGCCTCGGTCAGCCAGGACCAGCCCACCTCGCCGAGCAGGGCGTCGTTCGCCATCTCGGGGTCGATCTCCGCGCGGGCGTAGGCGACGCAACGGAAGGTGCCACCCCAGGCGTCGTTTCCCGCCGGGTCGTGCAGCAGGACGATGCGACCCGTCCCGACGTCGTCGCCGTCGACGGTGACGTCGGCGGAGAGGGCGGACGCGTAAGGCGCGATCCGCTGCGGCGCCGGCATCTCCTCGCAGAAGATCTCCGGCCGCAGCCGTGCGGCATGCATACGGTCAACCGCCGCGAGGAACTCCTCGGGCGTCGGCGGTGCATCCACACGGGGTTCTTGTCGTGCGGCCATGGGGTCATGCTAGGCCGCTTTCCCTCGGGCGGCAGGGCGACTCGCCGCCTGACCTGCGAGGATGGGAGCGTGCCTGCAGCCTCTCTGACCCGGTCCGACGTCCACGACTCCGTCTTCCTCCGCGCCGCTCGCGGAGAGGAGGTGCCGCACACCCCGGTGTGGTACATGCGCCAGGCAGGACGGTCGCTTCCGGAGTACCGCAAGCTCCGGGAGGGAGTCCCGATGCTGGAGTCGTGCATGCGCCCCGACCTGGTGGTCGAGATAACGATGCAGCCGGTTCGACGCTACGGCGTCGACGCCGCGATCTTCTTCTCCGACATCGTCCTGCCCGTCAAGGCCGTCGGCGTGGACCTCGACATCGTTCCCGGCGTCGGCCCGGTCGTGGCTCGCCCTGTCAGCACCCTCGCCGACGTGGAGGCGATTCCCGACCTCGAGCCGGCCCACGTGCCGTTCATCACGGAGTCGGTCCGGGAGCTCGTGTCCGTGCTCGGCGCCACGCCGCTGATCGGCTTCGCGGGGGCGCCGTTCACCGTCGCGTCGTACCTCGTCGAGGGCGGCCCTTCCAAGGAGCACGCGAAGACGAAAGCCCTGATGTTCGGCGAGCCAGACGTCTGGGACGCCCTGATGCGCAAGATCGCAGGCATCTCGGCGGCCTACCTGGAGGTGCAGGTCGAGGCCGGTGCCTCCGCTCTGCAGCTGTTCGACTCCTGGGCGGGGGCGATGGGCCCCGCTGACTACCAGCGCTACGTCATGCCCTACTCCGCCCAGGTGCTCGAGCGTGCCGAAGGGCTGGGTGTGCCCCGCATCCATTTCGGCGTCGGCACCGGCGAGCTGCTCGGTCTGATGGGCGCGGCGGGTGCCGACGTCGTCGGTGTCGACTGGCGGGTGCCGCTCTCCGCCGGCATCGAGCGCGTCGGAGGCCGGGTGGTGCAGGGCAACCTCGACCCGTCGCTGGTCTTCGCCCCGACCGAGCTGATGCTGTCCCGGGCCGCGGAGGTCGTGGACGCCGGCCGCGCGGCCCCAGGGCACATCTTCAACCTCGGCCACGGCGTCATGCCGTCCACGGACCCCGACCAGCTCGCGCGTCTGACGGACTACGTCCACGAGTACTCCGCCCGCTGACCCGCGTCGTCCGGTGCCGGGCGACCTGCCCGGCGCCGAAGACTGTGACTCAGCTCGGCTCGGGAGCGGTCGGCGGTGGCGTCGTGTGGCGACGACGGGCGGCGGCGCGGACCAGCAGCCAGAGCGGCAGGCCCAGGAGCGCCAGCGTGGCCGCGAAGGGGAGCACGGCGCCCGCGACCGTGGCCGCGCCGACCAGCACCGCCGTGAGCGCGCCCCAGCCGTCCCGGAGCCCGGCCAGGAAGCCCGAGTCGTCCTTGCCGGGTGGCGGGGGAGTGTCCGGCACGCGAAGCCGCACGGTGATGGTCGACATCGCGGTCTGGTCGTGCAGGTACTTCTGCTGCGCCTCGAGTGACTCGAGGTCGGCCTGGCGGGTGGCGATCTCCGACTCGATCCGGACCATGTCCGCGATGTCGGTCGCCTGGTCGAGGAGCTTCTGCAGGCGGGCGATGCTCGCCTCCTGGGTGGCCACCCGCGCGTCCACGTCGATCACCTCGGTGGTCACGTCCTCCGAGCTCCGGTCGGCGTGCTCGGTCCGGCCGATGTCGCCGAGCGCGGTCATGGCGTCGTCGAAGGCCGGCTCGGGGACCCGGAGGACCAGGACCGAGTACTCGGGCCTCCCGGCCCGGTCGTTCGTGGTGTCCTCGCTCGCGATGTAGCCGCCCCTGCGGCCGAGCAGGTCGTCGATCTCGGTGCGCGCGCGGTTCATCTCCTTGGTCACCAGCGAGATCTCACCCTTGCGGATCACTGCTCTGGTCTGGACGACCGGCCGGTTGGCGCTGCCCGGTGTCGTCGACCTGCCATCGGCGGCCTGCGGCCCATCCGGGCCCATCGGCTCCCCCGAGAGGGCCCCCCGTTGCGACGCCGAGTCGTCGACGGAGTCCGCGGACCCGCCTCCGGCGGACTCTGACATCGCCCCCGGGTCCCCGCCGCAACCGGCCGCCAGGGCCCCTACTGCCGCCAGGGCGACCACGGTCGCGGCCCAGCGACCCTCTCCACCACGGTTCGTGCTTCGCATCGTCTCCTCCTCGGTCCAGCGCCTGACGTCTGGAGGTCTGACGCAGCCCGTGGCCCGGTGGTTCCTCGCGAGTTTGTGATGGCCCGCGCGGTTTGCGAATCTGTTACCTGTGAGCCCCCCCACGCCGACCACCGAACCGGCCCACGTCGTCGTGGTGGGCGGCGGGATCAGCGGACTGGCCGCAGCCGCCTCCCTTGCCCGTCGCGCCCCGGCGCTCCGGGTGACCGTGCTCGAAGGCTCGGCCGAGGTCGGGGGCAAGCTGGCCCTCGCCGAGGTCGCCGGCATCACCGTCGACGTGGGTGCCGAGTCGATGCTCAACCGCCGTCCGGAGGCGACGGCCCTGGCCCGCGAGGTCGGGCTGGCAGACCGGCTGGTGCACCCCGAGACGATCACGGCGAACCTCTGGAGCCGTGGGCAGATGGTTCCGATGCCACGGACGCTGATGGGCGTCCCGGTCGACGCCCGGGCCCTCGCCGACAGCGGCGTCATCTCCAAGGCAGGGCTAGCGAGGGCCGCCCTCGACACCGTTCTCCCTGCGACGCGCATCGGCGAGAGCGACGTGAGCGTCGGCTGGCTCGTCGAGGAGCGGTTCGGCAAGGAGGTCGTGGACCGGCTCGTCGAACCCCTGCTCGGCGGTGTGTACGCCGGCCATGCCCGTGAGCTCTCGGCGCGGGCCACCGTGCCCCAGGTGGTCGCGCTCCTGGACCAGGACAAGTCGATGCTGCGCGCCGCCGCCGCTGCGAAGGCTGGCACCTCCGACGTACCGGTGTTCGCAGGCCTGGTCGGCGGGATCGGCCAGCTGCCGAGGGCGGTCGCTGCGCACTCCGGTGCCGAGGTGCGGACCGGCGCATTGGTGCGGGACCTCGCCCGTCGCCCGGGCGGTGGATGGACCCTTGTCGTCGGTTCGGCGCACGCCCCCGAGATCGTCGAGGCCGACGCGGTGGTGCTCGCGACCCCCGCGGCGGCCACCGCCCGGCTGCTCGGCGACGTCGCCCCCGACGCCGCCCTCGAGCTGGCCCGGGTGGAGTACGCCTCGATGGCGATCATCACGATGGCGTTCCGCCGGCGCGACTTCCCCGAGACCACCGGCTCCGGGTTCCTGGTGCCGCCGGTCGACCGCAAGACGGTGAAGGGCGCCACGTACTCCTACGCCAAGTGGGGCTGGGTCGCGGAGGCAGGCAGGGGCGCCGACAACGGCGAGGACCTCATCGTCATGCGCTGCTCGGTCGGTCGGCACCGGGAGGAGCAGGTGCTCCAGGTGGAGGACGACCGCCTGCTCCAGGACTCGCTGGAGGACCTGTGTGACGCGATCGGGCTGTCGGTCCGGCCGGTGGACTGGCACGTCCGGCGATGGGGCGGCGGTCTGCCCCAGTACGCCGTGGGCCACCTGGACCGGGTCCGCCAGGTGCGCCTGTCGGTGGCCAAGGCGGGTGCCCTCGCGGTCTGCGGAGCGGCGTACGACGGCCTTGGGATCCCCGCCTGCATCGCCTCCGCGGAGGTCGCGGTCACCCAGGTGCTCGACGGCTTGGCTGCTCAGGGAGAATGACCCCATGACTGAAGCCGCACAGAGCCCGGAGGGCGGTCGCGGTCGCGGCCCGAACCACGGGAAGGTCGCAAGGGATCTCAACGACTCGATCCGCTACACGATGTGGTCGGTCTTCCACCTCCGGGACGTGGTCGGCGACGGTGACCGGGCAGCAGAGGCCAACGAGGTCGAGAAGCTGTTCGAGGAGCTCGAAGCCTCTGACGTGCGCATCCGCGGGCTCTACGACGTCTCCGGGCTGCGCGCCGACGCCGAGCTGATGATCTGGTGGCACGCAGAGAGCTCCGACGACCTCCAGCAGGCCTACCACCGGTTTCGCCGGACCGGCTTCGGCGCCCGGCTCGACCCGGTCTGGTCACAGATGGCACTGCACCGGCCGGCGGAGTTCAACAAGAGCCACATCCCGGCGTTCCTTGCCGACGAGAACCCTCGCCAGTACGTCTGCGTCTACCCGTTCGTCCGCTCCTACGAGTGGTACCTCCTCGACGACGGCGAGCGCCGCAGGCTTCTCGCGGAGCACGGCATGATGGCGCGGGAGTACCCCGACGTCCGGGCCAACACGGTCTCGTCCTTCGCGCTCGGCGACTACGAGTGGATGCTCGCGTTCGAGGCCGACGAGCTCTACAGGATCGTGGACCTGATGCGCCACCTGCGCGGGTCCGAGACCAGGCGTCACGTGCGTGAGGAGGTCCCCTTCTACACCGGCCGCCGACGTACTCCCGCCGAGCTCATCACCGACCTGCCCTGACGTCTGCGAGCTACTCGGTCGGCTCGAGCGTGAGGCTGATCGAGTTGATGCAGTAGCGCTGGTCGGTGGGGGTGCCGTAGCCCTCTCCCTCGAAGACGTGGCCCAGGTGCGACCCGCAGCTTGCGCAGCGCACCTCGACGCGCTTCATGCCGTACGACCTGTCCTCGATGTACTCGACGCGGTCCTCGGCGAGCGGTGCGTAGAACGACGGCCACCCGCAGTGCGACTCGAACTTCGTGTCCGACCGGAACAGCTCCGCCTGGCAGGCCCGGCAGCGGTAGACACCGGTCGTCTTGGTGTCGGTGTACTCGCCTGTGAAGGCAGGCTCCGTGCCTGCCTGTCGCAGCACGGCGTACTCCTGCGGAGTCAACCTCTCGCGCCATTCCTGGTCGCTCTTCGTGACCTCGTAGCCCATGTCACAACGCTACCTACCCGGGGAAGGCGCGCTCGAGGGCTCGACGGGACCAAGGTCCTGCATCTTCTCATTCGACGGATTTCGGCGGCAAAAAGAGGGATCCTGGCGCAGTTTCGGTCGGCTCGGGATGGTGTCGACCCACCGAGAGCCGGAGGGAACCCCTATGAGGCGCCTGGTCGCTGTCCTGGCACTGCTGCTCCTGGTCGGCTGTCAGGCCCAGGCGTCGCCCGTCCCACAGGCTGACTGGTGGGCCGGTCTGGGCACAACCCCCGAGGCGGACCGCGGGCCGGTGGGCCGCCCCAACATCGTGCTGATCACCACCGACGACCAGGCCGACTACGACCTGCGGTGGATGCCGCGAACCCGACGGCTCCTCGGCCAGGCCGGCGTGACCTTCCGGGACTCGGTGTCCCCCCATCCCTTGTGCTGCCCGGCTCGGGCCGAGATCCTCACCGGTCAGTTCGCTCAGAACAACGGTGTGCGGACGAACGAGGGACAAAGGCACGGCGGCTACAAGGCGATGCACAGCTACCGGGACACCATCGGCCCCTGGCTCCGGGCTGCCCACTACCGCACCGCCTTCATCGGGAAGTTCCTCAACGGGTACCGCAGCAGCAGCCCGCGCATCCCGGGATGGGACGAGTGGCACCCGCTCCTGGAGGACATGGGTGCCTACCGGTACTACGACTTCTCCGCCCGGGACAACGACGTGATCCGGCACTACACCGACGTGCACGTGTCCGACTTCATCGCGGGGGAGACCGCCACCCTTGTGAGGCGGTTCGCCGGCCAGCACCGACCGTTCTTCATCTGGCAGTCCCATGTGGCACCTCACGGGGCGTGTGTCCCCGACGGTGACTCGTGGTGCTGGGGACCGCCTGTGCCTGCACGGCGACACTCCTCGATGCTCGCGGGAGTCCGGCCACCGTCGTTCGACGACCCAGCCTTCTTCGAGCGGGACCTCACCGACAAGCCTGCCTACCTTCACGGCCTCGCTGCGACGCCGCGCAGGAGGGAGGTCCTCCACGAGCACTTCACCCGAAGGATCCAGGCACTCCAGTCCGTCGACGAAGCCGTCGCCAAGACCATCCGCGTGCTTCGGCAGACCGGAGAGCTCCGCAACACGCTCGTGCTGTTCACCTCCGACAACGGCTTCGTGCTCGGCGAGCACCGGTGGATGGGCAAGGACGTCCCGTACGAGCCGTCCATTCAGGTGCCCCTGCTCCTCCGTGGCCCGGGTCTGCCGAGAGGGGTGACCCGGGATGCCACCGTCGCGACGGTCGACCTCGCGCCGACCTTCGTGGAGCTCGCTCACGCCCGGCCGACCGTCGCGCTCGACGGGCGCAGCCTGGTGCCTCTGGCAGAAGACGCCTCCGCGACCGGCTGGGAGGACCTGCTGATCCAGGACGGGCCCCGGCTCGGTGAGGGGGACGGGGCCGGCTGGTCCTATCGAGGGGTGCGAACCGCCCGCTACACCTACGTGGAGTACACCATGTACGGAACCGAGCTCTACGACCGCCAGCGGGACCCCCATGAGCTCACGAACGTGGCGGGGGACCCGGCCTACGAGGCCGTGGAGCGGGCGCTTCGTCGTCGAGCTCAGGCGCTGCGGACGTGCTCCGGGGAGAGCTGCCGCCGGGACTTCGGCCCGCTCCCGTCGCCTGAATGACCCGCTGACCACCCGCTCGCGGGGGTGCATCCCTCTAGATTGGGCTCATGGCGAGCCCCGCGACCGAGATCGACGCAGCCGGACGGACCCTTCGCGTCACCAATCCCGACCGAGTGATCTACCCGGCGACGGAGTGGACCGCGGAGGTGACGAAGCTCATGGTGGTGGAGTACTACCTCGCCGTCGCTCCTGGCATCATGCGGGCGCTGGACCACCGGCCCACGACGCTGGAGCGGTGGCCGAAGGGGGTCCACGACGGGATCCGCCTGAGCACCC
>DASVBF010000032.1:0-5750 GCA_036375975.1 Nocardioidaceae bacterium | reverse complement strand
CACGAACATGGCCGACAAGAGCGACAGCCGGAGGATCTTCGGCGAGGGGTTCTTCCTCACGACGGCCTTCATGGACCTCGCGGAGGCGACGTACCTCCGAGACGACCGGGACCGGCGCGACCCCAAGGCCTCGGTGTACTTTCACGAGCACTTCCCGCCGAACCTCGCCCCGGCGTTCGTCGCGACCGCCGGGTTCGACCCGCTGCGTGACGAGGGCGAGGCCTACGCCAAGCTCCTCGCCGACCACGGCCTGCGGGTGGAGCTGAAGAGGTACCCCGGCTTCATCCACGGATTCGCGAACATCGTCGGGGTCGGCCGCACGAACCGGGCCGCCGTCGGGGAGATGGCCAACCGGCTCAGGCGCGCCCTCGCCTAGCGACGCGAGTACTGCACGTCGGTGTCCTCGTCTGCGTGGGTGAAGCCGAGGCCGGAGTACACCGCAATCGCGGGCCGGTTCTCCGCCTCCACGTAGAGGATCACCTCGCGGAGCCCCCGCCCCTGGAGATAGTGCAGGCCGGCCAGCGTGAGCAGCTTCCCGAGCCCCCGGCCCTGTGCTGCGGGAGACACCCCGACGACGTACACCTCACCGACCGGCGGGTCCTGGTCCTGGTGCACCTTCGTCCAGTGGAAACCGAGCAGCGACGGGCTCTCGACGGCCTCGTTCGCCTCGCGCCCGGGCACGTCCTCCGGCTCGGCGAGGAAGAACCCGGCCGGGTCGAACCACGGCTCGGCCATCCGCTGGTCGAGGTCGGCCCGCGTCATCGCCCCCTGCTCCGGGTGGCCGGCGAAGGCCTCGGCGTTCAGCGCCAGGAACGCATCCTCGTCCTGGCCCGGCCGGAAGGGGCGTACGACGATCCCGCCCGACGGAGCGATCTCCGGCAGGGGGTGCTCGGGGGAGAGCGGGCGGCGCATGACCCACAGGTCCCGGACCCGCTCGAGCCCGAGGGTCTCGGCCAGCCGGGCCGCACCGGGGTGGTTGCCGTGGGACCACGCGGTCACCGGGACGTCCGCGAAGGCCTCGAGCACCGCCTCGGCGAGCGCCCGCCCCACCCCGCCGCGACGCGCCTTCGGCACGACGACCAGGTTGACCTCCACGGGCCCCTCGGAGCCCGCCCCCGGGCCGCCGAGCTCGATGTCGGCGAGCGCGAAGCCGGCGAGCTCGCCCGTCTCGTCGCGCGCGACCCACAGCGTCTTCCCGGCCACCCCCTGGTGGCGCAGGGAGAGCAGCGTGGCCTCGTTCACGGGAGATCGCTTGTCTTCGCGGGTGGTCGCCCCTATCGCGGAAAGTAAAGACTCCGCTAGGGTCTTCCCCGCCGGGGCAACCACACCGGCATCCGGCGCGTCGTACTGGTCGGGCCCTACCCGGGCGACGAGAATCACGACGTCCACTTTAGGTAGATCGCGCATGATCGCGATCTCCGGGGGAACCGTGTCCGCATGCACCCAGTCGAGGTTTTGGGGGTTCCTGTCATGAACGAGGCGTGGTCACTGACGCTGGCTCTGACCGTCCCATTGATGTGTCTGGGGTTGCTGCTCCTGCTGTCCCGGCTCGAGGACACCTTGGGCGACGGCCTCGAGGAGGTGGCCGCCACGAGCGACGCCGTTCCTGCCGGCACCGACCCTGCGGAGGAGATCGCCGCGGCCTGACCCGCGACTCGAAGCGCTCGCTGCGGCTGAGGCCGCAGCCGACCTCAGTCCGAGGTCACGGGCTCCTCGTCGGCGAGGGCGGAGGCATCCTCCGACGCAGCCTCCCGGTCCACGGGCGGCACCACGAAGCGGTAGCCCACGTTCCGGACCGTTCCGATGAGCGACTCGTTCTCCGGTCCCAGCTTGGCCCGCAACCGCCGGACGTGGACGTCGACCGTCCGAGTGCCCCCGAAGTAGTCGTAGCCCCACACCTCTTGAAGCAGCTGCTGCCGCGTGAAGACCCGGCCCGGGTGTTGGGCCAGGTACTTCAGCAGCTCGAACTCCTTGAACGTCAGGTCCAGCGGGCGCCCGCCCAGCTTCGCGGTGTACGTCGCGTCGTCGACCGTCACGTCCCCCGAGCGGATCACGTGCGCCTCGGGGTCCGCCGCCTCCTTCTGGCCGGCCAGCCGGCCGGCCGCAAGCCGTAGTCGTGCCTCCACCTCGGCCGGGCCGGCGGTGTTCAGCAGCACGTCGTCCATGCCCCAGTCGGCGGCCACGACCGACAGCCCGCCCTCGGTGACGATCAGCAGCACCGGCTCGTCCGACCCGGTCGTCCTGATCAACCGGCACAGGTCGCGCGCGTGCGCGAGCTCCTTGCGCCCGTCGATCAGCACGACGTCGGAGTCCGGTGCCTCGAGCAGGGCGCTTCCCTCGGCGGGGAGGACCCTGATGTGATGGGGGAGCAGGGCAAGAGCAGGGAGAACTTCGGCTGACGGCTGCAAGGCGCTCGTCAGGAGGAGCAGGGTGCTCATGGCACCTCCTCGGCTGAGGGGTTCTCCGACTCGCCGTTGAGTCGCGCGTGCGTCGTCGTGGCGGCCCCGGTCGGACCCCTCGCGACGACGGGCTTCGTCCTCGGGCTTGGCCCGATGAGGCAGGATACCGGACATGGCAGACCAGACGCCCCAGGACGGCACACCGCTCGGCGGCGTCCTCGTGCGCTACTGGGCGGGCGCTCGCGCTGCTGCCGGGGTGACCGAGGAGTCCTTCCCCGCGCCGTTGACCCTGTCGCAGCTGCTCCACGAGGTGGTCATGCGCCACCCCGACCGGCCGCGCCTGAAGGACGTCGTGGGGGTGTGCTCGGTGCTGGTGGGGGACCGCCCCGTCGGTACGTCGGACCCGCAGGCCGTCGTACTCCGGCCGGGCGACACCGTCGAGCTGCTTCCGCCGTTCGCGGGTGGCTAGTCGGTTGGCTAGTCAGGGACCGTTCGGGCACTAGCCACCGAGGTCTTTACATGCCACTCTTCTCCCTCGAAACACGAGTTTCCGCCCTGTTTGGGCTTTTTGCGTAACTCTCTCGGCCCGGCGACGTTGAGATTCTGCCGGAGTCCTGTGGAGGACGCCGTATGACCACCTCCGTCCCCTGTCTCGGGGTCGGCACCATGAGGGGAAGTGCATTGCAGATCCAGCAGAGGGTCCTCCGCCTAGCGGCGGCCGCCAGCGTCACAGTGTTCATGGTGGCGGGTGCCGTGGGGCCAGCCCAGGCAACCGACAGCAACACGTCTGACGGGACCTCCGCCACGGAGACCCGCCACAGCGACAACACGAAGTCGCAGAGGGGCAAGTCGGACCACAGCGACGGCAACGCGTCGACGAGGGGTGACTCGACGGAGCCGCAGCCGGAGAGCACCGCCGACCAGAACGACGGCGGCGCCAACTCGGGCACCTGTGAGGAGTCGACCGACTCGACGGAGACCACCTCCAGCGACAGCTCCGAGTCCAGCGACAGCACATCGGCCGACTCGACGGACTCCCCCGACTCGGCAGATTCGACGGACTCCACCGAGACGAACAACTACTGCTCCACCCGGGACGGCTCTGCCTCGCAGAACGGCGAGGGTGACGGCAACGCCACCGGCAAGCCGTGCGCGGGCTGCGTCGGCAAGGCCGACAACAAGAACCCCCCGGGTCAGTACCCCGACGGCTCCGACGCCAACAACGGCTACGAGTGCGACGGCAACAACGGCATCGGCAAGTCCAACCCGGCGCACACCGGCTGCACCTCCTCCGACGTCGTCGCCGGCACGGACACCGAGAGCTGCCCGGTGGACGACGACGGCATGGTCAAGGCGGCCTCCGCGGAGGACGCGGCTGAGGTCTGCCCGGCTGGCGGGACCACCCCCGGCTCGTCCGACGAGGTTCTCGGCGTCGAGGCCGAGGCCGGCGCCAACCGGCCCGCGGCTCAGGTGGAGCCGGCCTCCGCCGGACTCCTCCCGGAGACCGGCGCCGGGCGCTACGGCATCCCGATCGTCGCGGGCCTCGCACTGCTCGGTGCTGGTGCGGCGATGCTGGTGCGCAAACGTCCTCAGACGGGCCGCTGACCTCCCAGGGCCGCCTCGACTGATGGGCGAACCCCCGTCGGACCTCCGGGTCCGGCGGGGGTCTTGCGTGATGGTTGAATCGCACCGTGAGTGATGGAGTGTGGGTACTCGTCGTGGTGCTCGTCCTCGCGACGGCGTTCGGGCTCTGGCGCGCGGCCAGCGACGGTCGGTTCCGGGGGACCCACCAGGTCCGCGGCGCGTCGGCCCCCGATCCAGCTGAGGCTCCGCCGGTGAGCGTTCTCCACGGCGCGGACATCGAGCACGAGCTCGGCGAGCGTGCCACCCTGCTGCAGTTCTCGTCCGCCTTCTGCGCACCGTGCAGGGCGACGCGGCGCATTCTGACGCAGGTCGCCGACGTCGTGCCGGGCGTCGTCCACGTCGAGGTCGACGCCGAGCACCACCTCGACCTGGTGCGCCGCCTCGGTGTCTCCAGGACGCCGACGACGCTCATCCTCGACGCTCACGGTCGGGAGGTGTCGCGCGCGAGCGGCGCCCCGACCCGCGACGAGGTGTTGGGGACCTTGGCGAAGAGCCTGCCCTGAGCCCCGTCGCGTCTCGGCAGCCCACGCGGCCGGTCCGAATCCTGGACCTGTTGTCCGATTCGTGAGACGCCCGGAGACGGTTCGCCCCTCTGGCTCTAGGCTCGTCCCCATGTTCTCGACCATGCTGACCAAGCGCCGCGCAGTGGACCACTGCCTCGTGCGCTCGGCACTGTGTCGAATGTCCTGACGGGTACGCCCCCGTCGCGGTCCGCCTGAGGACCAGCTCGTCCGAGCCACTTCCGGACGTACCCGTGCCTTCGCAGGCCTCATCCATCCCCGCATGTCCGTGCCCTCCGACCGTCGTGGGTCCTCCCGCGCAGGAGCCGGCGGCCAGGCTCCCGGCATGCTTCCCAGCAGGAGAATCCCAATGCCCGATCCCGGGTCAGACCCAGTTCGCATCGACCCGCGAGGTCCGCGGTTCGCGGCCACGCTGACCACGCTGGTCCTCGCTCTCGTCCTCGTCACCGCGCCGTCGACCACGGCAACCGCACTGCTCGTCGTACAGGCGGCGCTGTTCGCCGTCGGCGCCGTCGCAGGAATCCAGCGCACGCCTTACGCCTGGCTCTTCAAGCGGCTGGTCCGCCCGCGCCTCGCCCCGCCGACCGAGCTCGAGGACGCCGCCCCGCCGCGGTTCGCGCAGGCGGTGGGCCTCGCCTTCGCCGTAGTCGGCCTGGCCGGCTTCCTGACCGGCGTCACCGCACTCGGTCTCGTCGCGACGGGCCTTGCCCTCGCGGCGGCGTTCCTGAACGCAGCCTTCGGCTTCTGCCTGGGCTGCGAGATGTACCTGCTCCTGCGCCGGGCGCTTCCGAACCGCGCGACGCCCACCACCCCGGTCGAGGACACCGCGACTCACGACACCGCAGGGACCCACGACACCGCCCCCACCCCCAACGGCGCCAACACGCCAGCCTGAAAGGAACAGACGTCTCATGAGCCGCACCGACGTACTCGTCACCCCCGAATGGGTCGAGGAGCATCTCGACGACCCGAACGTGGTCCTGATCGAGGTCGACGAGGACACCAGCGCCTACGACAAGGGCCACATCCGCAACGCGATCAAGCTCGACTGGAGCACCGACCTGCAGGACCAGGTCCGTCGCGACTTCGTGAACAAGGAGCAGTTCTCCGCGCTGCTCTCCGACAGGGGGGTCGCGAACGACCACACCGTGGTCCTCTACGGCGGCAACAACAACTGGTTCGCGGC
>DASVBF010000012.1:0-8276 GCA_036375975.1 Nocardioidaceae bacterium | reverse complement strand
TCGTCGTACGAGGGATGGTGGGTGGCCACCTTGCGTGCCGCGACGAGGTGACCCCCCAAGTAGGCGCCGACCCCCGAGACGGCCGCTCCGGCAAGGGCAAGCCGGGCTCCGGTGTTCTGTCGGCCCCGTCGTCGGGCGAGCCACGATCTTGCGTAGAAGCTGATCGCTACACCGTTGGTTATCGCGTGGACGAGGCCCACCCGCTTGTCGCGGGGCCCGGCTGCAGACCATTCGGCCCACCCGGTCCACGCAGTGGGCCCAACGGCTAGCAGACCGGCACCTACGAGCCTCCGGGCCGAGACGGAAGAGTCGGGACCGCCCAGCAGATCGAGCAGACTCGCGGAGGTCCAGGTGCCGAGCACGACGTCGGTCAGCAACGGGTGAATCGCGTGGCCGAGCCACTCGCCGCGCAGCACCGCTCCTCGCGTGCCAGTGCCGAACACAGCCTGGATGGGCGGCTCCAGCGCGTGCACCGGCCGGTCGAGCGCTTCGGCACCTTCGAGCCGAAGGGTCCAGCGCACGATCCTGGGGGGCCGTTCGATGGGGTTCATTCACTTCTCCTCGGAACCTTGCACGTCGAGGACGGTCCCCGGCGCCGTCAGAAACACGTTGCTCCGGGAGATCCGCGCGGTCAATCGGACGGTGTCCGGTTCTCGACCCAGGAGCAGGCTGCTCGCTAGCCGACCTTCCGGTACTTGCGGTGGATCGTCTGTCGCGTCACGCCGAGCAGGGTTCCGATCTCGGCCCAGCTGAGGCCGGTATGGCGCGCCTTGCGAACCGCAACTTCCTCACGCCGCGCCACCGCACGCTTGGCTTCGGCAATCGCAGCGAGCTCTTCCACCACGCCCCCGTCGTCATCAGCATCCACGGACGTCTTCATGCATGTCAGCATGTGCTGACAACACGTGCGTGTCAAGCGAGTACGTACGACCGTCGGAGAGTGTGGCTAACCCGTGTTGGGGGCACATAGGGGCATGTCCTGGTTGAAACGCTCCGCCGTGACGCTGGTCGGCGTCTGCCTCATTCTGGGCGGCATCGCGCTCATCCCGCTGCCCGGCCCGGGCATGCTCTTGGTGGTCGCCGGCCTGGCGGTGCTCGCGACCGAGTACGTCTGGGCCCGCAGGCTGCTCCGGCGTGCCAAGACAGAAGCCGAGCGTGCACAGGAGGAGGCAGTGGCCAGCCCCGCCCGCGTCGCGACCACCGTCCTTTCCGCCCTGGCGGTGTGCGGGGTCGGGATCACCATGTTGCTGGTCGAGGACATCTCTTGGCCGATCTGGGACTCCCTCGTGGACTCGGTCTGGGGTCCGACGACCGGCGCCGTGATGATGGTTTCGAGCCTCATACCTCTCGTGACCACGGCCGTGTCGCTGCGCAGCTCACGCGAGGAGGAAAGGGAGCGAGAGCCCGCCCCTGTGAACGCCTGAACCAGCGCTCTCCTACGACGTAGTCAGGGCCTGGAGTCGGCATTCCGGGCCGGGGAACGCACGCTGTCATTCCTAGACCAGTTGGCCGACTGTCGCGGTTCTACACACACTTCAAGCCATTCCAGGCAATGTTATGACGTGGCCAACGATGACCGATTCTGGCTGGACCGCTGCCAGCGCAGCGCCGACCTCCGACTCCTCCCAGGCGAGGGCTCGCTCCCTTTCGCAACTGTGAGCGGTGAACCCTCTCCTCATCATGCCGACGCGACTCGCGCCGGCTGTCTCCTCGAGCCGAGGCCGCTGACGAGGACCGGGGACGTGACGTGGCACGGCCCCGTCGCACACGATCAGGGGTCGCTCGAGCCGAGGTGCCCCGTGCACGCCGTCGAGCGTGAGTAGCCCGGGGCCGACCACTGACAGACCGTCCACGCATCGATCAGCAGACCCTCGTCCAGCACCGTGTCCAGGACGTCGGCAAGACTGCTCGGAGCCGGACCACCCCGGTATCGGTTCGCGTCTCGTCGCTGTTCAGAAGTCGCCCCGGGCGGCGCCCTGGATGGTTTCCTCGAGACTCCTGGCGATCGCGCTCTCGTTGTCGAGCAAGGCCCGGTCGCTCCAGCCAGACATCGCGCTCGCGTTCGCGGTGGCGGCCCAAGACAGCAGACACGTCGCTTGGCCACAAATGTCTAGACGTACGTTTCGCGTAGGGGCTGCGACGGGGACTTCTATTACCGCGGGAAACCCGCCCTGATCGTAATGGAATGCTCATGGACAACGCGGAACAGCGACTGATCCCGCAGACGGGTGCGGCCGCGCTGTGGCGGGTGGACCTCACTCCTCATGCCATCGATCAGGAGACGGCCGCAGAGACGTGCACGGTTCACGTCTGGACATGCATCTGGTGCTCGATGACGCCGCCCATCTGCGGGTCCTGCCGACCCGTGACGCCGCCGTGCCCCGCGAGCGGTGAGATCCACGTCTGCGCTTGCCGCACTCGTCAGCACTCCGCCGATGCCGCCTGAGAGGGGCGCCAGCAGACGCAGCCGGACCCGCCCAGGACCTGGCGGGTCACCAGGGTGAGACGGTGACGCCTCCCCACTCCTCGGGCTCTACGTCGCGCACCGTCTGAGTCAGCTCCCAACGGTGTCCGGCCAGGTCTTCCAGGGTGCCGGAGCGCTCGCCGTACTCGTGCGTCGTCGGCGACTCGATGACCAGTGCGCCTGCGTCGCGGGCTCGGGTGAACGCTGCGTCGACCTCGGGAACCCGCACCTTGATCACGTGGGTGACGCTGGACGCCGAAGGCTGTCTCCAGCCAGCTGACCGCCGCGCGGACATCGGGGTACACGAGCACGGGCGTCACGGTGACCGGTGGCGCCGAACGATTCGTCAGCACGATTGCCAGCCTAGTCAGACGCGCTCGCTGTCGATCACCGGAGCCGCGTCGGGATGTCGATCACCGGAGCCGCGCCGCCATCACCGTGACGTCGTCGCGCAGCGACTTGTCGGACAGGTCGGCCAGAGCGTCGACCAGCTCCGGAAGGGGCTTGAACCTGAGCTCGGCGGCGCGTTCGCGCAGTCGCGCGATGCCTTGGTCGAGGTCGTCGGCCCGGGACTCGACCACGCCGTCGGTCACGAGGACCAACAGAGCGCCGGGTTCCAGGTGCGCTGTGGCGATCGCGCGGTCCGGAGTCCCGAGCACGCCCAACGGCAGACCGGAACCCGCCCCGAGGGCCTCCGTGCTTCCGTCTCGGTGCACGACGACCGCCGGCACGTGGCCGGCGTTGCACATGCTGATCATCCCGGTGTCCGGAGACAGGAGTACGGCGGCGGCGGTGACGAACTGCTCGGGCGCGTCCCGCGTCAGCATCTCGTCGGCCGCGGCGAGAACAGCCTGGGGGGCGGGGTCCACTGTCAGCAGGCCCCGGATGCCCGCGCGGATCCGGATCATCGTCGTCGCCGCACCAACACCTCGACCCATCACGTCTCCGACCACCAGGGCAAGCGTTCCGGAGGTGGTGTTGACGGCGTCGTACCAGTCGCCTCCCACGTGCTCGAGCTCGTCTCCTCCAGGCGCGTAGTGCACGGCGAGCTCGAACGGGTCGACCGCCGGCAAAGGGCTGGCGGCGAGGCTGGACTGCAGCTGCTCGGCGATGTCAGTGGTCCGGGCGTGGAGAATCGCGCGCTCGGCCGCGATGGCGCACTGCGAGGCCAATGTGTCGAGGAGCTGGGTCTCCTCGAGGGAGAGGGCTCGATCGGCTCCCGCCACGAATGCGTCGCCGTCGGTCAGCGTCGCGAGGTCTTCGGGAACGCGTAGCGCGACGTCCTCGCGGAAGATCTTCCCGAGGCGCTCGAGGATCGCCGCCAGAACAGCCGCGACCTCCTCGACGCTTCCGGCCCGGAAGAAGGCCGCGGTCACGTCCTGCAGGAGCAGGGCGCGTGCGGCCGCATCCGCCAGGCGCTGCTCGCCCTCCATCCGGTCGGTGATGTCCCGCACGCATCCGATCGTGCCTGTCGGGTTGCCGCGCTGGTCGGTGGTCACCTTGCCGTGCGCCTCGATCCACCGCACGGTGCCGTCGGGCCAGAACATCCTGTTGCGGAGCACGTACGACGACCGAGCGGCGATCGCGTCCTGAACTATCGCCATGACCCGGTCGTGGTCGTCGGGGTGCAGCGTCGCTTCCCAGGCTTCGAAGGTCCCGTCGAACCCGCCGGGCGGCATGCCGTAGATGGCCTCCAGCTGCTCGTCCCAGACGGTGACGCCCGTGGTCATGTCCCAGTGCCAGCTGCCTAGCTGCGCCGCCTCGTGAGCGAGCCGCAGACGTTGCTCGCTGGCGGCCGCCTCGGCCTCCGCGCGACGGATCTCGGTCATGTCCTCGAAGACGACGACGGCGCCGATGACGCTGCAGCCACGGTCCCGGACGGGAGTGGCCGAGACTGCTGCTAGGAACGTGTCACCGCCGCTGCGGCGCACCGTCAGGTCACCACGCCAGGTCTCGCCGACGAGGATCTTGTCGAGGCAGAAGGGCAAGCTCTCCGGCGGGTCGGCGGCCAGGAGCGCGAGGAACTCCTGTCCCAGGAGCTGGTCGGCATCCACTTCCCAGGCCTCGGCGGCCGCCTCGTTGAGGAAGGTGATGACCCCGTCGGTGTCGGTGGCCACGACGGCGAGCCCGATGGCGTGAAGGAGGCGCAACTCATCGATGTAGCGCCGCACCTGGGCACCTCCCGACACGAGCGTCGCGCAAGGCCCCCGCCAGGGACCATTGTGCATCCGAAGATGCCCCGAGACGAGACCCGTTCGCGCCAGGAGGTCGCACTACGAAAGAGGTAGTCCGGTCAGGTCCGTCGGCACGCCTGTGGCCTCTTTCGTCGTCCGGCGGTTCGGCCTGTCCCCACCGCCCTACGATCGATCCGTGAGCCAGGGAGCGTTGCGCCGTCTCGGTGTGGCGCTGCTGGGACTTGTCGCGGTGACCGTCCTGGGGACCGTCGGCTACCTCCTCCTCGGATTCACGCTGCTCGAGGCGCTCTACCAGACCGTCACCACGATCGCCACCGTCGGCTTCAGGGAGGTCCGGCCGCTGAGCCCCGTCGGCATGGTCTTCACGATCGTGCTGATCCTGGTCGGCGTCGGGGTGGTGCTCTACAACCTCGGGGTGATCCTCGAGGCGCTCACCGAAGGGCACCTGCGCCAACACCTGGAGAGGCGACGTATGGACAAGAAGATCGAGTCGCTGCAGGGGCACGTCATCGTCTGTGGGTACGGCCGGGTGGGAAGGGCAGCCCGTGAGCAGCTCCTCGCGCACGGTCTCGAGGTCGTGGTCGTGGACGTCAACCCCCGGCTCGCCGAGGAGGGCGACGGCCTCTACCTGGTGGGCGACGTGACCGACGACGCGGTGCTCCGTCGCGCGGGCGTCGAGCGTGCCCGGGCGCTGGTGGTCGCGTTGGAGAGCGACGCCGACACCGTCTACACGACCCTGTCCGCACGGGCGATCCGTGGTGACCTCGTCATCGTCGCGCGGGCCCGCACCACCGACTCGGCCGCGAAGATGCTCATGGCCGGGGCCACCCACGCCGTGAACCCGCAGCTGATCGGCGGTCGCAGGCTCGCGGTGTTCGCGCTGCAGCCCGACGTCGCCGAGTTCCTCGACGTCGTGATGCACGAGGAGAACCTCGACTTCCGGATCCAGCAGGTCATGGTGGAGCCCGGGTCGCCTCTCGACGGGCGGGCCCTGGCGGACCTCGATCTGCGGGAGCACACCGGGGGGCTGGTCCTGGCGATCCGTCCCGCCGCGGGCCGACCGCTGGAGCCGAACCCTCCGGCGAGCACCGTGGTGCCTGCCGGCGCAGTCCTGATCGCCATGGGCACCCCGGAGGAGCTCGACGCCCTGACCGCTCTCGGCCGGGCCAGAGGCTGACCGAGGCTCTGCCTGGAAGGAGACCGAGATGGCCAAGGAGAACAAGCAGGGGGAGAAGCCTGCGAAGACTGCTGTCGTGCTGTCGGGCGCCGGAGCGCGAGGGGCCTTCCAGGCCGGTGCGCTCTCCGTGCTCATCCCTGCGCTGGAGCGAGAGGGAGCCCGGCCGACGATCTGGCTCGGCACCAGCGCAGGAAGCATCAACGCCGCACTGTGGGGCTCCCTGGCGCATCGTGGCGCCGAGGAAGCCGCCGAGGAGGTGCTCGGGCTCTGGCGGCGGATGAGCGACGACGACGTCTACCGGCCGCTGCTGCCGTTCTCCTTCCCGCGCACGATGGCGCAGTACGGCGTCGGCGCGCTGCTGGGCCGTGGCCCGGGCACGACGAGCCTGCTCGACACCGCGCCGCTGCGTCGTACCGCGGCCGACGAGCTGAACGTCGAGCAGCTCGGAGCGAACGTCGAGGAGGGCCGCGTCGACGCGGTCGGTGTCGTCGCGACCCGGCTGCCCGCGGAGGTCGACAGCACCGTCGCGGGCACGGCCGGCGGACGCAGCGTGCTCTTCCTGCACGAGCACCGACCCGGTGCGTACAAGGGAGATCCGGACCGCGCCCTGGACGTCGCGCGACTCCCGGTGGAGCGCGACCACGTCGTAGCGTCCTCCGCGATTCCCGTTGCGTTTCCTCCGGTGAGGATCCTCGCGCCCGCCGAGGCGTCCGGCTGGTACGTCGACGGGGGAGTTCGGCTCAACACTCCGCTGCACCCTGCGGTGGGTCTGGGTGCCACGCGGATCGTCGTTGTCTCGGCGACCGCGACCACCTACGCCGCGCCGCTGCCGAACCCGGCCGGCTCGAGCCCGGACATCGCCGATGCCGCGGCGCAGGTGCTGACCGCGGCGCTCGCGGACCGGACCACCGAAGACCTCCTGTCGCTTCGGCGGACGAACCGGCTCGTCGCCCAGGTCTCGTCCGCGAACGGGCCGGGCAAGCTGGTGAGGAGCTCCGGCGCGCCGTACCGACGCGTCGAGGTCATGACTGTGTCGCCGCCACCGGGTGAGATGGGTCGGGTTGCCGCGGAGGTGTTCTCTCGCCGGACGGGCGGTGTCGGGTGGCTGACCGAGATGGACAACTGGCTGCTGGGTCGAGCGATCCGGGGGGCCGGCGACGGCGTGGGCCGGCGCGAGCTGCTCAGCTACCTGTTCTTCGACGAGGAGTACTTCGCAGCGGGCATCGACCTGGGTCGCCGGACCGCCACGGATGCGTTGTCCCAGGGCTGGCTGACCTGACCAGTGATTCGCGAGTTTCCGTATTTCCGGGACACCTGACCGACCCGGTGCAATGATTGATGCACTGACCCCGCCGGGTGACCCGAGACGCCCGGCGGGGTTGGTCCATTTCCGGAGGTTTATCCCTCTGGATACATGGAGACAGCAACAGTTGGGGAGGGACGAGCGAGCAGGAGGCGAGCCGTTCCGTATATGCACAGCGACGACTTCGAAGACCATCTGGCCGAGACCCTCGTCACCCGTCCGATCATCGAGCAGGCGAAGGGCGTCATCGCCCTGGCGCAGTGTGTCCTCCCGGAGCAGGCGTTCACGCAGCTCAGGCGCGCCTCGACCACCCATCAGGTGTCGGTGCGCGAGCTGGCCTCAGCCGTCGTGACGGCAGCTTCCGGGCGGAGACCGCCGGATCCGCAGCTCAGGAAGGTGATCTGGTGGGAGTGGGGCAGCGGGTTCTCCAACTGCTGAGTGGCTCCACGGCGGACCTGCGCGCCATCCACGGGGCTCCCGCCTCCTCCCTCTGGACTCGCCGGGCGTGATGCGAGCACCCTGGGCAGTGCGGGGCCGAGGGAGGCGCACATGGATCTCAACACGCTTTACCACCGAACCGTCGAGTGCTGGGCCACCCGGGTGAACGGCGTCTCCGAGGACCAGTGGGACGCGCCGACCCCATGCGCGGGTTGGACCGTGCGGGACCTGGTGAACCACGTGGTAGGTGAAGACCTGTGGACGGTCCCGCTGATGGAGGGGCAGACCATCGACCAGGTCGGCGACCGGTTGGAGGGGGATCTTCTCGGCGACGCCCCCGTCGTCTCGGCGCTCGATGCCGCCAAGGAAGCCGTCTCGGTCGTCGCCGAGAGACTTCCGAGCGGACACAGGGTCCACCTCTCCTACGGCGACGAGGAGGCGGACGAGTACGTCCGGCAGCTGGCTGCCGACCACCTGGTGCACGCCTGGGATCTCGCGGTGGCGACGGGTGCGGACGCCAGGTTGGATCCGCACCTGGTCGCAGCGGTGAGCGCCTGGTTCCGCGACCGCGAGGAGATCTACCGCTCCGCCGGAGCGATCGGGCCCCGAGTGCCGGGGACAGGAGACCCCCAGGCCGACCTCCTTGCAGCCTTCGGCCGCCGGGCCCGGTGGGGGAGGAACGACGCCGCGCTGGCCCGC
>DASVBF010000385.1:0-3848 GCA_036375975.1 Nocardioidaceae bacterium | reverse complement strand
GCGTCGTACGGCTGGACGCTCGGTGGGGCGGTCGGGCTGGCCATGGTGTCCGGCGGCGGCGAGCCGGTCACCCCGGACTGGATCGAGGCCGGAACCTGGCAAGTCGACATCGCCGGCGTCCGGCACCCGGTCGAGGTGTCGCTGCGGCCGATGTATGACCCGACCTCAGCTCGGATCAAGGTCTGACCCGGCAGGCCCCCTTCGCCTCGCACGCCCCACGTCATGCCGCGTCTCCTGAACGCCACCCCGTTCTGTCCGGACGGGTGCATTCGATGGACTTCATCTCCAGTGCGCAGGTTCGGGGGTGCGCGGTTCGTGACGGCCAGGAGAGAGCCGCCGACCCGATACGCCTGATCGACAGTCAGGGTCTCGGGCGAGGTCGGGCCTAGGTCACTAGATGATGCTCCCACCTCAGCCGTGGCGCACGGGGCAGTAGCCATCGACCCACCACGGAATGAGCGGGTGGCAGGCACGCCACCCGCAGCATGAGAGTGGCTACGGTAACCGCATGCCTCAGAGCAACCCTGCCGCTCTGTCTGAGCCGGACCCCGAATGGGCAGCGCGAGCCAGGCAGTGTCTTGAACAGGTCAGAGCGGCCATGCATGATCTTGACGGAGCCGACGAGGGGGCCTTCGATCACATCGGGTCCACCTCAGTGCCCGGGCTCGCCGCGAAGCCGTTCATCGACCTCCAAGTCCGGATCTTGCCTCTTCCGAGTCACGCCGACCTCGTGCCGCGTCTGGCACCGCTCGGTCTTGAACAAGCTCGAGGAGCGCGACCGGACTCCCCTGGCGTCGCGCGTGACATTCCGCGCGGTGATGAAGACGTTCCGGACGAAGTTTGGGAGAAGCGGCTCTACTTCGATCGGCGTCGCTCCACGATCCTGCACATTCGCCGCGCCGATTCGCCTTGGGGGCATTACACCGTGTGGTTTCGTGACTGGCTGCGGGCACACCCGGATGCGCGGCAGACATACGAGAACACCAAGCGATGGCTGTCCGAGCAGAATGCCGGTAAGGCCGACTACGACGACTACACCCGGGCTAAGTCGGCTTTCTTCGATCACGTTCACCCAGTCTTCTCAGCGTGGGCGCAGAACAGGCGACTCTCGATGTAGATGGAGCAGCGGCGGCCTTGACCGCGACTTGCCGCCTCCCTAACTGCGGCGAGGTCGTTCTGTGTCTCGGTAGAGGGCGGCGTGCAGGATGTCCTCATGTGCCATCAACGACCCGACATGGAAGTTGCCCTGGCCGCGGCTCAGGCTGGTGCCGCAGTGGTTCGGGCCGCCTATGGCACAGAATTGACCCGCCACGCGAAGTCTGGTTCCGACTTCGCTACCGACGTTGACCTCGAAGCCGAGCGCGTGATCCTCGGAGTCATTGAGTCGGCCCGTCCCGCGGACGCTCGTATCGGAGAGGAATCTGGCAGCACCGGTGGGCCCAGAACGCGGCAATGGCTCGTCGACCCCCTGTGTGGAACTCTCAACTTCGCGGCGCAGACACCCCTCGTGGCAGTGAACGTGGCCCTCCTCGACGAGGACAAGTCGACAGTTGCCTGCGTCTCCGCGGACCCCATCGCCAACGAGTTCTTCTGGGCTGACGACCGCGGCGCGTTCTTGCGTCGTGGCGGATCCGATGAGGCACTCACTCCGTCGACCCAGTCGCGACTCGTCGACATCAACTGTGATGGACCCATCGCCAGGCCATTTCTCGGGCCGCAGTTGTTGACTGACCCTGCATTCAGGTCAGCGTTCGGTCCTCGGGTGATGTCGACGACGCTGGCAGTCGCATGGGTCGCCGCGGGACGACGCACCGGCTACGTCAGCGACGGGCTATTCGTCGAGAACGTTCACTACACGGCAGGGATAGCGCTCTGCCGCAGCGCTGGATGCGTGGTCACCGACCTCGCTGGTGAGCCGCTGGAAGACGGTCGCGGCCTCATCATCGCCGCGGACGATGAGACCCACCAACGCCTGGTCGACATCATCCGCCCCCACCTCGCGGACGTCCTCTCGCTCTACCAATGACGCGGCGGAGGCCATGCGACGGGCCGACTTGTCGTCGGCATGACTGCGCGCCCACCAACCGCGGCAGGTGCAGTCGCTCACCGCCTTCAGGGACTTGACGAGGTCGCTGCAAGCACCCGCTGGATCAACTGGGTAGTCGAGATCTCTGTCGTGCGGTGAACGTACTGGAGCTTTCCTGCTGCCGCGGCCGGGCCGTATACGAGCACTGCGTCCCGGGGGGACAAGTCATCGCCGTGGACAACAGTGGCGATGTTGTGCTCTGCGAGGAACTCCTCACTCAACTGGAATGGCGAGTCCTCGATGACCTCGTCGACGTACCTGCACGACTCAATCACTGCGACGCGCTCGGCAAGGCTCATGATGGGACGCCGCTTGTACGACGCTGCGGTGTCGTCGGACAGTACGCCGACGACCAACCAGTCCCCATGCTGTCGAGCTTCGCGGAGCAGCGACACGTGACCCGCGTGGAAGAGGTCTCCCACCATGTCCACGTAGACCCGTGAGCTGCCAGTCCTCGAATCCCGGTTCTCCACGACCCTCACCCACTCCTACGTCCAAACGATCCCTCCAGACTCTAGGGACAGAGGCCCGGATCTCGGCACGACCGGGGCTTCACTCGTCCCGTGCGTCTGAGCGGTCACCCGCCGGCGCGTACCCGACCCGAGTCTGCCCAAGGACCGACCGGTGACGCTCCTTAGTGCGCTTGGGCGCCACCGACATGGCCGATGCGGACCGGTGGTCTCATCTCGAGAGAGCCCTTCGACTCTGTCGGTAAGGGGGTGGGACCGCAGCACCTTTGAACTGCAGGTCCCTGGAAACTGCGGCTGGAGGTCCTCATGGCAACCGAAGAGACGCTTGCGGTAGAACTGGAGGACGCCGCGACCCGATCGGTGTGGACGTCGATGCTGGGGCTGTTGTCCTCGGAGACCCAGATGTGGCACTTCGTGGCTCTGGTCGGTGATCGGCTGCTGTACCAGAGCCCGGCCTTCGCTGCCCCGTACAGCTGGGGCAGGCTCCCGCTCGGCAAGACGATGCTCCCGCGTGAGGAGTGGGCACCCGGGATGGAGCAGGCGCTGGTTGAGCTCCGAACGATGATCCGCAATGACGGTTGGATCGAGTCCGGTCACGGTGAGCACCCGTGGCAGGACATCTACCGCCGGCCCGCCGCCAACTCCGGTCCGACCGAGTCCTCGCCGTGATCCGAGGACGGTGGCAGGCACCGCCAGTCGGCAGTTGCGGTCTCCCTAACGGGGTAGATCTGTACGTTGACGGGCTTTCAGGATCTGGCCGTGTTAGGGCGGAGTTGCTTGTCGAAGAACTGAAGCACGCGTCGCCAGGCGTCCGCAGCCGCTTCAGGTTGGTAGTTTCGCCACTGGTCATTGAAGAAGGAGTGTTTGGCGCCCGGATACACCTTCAGGTCATGGGGAACCCCGGCAGCGGTGAGCTCGGTCTCCAGGATCCCGGCAGCCTTGGTGGTGAAGTCCTTGCCAGGCCAGGACCCGACCACCGGGCACAGCCGACGGATGGCCTCACGTGGTCTTGGCGCAGCCCCATAGAACGGGGCGATCGCGCTGAGCCGCTGATCGGAGCAGGCCCAGGTCAAGACGATCGAGCCGCCCAGACAGAACCCCACGGCACCAATCCGGTCGCTGTCCACCTCACGACGATCGGCGAGGGCAGCGAGTGCTTCCTTCAGCGCCGGGACACCGTAGTAGTCCAGATTCCCTGCCAACCCGCCAGCCAGCATCCTGGCCATGCAGACCGCGCGGTTGCGACCTTCGAAGAGGTCCACGCCCATGGCGACGTACCCCTCGTCGGCGAA
>DASVBF010000370.1:0-13472 GCA_036375975.1 Nocardioidaceae bacterium | reverse complement strand
GGGAAGGCGCCCAAGCCGAACCTGCTCGGCTCGGAGGTGATGGGCTCGGCGAGCGCGTACGGCGTCGGCGGCACCCACCGGCACACTCCGGAGATCACCCAGAACCTCTCCGGCCTCACCGACCGCGACGTGAGGGTCTCCTTCACGCCGCTCCTGGTGCCGATGCCGCGCGGCATCCTGGCCACCTGCTCGGCACCGTTCCGCAGCGGGGTCACCGCCGAGGAGGCTTGTGCCGTCTACGAGCTCGCCTTCAAGGACGAGCCGTTCCTCCACCTCCTGCCCCAGGGACAGTGGCCCCAGACCAAGTCGGTCTTCGGGTCGAACGCCGTGCACGTCCAGGTCACCGTCGACGCAGCCGCCGGTCGGCTCGTCGCCGTCGGTGCCGTCGACAACCTGGCCAAGGGCACCGGCGGCGCGGCCGTCCAGTGCATGAACCTCGCCCTCGGGCTTCCCGAGACCACCGGACTCACCACCGTAGGAGTAGCGCCGTGAACCCCACCCTCGAGAGCCGCCCGCGTCGCTCCCAGCAGCCGGGGGCCCACGCATGACCGTCACCGCCCCGAAGGGCTTCCGCGCGTCGGGCGTGCCCGCCGGTCTCAAGGACTCCGGTGCGAAGGACATGGCGCTCGTCGTCAACGACGGGCCCGACCACAGCTCCGCCACGGTGTTCACTGCGAACCGCTGCAAGGCGAACCCGATCCTGTGGAGCCAGGAGGTCGTCAAGGACGGCGTGGTGCGTGCGGTGATCCTCAACTCCGGCGGCGCGAACTGCTACACCGGGGCGGAGGGGTTCCAGACGACCCATGCCGTCGCCGAGCGGACGGCCGAAGCCCTCGGCGTCGGTGCGATCGACGTGGTCGTCTGCTCCACCGGGCTGATCGGGCTGAAGAACGACCGTGACGTCCTGCTGGCCGGTGTCGACGCGTGCGCCGCGGCGCTGTCCACCGACGGCGGACCTGACGCCGCCGAGGCGATCATGACGACCGACTCGGTGAGCAAGCAGGTCGTCGTCGAGGGGAGCGGATGGAGCATCGGCGGCATCGCGAAGGGCGCCGGGATGCTGGCCCCGCAGCTCGCCACCATGCTCGTCGTACTCACGACCGACGCGAAGATCACGGCAACGGACGCCGACAAGGCGCTCCGGGCCGCGACCAGGGTCAGCTTCGACCGCCTCGACTCCGACGGCTGCATGTCCACCAACGACACTGTGACCCTGCTCGCGAGCGGGGCCTCGGGGATCACCCCGACAGTCGAGGACTTCACCGAGGCGCTGAGCCGGGCGTGCACCGACCTCGCGATGCAGCTCCTCGCCGACGCTGAGGGCGCGGACCACGAGATCGCGATCACGGTGCTGAACGCCGCCGACGAGGACGATGCGGTCGAGGTGGGGCGCTCGGTGGCCCGGAGCAACCTGTTCAAGACCGCCGTGTTCGGCAAGGACCCGAACTGGGGCCGGGTCCTGGCCTCCATCGGGACGACCTCGGCCGAGTTCGACCCGGCGGACCTCGATGTCGCGATGAACGGGGTGTGGGTCTGCCGGGCGTCCGAGCCCGCCGAGTCGCCAGACCTGGTCGACCTGAGCGGCCGCGAGGTGTCCGTGACCATCGACCTCAAGGCCGGCGAGGCTCGAGCCACCGTCTGGACGAACGACCTCACGCACGCCTACGTCCACGAGAACTCCGCCTACTCGAGCTGAGGACGCACGACATGAACCTCCCCGAAGACATCACGCCGCAGGTGGGGAAGAGCCCGGCGGAGTGGAAACAGGCCACCGCGAAGGCCGCGACTCTCGCCGAGGCGCTGCCCTGGCTGAAGAAGTACCACGGCAGGACGATCGTGGTGAAGTACGGCGGCAACGCCATGACCGACGACAACCTCAAGCGCGCCTTCGCCGAGGACATCGTCTTCCTGCGGTACGCCGGCTTCCGGCCGGTCGTCGTGCACGGCGGTGGCCCCCAGATCAGCAGGATGCTCGACCGCCTCGACATCCAGTCGGAGTTCCGAGGCGGCCTCCGGGTCACCACGCCGGAGGCCATGGACGTGGTGCGCATGGTGCTCGTCGGCCAGGTCGGCCGCGAGCTCGTCGGCCTGCTCAACCAGCACGGCCCACTCGCCGTGGGGCTCTCCGGCGAGGACGCCGGGCTGTTCACCGCCAAGGCCGCCAGCACCGTCGTGGACGGTGAGGAGGTCGACCTCGGCCTGGTCGGCGAGGTGGAGGCAGTGCGCCCCGAGGCCGTGCGCGACCTCATCGAGGCGGGCCGGATCCCCGTGATCTCGTCGGTCGCTCCGGACGAGAACGGCGTGGTCCACAACGTCAACGCCGACACCGCAGCGGGCGCTCTCGCCGCCGCGCTGGGCGCCGAGAAGCTGCTCGTGCTCACCGACGTCGAGGGCCTCTACCGCGACTGGCCCGACAGCGACGACGTGATCGCGCAGATCAGCCCCGAGGCCCTCGCTGAGCTGATGCCGACCCTGGCCAGCGGCATGGTCCCGAAGATGCAGGCCTGCCTCGACGCCATCAAGGGCGGGGTGCCGCGCACGACGGTCGTGGACGGCCGTGAGCCCCATGCCGTGCTGCTCGAGATCTTCACCGACGAGGGAGTGGGGACCCAGGTCCTTCCCGGCGTCGAGACCACGGTGCGGACGGCACTGAGGAAGGCGGACAAGTCATGACCGACAGGAGCGACCCCAGCAGCGAGGCGGTCCAGGAGCGCTACGCCAACGCACTCATGAACACCTTCGGCAGGCCCAAGGCGGTCCTGGTCCGCGGCGAGGGCGCCCGCGTCTGGGACGTGGAGGGCAAGGAGTACCTCGACCTGCTCGGCGGCATCGCCGTGAACGCCCTTGGTCACGCCCACCCGGGTCTGGTCTCCGCCGTCACCGAGCAGCTGTCGACGCTCGGGCACGTCTCGAACTTCTTCGCGACCGAGCCTCAGGTGACCCTGGCCGAGCGACTCCTCGGTCTGCTCGGCGTCGAGGGACGCGTCTTCTTCGCGAACTCCGGCGCCGAGGCCAACGAGGCGGCCTTGAAGCTCACCCGGCGGACCGGCCGGACGCAGGTCGTCGCTGCCGAGGGCAGCTTCCACGGACGGACCATGGGGTCGCTTGCCCTGACCTCCAAGGCGGCCTACCGGGAACCCTTCGAGCCGCTGCCGCCAGGTGTGACGTTCGTGCCGTACGGGGACCCAGACGCGCTTGCCGAAGCCGTCTCGGACGAGACCGCCGCGGTCGTCCTCGAACCGATCCAGGGCGAGGCGGGCGTCGTGGTCCCGCCCGAGGGCTATCTCCGGGCGGCACGGGAGATCACCAGCCGTCACGGTGCTCTCCTCTGGTTCGACGAGGTGCAGACCGGCATGGGCCGCACAGGCGTCTGGTTCGCCCACAGCGACAGCGGGGTCACCCCCGATCTCGTCACCCTGGCCAAAGGGCTCGCCGGGGGCATCCCGATCGGCGCCTGCATCGCGGTCGGGGAGTGCGGCCACCTCCTGCAGCCCGGTAACCACGGGACCACCTTCGGTGGCAACCCGGTCGCCGCGGCGGCCGCTCTCGCGGTGATCGACATCATCGAGCAGGACGACCTCCTCGAGCACGTGCAGCGGGTCGGGGCAGCGCTCGCCGAGGGGCTGAGGGACGAGCGGGTCACCGAGATCCGACAGGCCGGGCTCCTCATCGGCATCGACCTTGCACAGCCGGTGGCGTCGAAGGCGGTCGCCGCGGCGCTCGAGCAGGGCTTCATCATCAACGACTGCGCCCCGGACCGGATCCGACTCGCGCCCCCGCTGGTGCTGACCGACGAGGAGGCGGCGTCGTTCGTGAAGGCGTGGCCGGGGATCCTCGACGAGGCGTTCGCGGAGGAGGGGTCGTGACCCGGCACTTCCTCCGTGACGACGACCTCACCCCTGCCGAGCAGGCTGAGGTCCTGTCGCTCGCGGCCAGGCTGAAGGCCGCGCCGTTCAGCGCCAGGCCGCTGGAGGGACCCCAGACGGTGGCGATCCTCTTCGACAAGCCCACCTTGCGCACCCAGGCGTCATTCACCTCCGGCGTCGCCCAGCTCGGCGGCTTCCCGATGGTCGTCGACGCGCGTCTCGCCCAGGTCGGCAAGCGTGAGTCCGTCGCCGACACCGCCCGGGTCCTGGGGCGTCAGTCCTCGGCGATCGTCTGGCGGACCTTCGAGCAGTCGAGCCTGGAGGAGATGGCGGAGTACGCCGGGGTCCCGGTCGTCAACGCCCTGACCGACTCCTTCCACCCCTGCCAGGTGCTCGCCGACCTGCTGACCGTCCAAGAGCACCAGGGCGACCTCGCCGGTCGGCGGCTCACCTTCCTCGGCGACGCGGCCAGCAACATGGCGCACTCGTACCTCCTGGGCGGTGCCACCGCCGGCATGCACGTCACGGTCAGCGGACCCGAAGGCTACGAGCCGGTCCCGTCGGTCCTGGCCCGGGCCCGGGAGATCGCGGCCGGGACAGGCGGCTCCGCGTCGTACCAGAGCGACCCCCGCCAGGCAGTGTCGAGCGCGGACGTCGTGGCCACGGACACCTGGGTGTCGATGGGCAAGGAGGACGAGGCGGAGGCTCGCAGCCAGCCGTTCCGGCCGTACTCACTGACCGAAGATCTCCTCTCCAAGGCCTCGGACGGTGTGATCGTCCTGCACTGCCTCCCCGCCTACCGGGGCAAGGAGATCGCCGCGGACGTGATCGACGGGCCGCACAGCGTCGTCTGGGACGAGGCCGAGAACCGGCTGCACGCTCAGAAGGCGCTGCTCACCTGGCTGCTGGGGGAGGGGGAGGTGCCGCGATGACCGAGTCGAGCCACGCCACGACCGCCGTGCCGATGACCAAGAACGCCCGGCAGCAGCGGATCGTCGACATCCTCGGCAGGCATCAGGTCCGGTCGCAGACCGAGCTTGCCGAGCTTCTCGCGCAGTCAGGCGTCCACGTCACGCAAGCGACCTTGTCGCGTGACCTGGTGGAGCTCGACGCGGTCAAGGTGCGCATCCCGAGCGGAGCGCTGGTCTACGCCGTCCCGGCGGAGGGCGGCGATCGCACCCCCCGGCCAGGCGGGGAAAGCGGTGCCGCAGAGGCCCGACTGGCCCGTCTTCTGGCCGAGCTCATGGTCTCGGCCGACTCCTCCGCCAACCTGGCACTCCTGCGCACCCCGCCCGGCGCGGCGCAGTTCCTCGCCTCGGCCTTCGACAAGGCAGAGGTCGCGGAGATTCTCGGCACCGTGGCCGGCGACGACACCGTCCTGGTCATCAGCCGGGACCCGGTCGGCGGGGCAGCCCTGGTGCAGAGGCTGCTGGCGCTGGCAAACCATCACCACAGCACCTCCGGCGTATCAGGCCTCCACCCCTGAGCCGGGTGCACCGGGCGGGTGGAGCCCCGAACACGACCCCGTGCCCGGATCGCCGCTCGGCCCAAGAACGACGTCTCAACACCGACCACGAAGAAGGTTGTCAAACGTGAGCAAGGTCCTGACCTCCCTGCCCGTCGGCGAACATGTCGGCATCGCCTTCTCCGGCGGCCTCGACACCTCGGTGGCCGTGGCGTGGATGCGCGAGAAGGGCGCGGTGCCGTGCACCTACACGGCCGACATCGGCCAGTACGACGAGCCCGACATCTCCGGCGTGCCCGACCGCGCACTGAAGTACGGCGCCGAGCTGTCCCGAGCGGTGGACTGTCGCCACGCCCTCGTGGAGGAGGGGTTCGCGGCGCTGGCCTGCGGTGCCTTCCACATCCGCTCCGGGGGCCGCGCCTACTTCAACACGACCCCGCTGGGACGAGCGGTGACCGGCACGATGCTGGTCCGCGCGATGCACGAGGACGGCGTCGACATCTGGGGGGACGGGTCGACGTTCAAGGGAAACGACATCGAGCGCTTCTACCGTTACGGGCTCCTCGCGAACCCGTCGCTGCGCATCTACAAGCCGTGGTTGGACGCCGACTTCGTCCATGAGCTCGGCGGCCGCAACGAGATGAGCCACTGGCTCACCGAGCGCGGCCTGCCCTACCGGGACAGCAAGGAGAAGGCGTACTCCACCGACGCCAACATCTGGGGCGCCACCCACGAGGCGAAGACGCTCGAGCACCTTGACGTCTCCCTGGAGTCCGTCGAGCCCATCATGGGGGTCAAGTTCTGGGATCCGGCAGTCGCGATCGAGCCCGAGGAGGTCTCGGTCCGGTTCGAGCAGGGCCGTCCCGTCGCCGTGAACGGCAAGCGCTACGACGACCCCGTCGACCTCGTGCACGCCGTGAACGAGATCGGCGGACGCCACGGGCTCGGCATGTCCGACCAGATCGAGAACCGGATCATCGAGGCCAAGTCGCGGGGTGTCTACGAGGCACCGGGGATGGCGCTGCTCTGGATCACCTACGAGCGCCTTCTCAACGCGATCCACAACGAGGACACGATCGGCAACTACATGGCCGAGGGCCGCCGGCTGGGCCGGCTCCTCTACGAGGGCCGTTGGCTGGACCCGCAGGCGCTCATGCTGCGGGAGTCGATCCAGCGCTGGGTGGCCTCCGTCGTCACCGGCGAGGTGACCCTTCGCCTGCGCAGGGGCGAGGACTACACGATCGTTCGCACCGAGGGCCCGGGGTTCTCCTACCACCCGGACAAGCTGTCGATGGAGCGCGTCGAGTCCGCTGCCTTCGGTCCGATCGACCGGATCGGACAGCTCACCATGCGCAACCTGGACATCGCCGACTCGCGCTCGAAGCTGGAGATGTACGCCCTGCAGCCGCAGGACCAGGGTCACGTGCTGGTCGAGCACGGGAACCTCCTCGGCGCGCTCGAGCCGGGTGGCGCGAACCGGATCGCCGAGAACCCCATCGCGCCGGGTGACCTCGACGAGGAGGCACTCGACCTCGCGGCCATGGAGTCCGGGAACGACTGACGGGCAGCGCGGGCGGGTGTCCGCCCGGCCTGCCGATCGTCTCGACCACCACCTGATACGAAGGACGACGTGAGCGAAGACTCGAAGACAATCTCCGGGGCGCTGTGGGGCGGCCGGTTCGCCGGCGGCCCGTCGGACGCGCTCGCAGCCTTGTCGAAGTCGACCCACTTCGACTGGCGGCTCGCGCCGTACGACCTGGCAGCGTCGAAGGCACACGCGAGGGTGCTGCACCGGGCCGGGCTCCTGAGCGACCACGAGCTGTCCGGTCTGCTCACCGGTCTGGACTCGCTTCTGGCGAAGGTGACCTCCGGGGACGCCCTGCCGGCCGACTCGGACGAGGACGTCCACGGCGCGCTCGAACGGCTGCTGATCGAGGAGGTCGGTCCCGAGCTCGGCGGTCGGCTCCGTGCGGGGCGGTCGCGGAACGACCAGGTCGCCACGCTGTTCAAGGCCTTCCTCCGCGACCACGCACGGGTGGTGACCGGCCACGTGCTCGACCTCGTGGACGCGCTCGCGGCACAGGCCCGGCAACACCTCGGGGCGCCGATGCCGGGTCGCACCCATCTCCAGCACGCCCAGCCGGTGCTCCTGTCACACCACCTGCTCGCCCACGCCTGGCCGCTGCTGCGCGACGTCTCACGGATCCGGGACTGGGACGCCCGGGTCGCCGTCGACTCGCCGTACGGCTCCGGTGCGCTGGCCGGGTCCTCGCTGGGCCTCGACCCGCAACAAGTGGCACGCGATCTCGGCTTCACGGACTCCAGCCCGAACTCGATCGACGGCACGGCGGCGCGCGACTTCGTCGCCGAGCTGGCCTTCGTCCTCGCGATGATCGGGGTCGACGTCTCCAGGTTCGCCGAGGAGGTGATCCTCTGGGCCACCAAGGAGTTCGGCTTCGTTGATCTCGACGACGCGTACTCGACCGGGTCGAGCATCATGCCGCAGAAGAAGAACCCCGACATCGCAGAGCTGGCCCGGGGCAAGGCCGGACGCCTCGTCGGCAACCTCACCGGGCTGCTGGCGACGCTGAAGGCGCTCCCGCTGGCGTACAACCGCGATCTCCAGGAGGACAAGGAGCCGGTCTTCGACTCGGTCGACACCCTGGAGGTGCTGCTCCCCGCCTTCACCGGCATGACGGCGACGCTCCGCTTCCGTACGCAGCGCATGGAGGACCTCGCGCCCCAGGGGTTCTCGCTCGCCACCGATGTCGCCGAGTGGCTCGTCCGCGAGGGCGTGCCCTTCCGTGTCGCGCATGAGGTCGCCGGCGCCTGTGTCCGCACATGTGAGGAGCTCGGCTGCGAGCTGGACGAGCTCTCGGACGAGCAGCTCGCCGCGATCTCGCCGCGCCTGACACCGGCCGTTCGCGAGGTGCTCACCGTCGAGGGCTCCATCGCCTCCCGGTCGGCCCGGGGCGGCACCGCCGTCGACCGGGTGTCCGAACAGCTCGACGAGGTCAGTGCAGTCGTGGTCCAGCACCGTGCCTGGCTTGGCTGACCGCCTGTCCGGGCCGGTCCTCGAGGTCGCCCCGACCCTGCTCGGTGGCGTGCTCCGGCACGAGACGGAGGACGGGGCGGTCGCGGTCCGGCTCACCGAGGTGGAGGCTTACGCCGGCGAGCAGGACCCCGGGTCACACGCCTACCGGGGTCGCACGGCGCGCAACCAGGTGATGTTCGGCGCGGCGGGTCACCTCTACGTCTACTTCACCTACGGGATGCACTACTGCTGCAACGTGGTCGTGGGGGAGACCGGGCACGCCTCCGCCGTCCTTCTGCGGGCGGGGGAGGTGGTCGAGGGAGTGGAGCTGGCCCGAAGCCGACGTCGCAACGGGCCGGACCGCGACCTTGCTCGAGGGCCGGCACGACTGTGCCAGGCGCTCGGGATCGACCTGACCTGCAACGGCGCGTTCCTGGGAGAAGGACCGCTGACGCTCACCCTGCACGAGGCCGCTCAGGCGCCCGGAGAGGTCAGCACGGGCCCGCGAGTCGGGCTGCGTCATGCCGCAGACCACCCGTGGAGGTTCTGGCTCGCCGACGAGCCCACCGTGTCGGTGTACCGGCCCGCCAAGCGGCTCCCCGGAAGGCCCTAGCCGTAGGCGGCCCACGCCTAGCCTGGAGACATGGGCGACGGGACCACCCTGATCCTTGCTGGTGACGTGATGACGGGGCGCGGGATCGACCAGATCCTGCCGCACCCCGGATCTCCGCGGCTGCACGAGCGTTACGTCGGGGATGCCCGGTCGTACGTCGACCTCGCGGAGCAGGTCAACGGGCAGGTCCCGATGCCCGTGGAGGCGACCTGGCCCTGGGGCGAGGCGCTCCGCGTGATGGACGACGCCGGACCGGCCGTTCGCGTCATGAACCTCGAGACGAGCGTCACCCGCAGTGAGGAGATCGCCCCACGGAAGGCGGTCCATTACCGGATGAGTCCTGCCAACGTGCCGTGTCTCGAGGCCGCGGGGGCCGATGTCTGGACTCTCGCCAACAACCACGTCCTCGACCACGGCCGTCCAGGGCTCGTCGAGACCCTGACGACCCTGCGCGACGCACACCTCAGGTCTGCCGGGGCAGGTATCGACGCCGATGAGGCCTGGGCCCCCGTGATCGTCGCCGGCGCCGAGAACCGCGTCGTGGTGTGCTCGGTCGCCCACGTCTCGAGCGGCGTCCCGCCCGGCTGGGCGGCCGCTCCACATCGCCCTGGCGTCGCGCTCCTCGAGGACCTTTCGGCCGCCACCGCGGACATGGTTGCCGATGCGACGCTCCGGGACGCGAGAGCCGGGGACATCCGAGTCGTCTCCGTGCACTGGGGGAGCAACTGGGGGTACGACGTGCCCCGTGAGCAACAGCGCTTCGCGCACCGCCTCGTCGACGCCGGCGTGCACGTCGTACACGGCCACTCGTCGCACCACCCCCGCCCGGTGGAGGTCTATCGCGATCGGCTGGTTCTGTACGGCTGCGGTGACCTCGTGAACGACTACGAGGGAATCAGCGGCTACGAGGGGTTCCGTGACGACCTGCGCATGCTCTACCTCCCGCGCTTCTCGGCCGGGTCCGGCGTGCTCGAGGAGCTGACCATGGCGCCTTTCCAGGCCAGGAAGATGCGGCTGTGGGCCGCTGAACCGGCGGACATCGACTGGCTGGCACACACCCTGAGCGAGGTCTCGGGACGTCTCGGGAGCGCCTTCTCCGTCTCCGGCGACGGCCTCCTGAGGCTCAGGCCGGTCGGTTGACCGCTCCCGCCCGGGACCGCCGCATCCCAGGGACCATCGACCCGTGCCGTCCCACTCCGGCGTGAATAGCGTGGAGAGAGCAGGGGGAGCACATGGAGGTGACCATCGTGTCCACAACCGCTGTCACGCTGATCGAGGAGAGCGCGCAGAAGTCCCGTCGTTGGCTGGACGAGCTCGCTGAGGAGCTCGGCCGACCGGAGGACCAGAAGTACGCACTGCGCGTGTTGCGCGGGTTTCTCCACACGTTGAGGGATCGGCTGCCCGTGCCCGAGACGGCGCATCTGTCAGCCCAGCTGCCGGAGTTCCTACGGGGGGTCTACTTCGAGGGGTGGCGCCCGACCACGGTGCCGCTGCCCTACCACGACCGCGACACCTTCCTCGAGAAGGTCGCCGACGTCGGCCAGCTTGCCGGCGAGACCGAGGCGGCGTACGCCGTCGAGGCATCCGCCCGGGTTCTGCGGCTCCATGTCGGCCCGGGCGAGCTCGAGAAGCTCCGGAAGGTCCTCCCGCACCAGATCGTGGCACTCATCGACGGGTCGACGGAGGGAGGCGACGATGTCCGGCCGTAGGCCCACGCTGGCTCCGCCCTCGATCGACGTGGTGCTCAAGGGACCGGTGCCCGAGAGCGAGGTCGACTACGCCCGCAGCAAGGTCGAGCACGTGACCGGTTACGCCAACCATCCGGTCCTCGCGGCCCGCGTCGTGCTCACGCTCGCTCCAGACCCCGCACAGGAGCGTCCGGCGCGCGCAGAGGCGTCACTCGACGTCAACGGCACCCAGATCCGTGCCCATGCACTCGCGTCCGACATGGCCGGCGCCGTCGATCTTCTCGAGAACAAGCTGCGCAAGAACCTCGTGCAGTACCAGGACCGAAAACGGACCAGGCACCGCTGGATCGGGATCGCGTCCGAGAAGGCCTGGCGCCACGGCGACCTCCCCACCGAACGAGGGTCGTCGTTCCCCAGACACCCCGAGGAGCGGGAGATCCTTCGACGCAAGACCTTTGCCCTGGCGCCCATGACGCCGGACGAGGCGGCGTACGAGATGGCGCTCCTCGGCCACGACTTCTACCTCTTCACCGACATCCGGACCGGCAAGGACGCGCTCGTCTACCGCGACGGCGACGGTCGGTTCGCCATCCGGGGTGAGGCCGTTGTCGAGGGCGAGAGTGCGCCGCTCGTCGAGATGGTCGGGTCGGCTCCGACGCTGTCCGAGCCGGAGGCGACGACCCGGCTGGAGCTGAGCGGGGAGCCGTTCGTCTTCTACCTCGATCCCGAGACCGGTCGCGGAAGGGTCCTTTACATCAGGTACGACGGCCACTACGGCATGATCACGGCCAGCGACGGCTGAGGCTCGGAGGCGGCCGGGACGTGTGGGTCACCGTGTCCTGCCGGAATCCGGTTGTGGGTGTGCACGGCTCATGGGGCAGGCTTGGACGAGGATGTCCCACGACGGCCGCGCCGGTCGTCGTACGACCGAAGCATGAAAGGCACCCGTGGTGACCACTGACCTGCACATCTTGGACGAGCTCGAGTGGCGTGGCCTCGTCGCGCACTCGACCGACCTCGACGCCTTGCGCGCCGACCTGTCCGAAAGCATGGTCAAGCTCTACTGCGGTTTCGACCCGACGGCGCCCAGCCTTCACATGGGCAACCTGCTGCAGATCCTGACCCTCAGGCGGTTCCAGGACGCCGGCCACAAGCCGTACGGGCTCGTCGGTGGCGCGACAGGGATGATCGGGGACCCGAAGGAGGCCGGCGAGAGGCAGATGAACAGCCTCGACACCGTGAAGCAGTGGAGTGCGAACGTCCGGAGCCAGCTGGAACGGTTCCTGTCCTTCGAGGGCTCCAACGCCGCCTCGGTGGTCAACAACTACGACTGGACCGCGGGCCTGTCCACCATCGAGTTCCTCCGCGACATCGGCAAGCACTTCCCCGTGAACCGGATGCTCGCCCGCGAGGTCGTGAAGACCCGGCTCGAGGTCGGCATCAGCTACACGGAGTTCAGCTACGTCCTGCTCCAGTCCATGGACTACCTGAACCTCTACCGCGACTTCGGCGTCACGCTCCAGACGGGAGGGAGCGACCAGTGGGGGAACATCACCGCCGGCGTTGACCTGATCCGGCGCGTCGAGGGTGCCCGGGTGAACGCCCTCGCGACGCCGCTGGTCACCAAGGCCGACGGGACGAAGTTCGGCAAGACGGAGTCCGGCACGGTGTGGCTGGACGCGTCGATGACGTCGCCGTACGCCTTCTACCAGTTCTGGCTCAACACCGACGACCGGGACGTCGTCGACCTGCTCAAGTACTACACGTTCCGGTCCCGGGAGGAGATCGAGGAGCTCGAGGCGCAGACGCACGAGAAGCCCTTCCTCCGCGTGGCGCAACGGGCGTTGGCAGACGACGTGACCACGCTGGTGCACGGCGCCGAGGAGACCCGGCGCATCAAGGACGCGTCCGCCGCCCTCTTCGGCTCCGGTGACCTCAGCGAGCTCAGCGTCCACACCCTGGGCGCGGCGCTCCGGGAGGCCGGATCGGTGCAGGTCAAACGCGGGGACGGCATGCCCGGCATCGTGGACCTCTTCGTCGACACCGGCCTTGTGGCGAGCAAGGGCGCCGCCAGGCGCACGATTGCAGAGGGCGGGGCCTACCTGAACAACCGGCGGGTGGAGGACCCGGAACACGTCCCGTCCGGCGACGACCTGATCGGCGGCACCTGGCTCGTGCTTCGCCGCGGCAAGAAGCACTTGGCGGGAGTGGAGCTCGTGGAGAGCTGAGCCGTCCATCCGAGGCTCTTCGAGGTCCCGCGGCGAACGTCGCCACCGGTCGTGAGGACGCCCACGCCACGACGATTTGCGTTGCTGGCAAGGGAAACGTAATGTTCTTCTTGTCGCCGGGAGCGGCAGGACGCAAGGCCGAAAGGCCGGGTGGACGGCTCCGGAGACGCCCCCACACACTCACCTTCTCGGGTGGCAGCAGCCGCGCCTCGAGCGCGACGGCGGCCTTCGGGCTGATGAGCCTGTGGGTCCCCGGTGGCGGCGGGGTCGACTTGTTCGGCCCGGCTCGATCCGGTAAGTTTGGTCAGGTTGCCCCGGACTGAGGCCTGTGAGGGTTGAGGTTGGTGTGCGTTTGATTCTTGAGAACTCAACAGTGTGTTAAAAGTCGACGAATTAGTTTGTAACGCCAGTCGGTAGGCTGCCGGGGACTGTGGTTGTGGTTTCTGGGTGTCTGCTGGTTGTTTGATTCCTTTAGGTTAGACGGCCTGCGTTTTGGCGTGGGTCTTTTCTAGCCTGGATGGATTCTCTGAGAGTGTTGATGATTCACTCCTTCGGGGGTGGTTGTCGTAATACTTCAA
>DASVBF010000285.1:0-2099 GCA_036375975.1 Nocardioidaceae bacterium | reverse complement strand
GTTCCTGCCGCGCGAGCGCGCCAGGCGCACCGGGTCCACGTCGAGCAGCAGCGCCGCCGTGCACCGCTCGTCGGTCGCCTCCGGGTAGAAGACCGTCGCCGTGCCGAAGGACTGGTCGAACTCCTGCACGCGGTCGGGGTGCTTGTGCAGGAGGTAGCCGAGGTCGGTCGCCGGGAGGTGGGTGGTCGAAACGGTCAGAAGCACGCGCTCAGTCTGCCCGAGTGGGCAGCTCCTTTCTGGGGCGAGTAGGACACGGGATGCGCGGCCCCCTGCGTGTCGCAGGGGGCCGCCGCGACTTTCAGAACGGCCAGCGCTGGTCGCGTCCCGCCTCCAGGAGCGGGATCGCGGCGAAACCCTGGTCGCTCAGGCCACCGAAGGTGTGCCGGTTTCCAGCGCCGGACGGGCCGTGGCCGTACTGGTAGCCCGCCAGGTTGAAGGTGTAGACCGGCACGCTCGCCGGCACCGCCTTCGTGGGGTCTGCACCCCGCCAACCGGCCCAGGCCTGCTCGTCGGTGACGATCACGACCCGGTCGTGGCCGCGGTAGTGGCGCCGCACCGCCTCGGCCGTGTTGGTGCCACCGAGGTTGCCCATCCGTTCGGCCACCTTCAGCACCGAGTCGCCCCGGCGGAACCGGACCGGTGCGCTCTGCGTACCGAATTCGACCAGGTCGGCCGATGTGGCCCGCACGCCCAGCGCGGCACCGAACACCGCCGCGGCGTCCGCACGGGTCAGCACCGAGCGCCGCGACAGCGACGTGAACATCGACCCGGACCGGTCGACGAGCACCAGCGTGCGGCCCGTCAGAGACGGAACGCCCGCGAGGCTGGCCTGCAGGGCACGCTCCAGCGCCCATGCCCAACGGAGCGACGGGGCCGTCCGGTACGCCGAGAGGAACCGCAGGGGCAGCTGCCGCGACCGGGCCACCTCGCCCGGGTCGGCCAGCCGGGCCGCGACCCGGGCGGCGCTCTCGTCGGAGACACCCGTCTGGTCGAAGTTGCGCAGGTTGCGCAGCAGGGCCATGTAGCCCATCGCCGGGATCAGTGCCTCCCATGCGGCGGCGTCGAGCGGGCCCTGCAGCCAGCCGGCGACCTGTTCCCAGGTCATTCCGGCCGGCCCGAGGATCCGCTCGCCCTCGGCGAGGACGGCGCGCCGCTGCTCCACGGGCACGGCCAGCAGCCGCTGCCGGGCCCGCAGCACCCCGAGCTGGTCGGGGACCGCGTCGGTCCGGTCGTGACGCCGGTCGAGCGCGTGGCGGAACAGCGCGCTCTGCCGTTCGTCGCGAGGCGTCGGGTGGGTCAGCTCCAACACGTCCGCGAACCGGAAGCCGCGCGCCTGGCCGTCGTACTTGACCAGCGAGCGCTCCGAGTAGAGGCGGACCACTGCGTCGGCCACGCCACGCTTCACAGGCTTCGGGAAAGCCCGGCCGTAGCGCCCGGCCCAGTAGGCCAGGAACTCGCCCGGCTCGTCCGCCCGGTCGAGAGCAGCGTCCACCAGGGCCCGGTTGCCGCCGTCGATGCCGGCCGCGAGTCGAGCACGCACGGCCTCGGCTGCGACCACGAGGGCCACCGAGCGCAGGTGCACACCGGTGCGCAGCCAGCGCACGAGCCGCAGCGTCCAGTCGCCGTCCTCGACCGCGACCCTCGCCACGAGGCCGCGTAGTCGGGCGTCGCGCTCGGCTGCCGCCTCGTAGAAGGTGTCCTCGGCGACGAAGGAGGTGACCGCGAGCAGGAACAGCTCGCTCTTGGCGTCCCGGGCGTAGCCGGGCGCGCCCTCGTGGGTAGCTCCGCTCGGGCGCTCGTCGGTGGCGACGGCGCTGGTGCCGGTGCCGAGCAGCCCCCGCAGGTTGAACTTGCTCATCTCTCTGGTGTCCCTCCTTCCGAGGGCGGGTTGTTGATGGGAATGGTTGGTGTCCGAGGACAAGGTGACGACGGCCCCCGCCCTGGCGTTGCGGGCGGGTCAGGATGCGATCCCGGTTTGGAGCCGAAGTAGCCGTTGTCGGCGCACCGGACACCAGACGCAACGCCGGCCGAGCCGAGGACTCCGGCGACGAAGGTGCTGTCGATTGCTCTGCCATTGAGCTACACCCGGCCGAACCGAG
>DASVBF010000270.1:0-9272 GCA_036375975.1 Nocardioidaceae bacterium | reverse complement strand
CGCTCGGCGACCGGCGCCGGCAGCAGGTCGAGCGCGCCCACGGGGTGCAGCCGCCAGCGGCCCTCGGCCGCGAGCGCCTCGACGGCATCGCCGATGATGCCGAGCAGGGGCTCGAGCTCCGCGGCCGGGCGGTTGAGGTTGTCGGTGGAGAGCAGCCACAGGGTGACCACCTCGACGCCGATCTCCTCGCACCAGCCCAGCAGGGGCTCGATGTTGGCGGCGCCGGCGCGGTGTCCCTGCTGGGTGTCCGCCCCGACCGCACGGGCCCAGCGACGGTTGCCGTCGAGCATCACGCCCACGTGCTTGGGCAGCCGGTCGGCCGGCAGCCGGCGCGCCAAACGAGCTTCGTACGCCGGGTAGAGCACCTTCCGTATGCCGGACTTCCAGTCAGCCACGGCATACCACCCTACCCGTGACGACCGCCGCAATTCCTTGATGAAGGCTATGAACCCGCCGGTAGCGTGGGGCCATGGCATCCGACGACTCTCGCACACTGAACCAGCCGGTGCGCGCGACCGCCGACGCCGCCGACCAGTTTCGCGAGCACGTCCGCGACGTTCTCGACGAGGTCAAGCCGAAGCTGCGAGGCTGGCTCCACGCCGCCACCGCTCCCCTGACCCTGGCCGCGGGGATCGTCCTCATCGTCCTCTCCCCCGACACCGCAACCCGGACCGGCTCGGCCATCTTCGCTGCCTCCGCCCTCGTGCTCTTCACCGTCTCGGCGGTCTACCACCGAGGTACATGGTCCCCCCGGACGTGGGCCTTCCTACGTCGATTCGACCACGCGAACATCTTCCTGCTGATCGCCGGAAGCTACACACCCTTCACGCTGCTGCTCCTGCACGGCCGGGACCGGACGGTCCTGCTCACGGCGGTCTGGGTCGGCGCGGCACTCGGGATCCTCTTCCGGATCTTCTGGGCGGGCGCTCCTCGCTGGCTCTACACGCCGATCTACATCGGCCTGGGCTGGGCGGCGATCCTGTACCTCGGCGACTTCGTGGCGAACGGGAGCGTGGCGGTGCTCACGCTGATGTTCGTCGGCGGTGGCCTTTACACGCTCGGCGGGCTGGTCTACGGACTGAAGCGGCCGGACCCGTCGCCGACCTGGTTCGGCTTCCACGAGGTCTTCCACACCCTCACGATCGCCGCCTTCGTGACCCACTACGTCGGCATCTCCATCGCGACGTACTCGCTGCGCTAGACCTCCGGCCCGGTCTGCGCAAAACGCCCATCTGGGTCTTCACAACGACCCCTCCCGGGCCTACCGTGGTGGCAACTGAGAACCAGCTTGATCGGTTTGGAGGTGTGGCCTATGACATCACCCTCACGATCGCGCCACGAGCCTGAAGGGCCGTGAGCAGAAAGCTGAGAGACGAAGAAGGGGAAGGCCGCAGGGCCTTCCCCTTCTCGTTGTCTCGAGACGTCTGCCGCGTCATTCACAAGGTCAGCAGCTCCCGGAGGTCGTCGGCGCTGTTCACCGGCTGTTGGCACACCATGGCCCGACACACGTACGCCGCGGACTTCCCGTCCACGAGCCCCCGGCCCGACAGCAGGGGTACGTCGGGCCCTCCGGGTGTCCCCACGAGCACGAAGACGCCCGGACTGGTCGAGGCCCGCGCCACCCGCTCCAGCTCGGCACGCAGCCGGTCACCCTCCTCCCCGACCACCGCGACCTCGAGCGGGCCGGCCAGCGCGGCCTCCGCCGCGGCCAACGACCACCCCGCGAAGCGAGGCACCCGGTCCGCGAGCAGGCGCACCGTCCTCAGGGCCGCCTCGGCAGCTTCGCGATGCCGTCCGGAGCCCGTCACGGCGGCGTAGCCGAGCAAGGCGTGCACCAGCGCCGAATGACCCGACGGGCTCGCGTTGTCGCTGGGGTCCCGCGGTCGCGCGACGAGCGTCTCGGCGTCGTCGGCGGTGTCGTAGAAGCCGCCGCGACCGTCACCGAAGCGCTCCAGCGCGGTGTCGAGCAGCCGCCCCGCGCGCTCCAGCCACACCGCGTCGCCGGTCGCGGACAGCAGGGCGAGGAAGCCGGTCGCGACACAGCCGTAGTCCTCCAGGACTCCTGCGTGCGTGCCGACCACGCCGGCCCGCGAGACGCGACGCAACCGCAGTCCCTCACCCTGCTCGTCGAGATGCAGCCCGACGAGCAGGTCTGCCGCCCGGAGGGCGGCGTCGACGTACCGGGGCTGCGCGAGCAGCAGACCCGCTTCCGCCAGGGAGGCGATCGCGAGGCCGTTCCAGGCAGCCACCACCTTGTCGTCGCGCGCCGGCGGGACCCTCCTGGACCGCGCCTCGAGCAGCTGCGCCCGCACGCGCGACCACCGATCGGGCTCAGCAGGGTCCTCGCGCAGCTGCAACGTCGACGCGCCCTGCTCGAAAGTCCCTCGTTCCGTGACCGTGAGGAGATCCGCGGCCCAGCGCCCGTCCGCCTCGCCGAGCAGCTCCACCAGCTCCTGGGGCGTCCAGGCGTAGTACTTCCCTTCAACACCCTCGGAGTCGGCGTCGAGGGCCGATGCAAATCCGCCTTCAGGCGTGCTCAGGTCGGACATCAGGAAGTCGGCGGTCTCGCGGGCGACGCGCTCGCCCAGGGGGTTGCCGGACTGGCGCCACCACCGGACGTAGACGCCCAGCAGCTGGGCGTTGTCGTAGAGCATCTTCTCGAAGTGCGGCACCACCCAGTTCCGGTCGACGCTGTACCGCGCGAAGCCGCCCCCGATCTGGTCGTACATGCCGCCGCGCGCCATCGCCTCGCAGGTCGCCGACACCATCTCGCCCGCTCGGTCCGAGCCGGTTCGCGCCTCGTGACGGAGCAGGAACTCGAGCACCATGGACGGCGGGAACTTCGGGGCGCTGCCGAAGCCGGCCGCGGTCTGGTCGAACTCGCGCCACAGCTTGTCGACCGCCGAGTCCAGGAGCGCCTCGTCCAGGTCGCCCTGTGCCGCGGCGTCGTTCTCCATCCGGAGCCGCTCGCTGATGCGGCCCGCGACGCCGGCGACCTCCTCGCGACGATCCCGCCAGGCGTCCGCCAGGGCCTGCAGGACCTGGGTGAACGCCGGCTGTCCGTGACGCGGGCTGTCGGGGAAGTACGTGCCGGCGAAGAACGGCTCCCCGTCGTGGTTCAGCACCACCGTCATCGGCCACCCGCCCTGGCCGGTCATCGCTGACGTCGCTGTCATGTACACGGCGTCGACGTCCGGCCGCTCCTCCCGGTCGACCTTGATGTTCACGAAGTGCTCGTTCATGAGGGCGGCCGTGGCGGCGTCCTCGAAGGACTCGTGCGCCATGACGTGGCACCAGTGGCAGGCGGCGTAGCCGACGCTCAGCAGGACCGGGACGTCGCGGCTGCGTGCCTCCTCGAAGGCCTCCGGCCCCCATTCGTGCCAGTCGACCGGGTTGTCCTTGTGCTGCAGCAGATACGGCGACGTCGCGTTCACCAGCCGGTTCACCACTGGTGTCATCTCCCATCACAGGCGTCAGTCAGAGCTTCGGCGGGACCCGCGATCCCAGGATTCCGGGCCAGGACCAACTAGAACACACACCCGGGCCCGTCCGAACCGGAGCACAGACCTAGACCAGCCGCGTGGCCACGAGGACCCGGAGTGAACCGCGGCGCCTTGGTGCCCGTGAGTCAGGCGGACAACATCTCGACCCCCGGTGGCAAGGAGCCTCGGGATCGAGGGAGAGAAGGAAGCATGTTCACCGTTCACAACCGGACCTGGTCACCGGCCCGCATCGGCCTGGTCGTTGCCGCGCCGGCCCTGCTGGTGGCTGCCTGCGGCGGCTACTCGGGCTCCAACGGCACGCAGAGCGGGACTGCGTCGAAGGGCGCCGACTCCACGTCCTCGCAAGCAGCGAAGGTGGAGACCCATAGTGGTGACCTCGGTACCTTCGTCACCGACGGCTCCGGTCGCGCGCTGTACCTGTTCGCCGCCGATCATGGCGGCAAGTCGGCCTGCACCGGCGGCTGCTCGTCGGTCTGGCCACCCTTCACCACGAAAGGGACGCCTAGGGCGGCAGGCCAGGCCAAGGCGAGCATGGTCGGCACGACCAGCCGGGGCGACGGCTCCGAGCAGGTCACCTACGCCGGGCACCCGCTCTACTACTTCGCCGGTGATCACGCCTCCGGCGACACCACGGGCCAGGGCGTCGATGAGTTCGGGGGCCGCTGGTGGGTTGTCTCTCCCGCCGGGAGCGCGATCACGCACAGCGCCGGCGGCGCCGGCAGCACCAAGCCGTCCGGCGGCTCGAGCGGCGGCGGCTACGGCGGATCTGGCGGGTCTGGCGGCGGAGGCGGAGGGTGGGGGTGACGTCCCTGCCGTCGGGCACCGGGTCGGCCGCCGACTCAACGGACGGGCAGCGTCCCGGCCACCAGCGGCGCGCCCAACCCAGCACGCCGATCGGCGCGACCGGGTTCACGGGGGTCGTGCTCGCCTCCCTCGGAGGACCGCTGGCTTTGGCGGCGCTCTATGCACCCACCACCGTCGCCGACGCCAGCGGCTCCGCCGGCTTGGTGGCCCTCACAGCGGCGGTGGTGTTCGGCGCCCCGTTGCTGTTGTGGGTGCGCTACGCACGGCACGTCGCGGGACCGGCAGGCCTGACCGGCTTCGTCGAGGCTGCCGCGGGCCACCGTGTCGCACTGTTCCAGGCCACCCTGTGGATTGCGAGCTACCTGCTCTACCTGCTCTACACGACGGCCACGATCGTCTACGACACCCTGCCGGCCGTCCTCCCCGGGGTTCGGCCCTACCAACCCCTGCTCGAGGTCGCCCTGCCGGTGCTGCTCGCCGCGGTGCTCCTGGCCGGCCGGAACGTCACGGTGGCGGTCGTCGGGGTGCTCGCCGTGGCGCAGCTGGCGCTGATCGCTGCTCTCGCCGGCGTGACGTGGACCCACAGCGGCCCGCCATCGACGTACGTCGCCGCAACGCCTGCCGCCCCAGGCGCGGTCGCCTCGGCCAGCGCCCTGACCGCGCTGCTCTACGTGTGCGGCAGCCTTCCGGTGTTCCTCGGCGGCGAGGTCGGGCGTCCGACGCGGACTGTGCCGCGTGGACTGGTCGGAGGGTTCGTCCTCGTCGCCGCAGGCGTGGTCGCCGTCCTCGCTCCGATCGCGGCGAACCCGGCATTTGCGCACGCGCCCATCCCGGGCATGTCGATGGCGCGGGTGTTCTCAGGACAGCCGCTCGCCCTCGCCGTCGGGCTTGGAGTGGCCGTGAGCGTAGCCGGGCTGATGCTGGTGGAGTTCCTCGCGCTGAGTCGACTCCTGCACGCGGTCACCCGCCGCCCGATCGGCGCCGTCAACCGTGTCCTGGCAGTGCTGCTGGTGGTGGCCGGGCCGGTGAGCCTGATCAACCCCGAGGCCTTCTACACGGCACTGCTCAAGCCCTCACTGGTGGCGCTGTGGCTCAGCCAGCTCCTGGTGTTCGCCGTCTACCCCCGTTTCGCCAGGCGCCACGGCGGCCGCCCGCTCCTCAGCAGCAGCCTGGCAGCCGCCGCCTCGGCCTTCGCGCTATACGGCCTCTACGCCACGATGCAACACGCCAGCAGCTGAACCAGGCAGACAAACGGCGCTCCCTGCACCGCAAGACGCTCCCTGCACCGCAAGACGATGCTCCTGACCGCGGCAGGCCACACGCAGGTTGCCTCAGGGGAGGTGCACACCACCCGCGGCCGGCCGGTCCTGCGTCCTCGCGCCTGACCGCCGCCGGTACTCCCGCACCAGCGCCCAGGAGCCGCCCAGGACCGCGACCACCTCCGCCACCGCCGCTGTCAATACCGCGGCGCCGGTCCACACCTCGCGGAATCCGAATAGTCCTACGGTCGCGGAGATCAGGAACGCGCCGAGGGTCGACGCGCCGAACCCTGCCGCCAGCAGCGCCGGGACCCAGTGCCGCCAGGCCAGCATCAGTATCGCGATGAGCACACCGGCTACAGCGTTGAGCAGGAAGGCGGGGCCGATCACGGCGATGTCGCGGTAGCCCTCCAGCCAGAGCCTCAGATGCGTGCCGGCTGAGACCAAGAGCGCGATCGCGGTGAGAATCCGGATCTTCATGGGCCTGTCCGTTCCTGGTTCGACAGCCCGCGGTCCCGCGGGCCTACCGGGATCACGGGCAGGAGGAGCGGCTGGTTCAGGTCCATGTCACAGGTCCAACGCGCCGCGAGCGTTCCATGCGTCCTCCGCCGCACGCACCTTCTTGCCCGCCGCCCCTGGCATCAGCGAAGGAACTGTCACGGCGCACCTGACGTCGGCGTTTCCAGCGCATACGCGTCACCGACCGAACCAGGCGCCTCGTGGCCCGAGCGGAACGGCAGGTGAAGGAACGGCCGCGAGACCTCCTGGCCGAGGAGCCGATACACTGGGCAGCGGTGCGCCGGGAAGTCTGGTCGGCAGGACGACTGCCGATTCCAGACCAGGAGCCTCGATGCGCGGACCGACGCCACCGAACACGATTCTGGGCCGCGGCTCCTGGACCGAGACCAGTCGCATCGCGGCGGTCCTGCGCAAGGAGACAGTGGGCGGCGGCCTTCTGCTCGGCGCGACAGCCCTGGCCATGGTGTGGGCGAACTCGCCGGTCGCTGACACCTACACGGCCCTGCGCGACCTGGAGATCGGCCCGCAGGCGCTCCACCTGAACCTCTCGCTGGGCACCTGGGCGGCCGATGGCCTGCTGGCGATCTTCTTCTTCGTCGTCGGCCTCGAGCTCAAACGGGAGTTCATCGCCGGCGACCTGCGCAACCCCCGCCGCGCCGCCCTCCCGATTCTCGCCGCGGTCGGCGGGATGATCGCCCCAGCCGTCGTCTACGTCGTCCTCAACCTGAACACCGACGCCGGCGCCCTGCGTGGCTGGGCCATCCCGACAGCCACCGACATCGCCTTCGCACTCGCGGTCCTCGCGGTGATCAGCACCCACCTGCCGACGGCACTGCGCACGTTCCTGCTCACGCTGGCCGTCGTGGACGACCTGTTCGCTGTCATGGTCATCGCGGTCTTCTACACCAGCGACCTGCATCTGGCTCCCTTGTTCGCAGCTCTCCTGCCGCTGGCGGCGTTCACGCTTGCCGTGCAGAAGCGCATCCGGTCCTGGTGGCTCCTCCTGCCGCTGGCGGCAGCAACCTGGGCGTTGGTCCACGCCTCCGGGGTGCACGCCACCGTGGCCGGCGTCCTGCTCGGCTTCGCGGTCCCGGTCATCCGCAGCCGTGCAGCCGGCGGGCCCGAAGCCGGCCCGGGCCTCGCGGAGCACTTCGAGCGCCGCATCCGACCGCTCTCCGCCGGCGTCGCGGTCCCCGTCTTCGCGTTCTTCGCCGCAGGTGTCTCGATCGGAGGTCTGTCCGGCCTGACCGAGTCGGTGACCGACCCGGTCGCGCTCGGCATCATCGCCGGCCTGGTCATCGGCAAGACGCTCGGCGTGTTCGGCACGACCTACCTGCTCTCCCGTCTCACGCGCGCCGACCTCGATCCCAGCCTCCGCTGGCTCGACGTCCTCGGCGTCTCTCTGCTCGCAGGCATCGGGTTCACGGTCTCCCTGCTCATCGGCGACCTCGCCTTCGGCCTCGGCAGCACCCGGGACGGCCACGTCAAGGTCGCCGTCCTGACCGGGTCCGTCACGGCCTCGCTCCTCGCAGCGGGACTGCTGCGGTCACGCAACCGCAGCTACCGGCGCATCGCCGCCGAGGAGAGTGTTGACGCCGATGCCGACGGTGTCCCTGACGTGTACGAGCAGCGCTGAGCACCTCGTCGCCTCTCCCGTCGAGCGGGGTCAGTCCTCGGAGAGCGAGCGGCTGATGACCTGGTTGGCGGCGCGCTGGAAGCCACTCACGACGGCCTCGAGCGTCAGCCGCCGAAGCCGCGACATGGTGGCCTCGAACTTCGCGGCGTCCACCTCGGAGTACTCCCGCTTGCGGTAGGGCTCGAGCACGCGGGTGCGGAGGATCTCGGTGAGCTCGTCGGCCAGGGCGTCCATGTGCCTGTTGATCGCGTCGCTGGCCGCCACGATGCTGTCGAGCGGGATGTCCATGTCGAGCATCTGCACCCCGACGTCGAACGCGGGGAGGAGCTCGAACGTGTCTCGTCCCCGACGAGCCACCGCCCCGGTCATCACGAGCCGCTCGACCTGGTCGTCCGCGAGCTTGCGCCCGGCCTTCTTCTCGAGCTGGCGGCGGGTCAGCTCCTCCCGCGGCCCGGGCGCCCAGGACGTGAGCATCGCCCGCTGCATCGCGAGCTCCTCGACGGACGCCGTACTCGGTATGCGCTTCATGTACTTCTCGATCGCGGCCAGCGTGAAGCCGTGGTCCTGGAGCGCACGGATGAGCTCCAGCCTGGCCAGGTGGACGGTCGAGTAGTACGCCATGCGCCCGCGGCGCGCCGGCGGCGGCAGCAGACCGAGGGTCGCGTAGTAGCGGGTGGTCCGCACTGTCATCCCACCAGCACGAGCCAGGTCGTCGATCGTGAAGAGCTGCTCCGCGCTCTCCTCCTGCACGCTCATGTGTTCACCCTAGGTGTTCGGTGTTGCCTGCAGGTGGCTCTCGACGCGACGGCGCACCCGGGGACCAACAGTGACAGTAATACTGTAACACTCGACCTGCCAACACCAGCGCCTTTCGGACGGAGACCGGTCGGACACCGCTTGACGGATGGAACAGTTCTACTGTTACAGTCGATTCGTAAATGTGTCGTGGGCCACTGAGGGAGGAGGCCCACACCACTCGACCCGCCCCGGAGGTCCCCGTGACGCCAGGTGCTGGCGCCTCCCTCGCCTCGCCCGTGCGCAGTCTGCTCGCCACGCTCGGCACAAACCGCCCCACCGCTGAGATGTCCGCCCTCGCGCGACTCGTGTGGCGGCTCGGCGAGAGCACCGTCCGGGTGGTCAGGCAGCGCCGCTTCCCGGTGGAGGAGTACGTCCGGCAGACCTGGTACGCCATCGGGGTCTGCAGCCTCCCCGCACTCGCGGTGTCCATCCCCTTCGGGGTCGTTCTCGCGCTCCAGGTCGGTGTGCTGGCCCAGGAGGTCGGTGCCGTGGGGTTCACGGGCGCAGGCAACACCCTGGCCGTCGTACGCCAGGCCGCACCCATGATCACCGCGCTCATGCTCGCCGGCGTGGCCGGCTCCGCGATCTGCTCGGACCTCGGCGCCCGGAAGATCCGCGAGGAGCTCGACGCGCTCGAGGTCATGGGCATCTCGGTCGTCGAGCGTCTCGTCCTGCCCCGCGCGCTGGCGACGGTCACCGTCGCCGTCCTGCTGAACGGCGTCGTGATGTTCTTCGCGATCATCACGACCCTGC
>DASVBF010000233.1:0-70393 GCA_036375975.1 Nocardioidaceae bacterium | reverse complement strand
CCACGCTGAGGGCGCTCGAGCTGCTGGACGCGGACGACGCGACAGAGCTCGTCGTCGTGGTTTCGAAGCCGCCCGACCGAGCGGTCGCTGAGGAGCTGGAGCGTCGTGTCCGGAGGCTCGGCAAGCCAGTCCTCCTCGCTCTCCTGGCCGAGGGCCGACCGGACCTCACCTCCACCGCCAAGGATGTCGTCGAGACGGCCGGCGGTTCCTGGAAGCCGCCGGTGACGCATCCAGGGGCGGTTCGGGACGGACGACCGGGCGGGTTCCTCCGGGGGCTCTTCGCGGGGGGCACGCTGTGCTACGAGGCGATGCTGCTGGCGGCCGGGGAGGTGGGGACCGTCGCGTCCAACGTCCCGCTTCCTGGCTGCCCGGCGCTCGATGTCGGGCTCCGTGCGGAGGGACACACGATGATCGACTTCGGTGACGACCGGCTCACCCGTGGACGTCCGCACCCCATGATCGACGGCTCGATCCGGGTGGAGAGGCTGCGGGGCGAGGTGGACGACCCGACCACGGGCGTCGTGCTCCTCGACGTCGTCCTTGGTCTCGGCGCTGCCGAAGACCCGGCAGGGGAGCTCGCCGAGGCGGTGTCCGCTGCGACCGAGGCAGGGCTGCCCGTCGTGGCCGCCGTCGTCGGCACCAAGGACGACCCGCAGGACCTCGATCAGCAGTGCGACACGCTCCGGGGCGCAGGCGCCTGGGTGACGACGTCCAACGCCGCGGCCGCCAGAACCGCCCTCGGCCTCCTCCGCGACAAGGAGCCCGCCGCATGAAGCCGCTCGCCACCCCCGGGTCCGTCGTCACAGCAGGCGTCGGACCGCTGGCCGACGCCATCGAGCAGCAAGGCGTCGAGACGGTCCGTGTGGACTGGAGACCGCCGTCCGCGGACCCGGGCCTCGTCGCCACCGTGATGGGAGACCCGCGGCGCCGGGACGCCAACACCACGGCGCTCCAGCGCATGCTGGCGGCCGAGGCCGCTCTGGTGGACGTGCGCCCAGCGTCCGAGGCACTGGGGCTGGTGCCCGGCGAGTTCCTCCACGCCGGGCCGCCGGTGGACTGGGAGCGTGCCTCCGGGCCGATGCGCGGCGCCCTGATCGGCGCGATGCTGCTCGAGGGGTTGGCCGAGACGCCCGAGGCGGCCGAGCAGCAGCTCGCTCGCGGCGAGGGGGTCCGCTGGGAGCCGTGCCACCACCGGGGCGCCGTGGGGCCGATGGCGGGTGTCGTGTCCCCCTCGATGTGGGTGTTCGAGCTGCGGGACGAGGTCCACGGCGCGACCTCCTGGTGCTCCCTCAACGAGGGGCTCGGCAAGGTGCTTCGCTACGGGGCCTTCAGCGACGAGGTCATCGACCGGCTGAGCTGGATGAACGCCGTGCTCGGCCCGATGCTGCAGCATGCCGTGCGGGCCGGCGACCCGATCGACGTCAAGGCGATCGTGTCGCAGATGGTGCAGATGGGCGACGAGGGCCACAACCGCAACCGCGCCGGCACGCTGATGTTCCTCCGCGACGTGTTGCCCGCCATGATCGAGTCGGGACGTCCGAGCACCGAGGTGGCAAAGGCGGTCCGGTTCGTCTCGGGCAATGACCACTTCTTCCTGAACCTCGTCATGCCGGCGTGCAAGCTCCAGACGTCCGCCGCCGCGGGAATCCCGGGTTCGACCGTGGTGACGGTCATGGCCCGCAACGGCACGGACTTCGGCATCCAGACCTCCGGCACCGGCGACCAGTGGTTCACGGCACCCGCGAACACCCCGGAGGGCCTGTTCCTGGGCAGCTACGGGCCCGAGGACGCGAACCCCGACATCGGTGACTCGGCGATCACGGAGACCGCAGGCATCGGGGGGCTGGCCATGGCCACTGCGCCTGCGATCGTCCGGTTCGTGGGGGGCAGCGTGCCCGACGCTCTCGCCACCACCCGGCGAATGTACGACATCACCGTCGGCGAGAACCCTGCCTTCGCCATCCCGGTCCTGGAGTTCCGCGGAGCCCCCACCGGCATCGATGTCACCGCGGTGGTGCGCGGTGGCGTGCTCCCCCAGATCAACACGGGCATGGCCGGACGGGTGGCCGGGACCGGTCAGGTCGGAGCGGGGCTCGTCACCCCGCCGATGGAATGCTTCACCCAGGCGCTCGAAGCCCTGGCTGCCGAGGTGCCGGCTGCGGAGTCCTAGGCGCCGGCGTCCCGGCCCTGCTCGGCGAGGATCGCCCGGAGCCGCCGGACCTGTGCGGTGGCCCGTGACCCGTCCGAGCCCTGGATCCCCATGGCAGCGGTGGTCGTTCCGTCCGACAGGTCGAGCACGGCCCAGGGAGCCCCGGCACGCAGCGTGACCCCGACCACCTGCGCCCACGCGAAACGCCGGGTGCGGAAGCCGTTGACCACCGCCAGACCGTCCGGCCGGGCCTCCACCCGACAGCGGGCGAGCGCGTATCCCCCCGCGGCGAACGCCAGCCCGAAGGCCAGGAGCGTCAGTCGCTGGAGGATGTCGAAGCGCGCGCGGACCTCGGGTGGGAAGGCGAACCAGATCACGGCGCAGACACCGACCAGCAGCACGCCGAAGAGGACCACCGCCACCCGGACACCGAGCGGTCGGAAGGTCACCGGCAGCGTGGTGGCGCGGGACGGGTCAGAGCCGGCAGGCATGGATGTCCGTCAGCAGGATGCCGCGGGCGCCGATCTCCCACAGCTCGTCCATCAGCCGCTGGGCACCCTCTCGGGGCACCATCGACCGGACCGCCACCCAGCCTTCGCGGTGCAGCGCAGAGATGGTCGGGCTCTCGATGCCCGGGGTCAGCGCGACCGCCTTCTCCACCCGCTCGGTGCGGATGTCGTAGTCCATCATCACGTAGCTGCGAGCGACCAGGACGCCCTGCAGCCGTCGCTGGAAGATCTCGAGGCCATCGGGGGGCTGCGCGGCCGCCCGCGTGATGAGCACCGCTTCGGACTCCAGGATCGTGTCGAGCACGACCTCGAGCCCTGCCTGACGAAGCGTCGACCCGGTCTCCACGACGTCTGCGATCACGTCGGCGACACCAAGCTGGATGCTGGTCTCCACGGCGCCGTCGAGGCGGGTCACGGTGGCGTCTACCCCGCGTTCCTCGAGGTAGCGACGCACCACACCGTCGTACGACGTGGCGATGCGCTTGCCGTGCAGGTCCGCGATGGAGCCCACCGTGCCCGGGCGGGTCGCGAACCGGAAGCGAGACCTGCCGAAGCCGAGGGTGAGCACCTCCTCGGCCTTGGCCCCGGAGTCGAGCAGGAGGTCGCGCCCGGTGATGCCGATGTCGAGGGTCCCCTCACCCACGTACAAGGCGATGTCGCGGGGGCGGAGGTAGAAGAACTCGACGTCGTTGTCGGCGTCGAAGAGCGTGAGCTCCTTGGAGTCGTTGCGCTGGCGGTACCCGGCCTCGCGCAGCATCTCGGAGGCCGCCTGTGAGAGCGACCCCTTGTTCGGGATTGCGACCCGGAGGGTGCTGGACGGGGTCTGGGGCATCTCGGACTTCTCGGTCTGGGTCATGGCCGGGCTCACAGGTGGGCGTAGACGTCGTCGAGCGTGAGCCCACTGGCGATCATCAGCACCTGGGCGTGGTAGAGCAGCTGGCTGATCTCCTCCGCGGCCCGTTCGGGTCCCTCGTGCTCAGCCGCCATCCACGACTCGGCGGCCTCCTCGACCAGCTTCTTGCCGATCGCGTGGACGCCGGCGTCGAGCGCCTGGACGGTGCCCGACCCTGGCGGGCGGGTCTGGGCCTTCTCGGTGAGCTCGGCCCAGAGCTCGTCGAACGTCTTCATGGGGTGCTTTCCGTGAGGCTCGTGCCGCTTCCGCGGCGCGCGGAGGACGCCACAAGCCTACGGTGTACGCCGGCCCGTCCCGGCCGGGCCCACTGTCCCGCGAGACGCCCCTCACGCCGAAACGCCACGCTCAGCTCGCGTAGCCGCGGCGGATCTCGCCGAGCATGGACGCCGTCTGCAGGGCGGCCGCCGTGGCCTCGTAGCCCTTGTCCTCCCGCGAGCCGTCCAGGCCGGCCCGGTCCAGCGCCTGCTCCTCCGTGTCACACGTGAGGAGGCCGAACCCGACAGCCGCGCCGGTGTCGAGCGCGACCCGGCCGAGACCGTCGGTGGCCGCGGCACACACGAAGTCGAAGTGCGGCGTGCCCCCGCGGATCACCACCCCCAGGGCGACGATCGCCTCGTAGCCCTTCTCCGCGAGCGCCGCCGCTACGACCGGGAGCTCGAAGGATCCGGGTACGCGGACCACCGTCGCAGCCTCGACCTTGTGGTCGTCGAGCGCACGGCGGGCCCCGGCGAGCAGACCCTCCATGACCTGCTCGTGCCAGCTCGCCGCGACGACCGCGACGCGCAGCTCCCGGCAGTCGATCGGGGTGACCTGCGGTGAGCCCTCGCCGCTCATGCCGGGGCCTCGTGCAAGCGAGACGGGCAGGGTCGTGAGGTGGTCATGCCGGCTCTCCTTCGGGGGTAGGTGCGCCCAGGTCGGGAAGGTCGTGGCCCATCCGGTCGCGCTTGGTCAGCAGGTAGGCGAGGTTGTGGTCGTTGGGATGCGGCGTGAGGCGGACGCGCTCGGTCACGGGGATCCCGTACGACTCGAGACCGGTCGTCTTCGCCGGGTTGTTCGTGAGGAGCCGGACCGACTTCACGCCGAGGTCGCGCAGGATCTGCGTCGCGGCCCCGTAGTGTCGTGCATCGGCCGGAAGACCGAGGTCGAGGTTCGCGTCGACGGTGTCGCGGCCGCCGTCCTGGAGCTGGTACGCCTGGAGCTTCGCGACCAGACCGATCCCCCGGCCTTCGTGGCCGCGGAGGTACACGACCACGCCGCGGCCTTCCTCGACCACCCGCTGAAGCGCCTCGTCGAGCTGCGGCCCGCAGTCGCAGCGCCGTGAGCCGAAGACGTCACCGGTCAGGCACTCCGAGTGCACGCGGGTCAACACGTCCGCGCCGTCGCCGAGGTCCCCGTGGACAAGTGCGATGTGCTCGGAGTCGTCGATGGTGATCCGGTAGCCGTACGCGGTGAAGTCGCCCTGGGAGGTCGGCAGCCGCGTCTCCGCCACGCGCTCCACGTGGGTCTCGTGACGGCGACGGTAGTGGATCAGATCGTCGATGGAGATCATCTTGAGGCCGTGCTCGTCGGCGAAGTCACGAAGCTCCTGGCCCCGCTTCATCGTCCCGTCGTCGTTGACGATCTCGGAGATCACGCCGGCCGGCGACAACCCGGCCATGCGCGCGAGGTCGACCGCCGCCTCGGTGTGCCCCGGGCGCACCAGGACGCCGCCCTCCTGGTAGCGCAGCGGGAAGACGTGGCCGGGCTGGATGATCTCGAACGGCTCCGTGGCCGAGTCGTTGAGGACGCGCACCGTGCGCGAACGGTCCGCGGCCGAGATGCCGGTGGTGATCCCGTCGCGTGCGTCCACCGAGACGGTGTAGGCGGTGCGATGCCGCTCGCGGTTGTGCGGCGTCATCAGCGGGATGCCGAGGCGATCCAGGGTTTCGGCGGTCATCGGTGCACAGATCACGCCGCTGGAGTACCTGATGGTGAAAGCCATCAGGGCAGGGGTGGACTTGCTGGCCGCGAAGACCAGGTCGCCCTCGTTCTCGCGGTCCTCGTCGTCGACCACGACCACCGCCTTGCCCGCCGCGATGTCGGCGACGGCCTCCTCCACCGAGTCGAGCCGGACGTTCGGTGCGGCGTTCATGCGGGCCTTCTCTCCTTGCGTGTGCTGGTGGTCCGAAGGTTCGGACGGACGGGCGGGGGCGACGAGACCTGTCCCGGTGTCGAGCGCACTCATCGTTGCTCCCCGGAGTGGTGCTCGGCGGGCCCCGTCCCGCGCGTCTCGATCAGGCGCTCGACGTACTTCGCCACCACGTCGACCTCGAGGTTCACCGGGTCGCCTGGCTGCTTGAACCCGAGGGTCGTCCTGGCGAGCGTCTCGGGGATCAGCGACACCGTGAAGCTCTCGGGGCCCACCTCGACCACGGTGAGCGAGATGCCGTCCACGGTGATCGACCCCTTCCGCACCACGTATTGCGCGATCTCGGTGGGAAGGGTGACCTCGACGACCTCCCAGTGCTCGCTCGGCGTCCGTCCGATGACGGCACCGGTCGCGTCGACGTGGCCCTGCACGATGTGACCGCCGAGCCGCGACCGTGGCGTGACCGCGCGCTCCAGGTTCACCCGGTCGCCGGGAGCCAGGGCTCCGAGCGAGGTCATCTCCAGCGTCTCGCGCATGACGTCCGCGGTGAACGTCTCCTGGTCGCGCTCGGCGACGGTCAGGCAACACCCGTTGACCGCGATCGAGTCGCCGAGACCGGCGTCGACCATCACGTGAGGGCCGCGGACGGTGAGGCGCACGGCGTCGCCCTGGTCCACGAGACCCTCGACGACGCCGAGCTCCTCGACGATTCCGGTGAACATCAGCGCTCCTTGCTGGGGGTGGGGGCGGTCTGCTCTGTCCGCTCGCTCGTGACCGGGCGGAGGGTGAACCGGGCGTTGGCGTCGTTGCCCTCGCCGACGACCGAGATGTCCACGACGTCGAAACGGAGGGCGTCGGCGACGGTGCCGATGCCGAGGTCGGCGACCGCGCTGGTCCCCGAGCCGAGGAGCATCGGCGCGACGTAGGCAACGACCTCGTCGACCAGACCCGCTCGCAGGAAGGCGGCGGCGAGGGTCGGTCCTCCCTCGAGGAAGACATGCTGCCGGTCGCGCTTGTAGAGCTCCTGCAGCACGGTCGCCGGGTCGCGGGTGGGGAACACGACCGTCTCCGCCACGTCGTTCAGGACGCGGCGGTCCGCGGGGACCTCGCGCAGGCCCATCACCGCGCGCAGCGGTTGCCGTGCAAGCGGACGGTTGTCGACGTCGCGGACGGTCAGCTCCGGGTCGTCGACCAGGACCGTGCCGGTCCCGGCGAGGACCACGTCGGCGAGGCCCCGGAGACGGTGGGTGTCGAGCCGGGCGGCGCGCGAGCTCACCCAGCGGCTCGTCCCGTCGGCGGCCGCACTCCGACCGTCCAGGGTCGTCGCGAACTTCCAGGTGACGAACGGCCTCCCGTGCTCGACCGCGAACGTCCAGACCCGGTTGACCTCGCGCGCCTCGTCGACCAGGAGGCCGCCGTCCACGCCGACGCCCGCCCGGCGGAGGAAGTCGGCTCCTCCGGCTGCCAGCGGGTTCGGGTCGGACTGGGCGTAGACGACCCGGGCGACGCCCGCGGCGACCAGCGCCTCCGAGCAGGGCCCCGTGCGGCCGGTGTGGTTGCAGGGCTCGAGAGTCACCACGGCCGTCGTACCGCGGGCACGTCCGCCGGCCTGCAGCAACGCGTCGACCTCGGCGTGGGGGGTCCCTGCGCCCCTGTGGTACCCCTCGGCGACGGTGACGCCGTCGCCGTCGAGCAGGACACAGCCGACCCGGGGGTTCGGGCCCAGCGGGACCCCTGGGGTCCGGGCGAGTTCCAGGGCACGCGCCATCGCGCGCGTCTCAGCGGGACTGAACGTCACCGGGGCTGCCCCTCTCGTCCGTACGCGGACCCCGGGGCTCGGGAACGGCTGCCGCGTCCGGTGTGACAGCGGGCTCGCTCGACACAACGTACGGCGGACAGCTGCGTGCGCTTCCCATCCGGACTCTCACCGTCGGTCCAGGAGTTCCACCTGGTCAACCGGCCGCTGGATGCGGACGGGTCGCGGACTGTCACCGCCGGTTCGGAATTGCACCGACCCCAGAGCACGCGAGCTCTTCACTCGTCTGGGATCAGGGTGCCACATCTCCCGAGCGCGTGGTGTGTGACCTCCCCCACCAGGAGCCCGCTCCTGGGCTCAGAAGCAGGGCGACGCCGCCTTTGCGGCAGCGCGCAGCTGCTCGATCATCGCGTTCGGGTCGTCCGCACGGAACACAGCAGACCCCGCGACGAACACATCTGCGCCAGCCTCGGCACACCGCTCGATCGTGTCGAGCGACACGCCCCCGTCGACCTGCAGCCACAGCTCGAGTCCGTGCTTCTCGATGAGCTGCCGGGTACGCCGGATCTTCGGCACGCACACGTCGAGGAACGCCTGCCCCCCGAAGCCTGGCTCCACCGTCATGACGAGGAGCATGTCGAGCTCGGGCAGCAGGTCCTCGTAGGGCTCGATCGGCGTCGCAGGCCGCAGCCCCATTCCGGCCTTGGCGCCCTTCGCGCGGAGCTCACGGGCCAACCGGACCGGGGCCGTCGCAGCCTCGACGTGGAAGGTCACCGACGACGCGCCGGCCTCGACGTACCCAGGAGCCCAGCGGTCCGGGTCCTCGATCATGAGGTGGCAGTCCAGCGGGACGTCCGTGGCTCTCGCCAGCGCCTCGACGACGGGCATCCCGATCGTCAGGTTCGGGACGAAGTGGTTGTCCATAACGTCGACGTGCAGCCAGTCGGCGTTGGAGACCCGCTCGGCCTCGGCTGCGAGGTTGGCGAAGTCGGAGGCGAGCATGCTCGGCGAGATCTGGATACCCATGGCGGCTCGATCCTAGTTGGCGGGTACTGCTTCGGCTGCCCTGGGCCGATCCGGTCAGGTCGCCACCTTCTGGTGCATCGCGTGGCCCCGCCTCTCTGCTGCGATCCTCAGGTACGACGGGCGACACCGAAGCGAACGAACCCGTTGCGTGTCAGGCGTCGGGTTCCTTCGGGGTCTCGGCACCCTCCCGCTCGTCACGCGCGGCCCACTCCAGAAGTGGCTCCAGGTCGAAGACGGCGTCGTCGATGCCCCCGTGCAGGTCCCCGAGCTCGGCGAACCGCTTCGGCACCGTGGCAATGGTCAGCTCGCGCGGGACGACGTCGTCGACCTCGTCCCACCGGATCGGCGTGGAGACCGTCGCCTCGGGGTTGCCCCGGACCGAGTAGGCACTCGCGATCGTGTGGTCGCGAGTGTTCTGGTTGTAGTCCACGAACAGCTTCCGGGGGTCGCGGTCCTTGCGCCACCAAGTCGTGGTAACGAGGTCCGGGGCGCGTCGCTCCACCTCGCGAGCGAACGCGAGCGCCGCGCGTCGTACGTCGGGGAACCCCCACTCGGGCTTGATGCGGACGTAGACGTGGATCCCGTTCCCGCCGGAGGTCTTCGGCCAGCCCACCGCGCCGATCTCGCCGAGGACCTCGCGGGCGACGTGAGTCACGCGACGGACGGTGTCGAAAGGGCAGTCCGGCATCGGGTCGAGGTCGATCCGCCACTCGTCGGGCTTCTCCGTGTCGGCGCGCCGGGAGTTCCAGGGGTGGAACTCGACGGTGGACATCTGCACCGCCCAGATCACGCTGGCGAGCTCGGTCACGCACAGCTCGTCGGCGTTGCGGTCGTACCTCGGAAAGTGCACGCGGACCGTCTCGAGCCACGGAGGGGCACCGCGTGGGATCCGTTTCTGATGCACCTTCTCCCCCGCTACGCCCTCCGGGAACCGGTGGAGCATGCAAGGCCGCTCGCGCAGCGCGTTCACGATGCCATCGCCGACCGCGAGGTAGTACTCGACCAGGTCGAGCTTCGTCTCTCCGCGCGCCGGGAAGTACACCCGGTCGGGGTTGGAGATCCGGACGACCCGGTCGTCGACCTCGATCTCGACGGCGGGTGAACCGGTCGACTTGCTCGGCATAGCGCCGACGTTACCGCCCGGGTGCTCTCCTGAGCAGGGCGAAGAACATCGCGTCGGTCCCCTGCCGGTGTGGCCACAGCTGCACCGTGCCGGGCAGGCGCATGTCCTCGGCATGCAGGTCGGGTACGTCGGGGAAGAGACCCGTGGCGTCCTCCAGCGTCACGTCCTCACGCCCTCCGAGCACGCGCCCGACCACGTCAGAAGTCTCCGCGATCACCGGCGAGCAGGTCACGTAGGCCACGACGCCGCCCGGACGCACGGAGTCCAGCGCGGAACGCAGCAGGCGCTCCTGGAGCGGGACGACGCTGCGCAGGTCCTCCGGGGTGCGCCGCCACCGCGCCTCCGGCCGACGGCGCAGCGCACCCAGCCCCGAGCAGGGGGCATCCACGAGGACCCGGTCGAAGGAGCTCTCTCCCCACGCGGGAGCGGTGCCGTCGGCGGCGACGACCCCGGCGAGCCCCGCCGCCGCGCTCCGGGTGGCGCGCTTCACCAGGCCTGCCCGGTGCAGCTGCGGCTCCGCGGCGAGCACACGCGCCCCTCGCAGGGCAGCAAGGGCTGCGAGCAGGGCGGACTTGCCGCCTGGCCCCGCGCACATGTCGAGCCAGACCTCGTCGCGCACCTCGACACGAGCCCGGGCGAGCGCGAGCGCGACGAGCTGGGACCCTTCGTCCTGGACTCCGGCCCGCCCCTCAGCGACAGCCGGAACCGCGGCCGGGTCACCGGAACCGAGCTCCACGGCATAGGGCGAGATGTCGGACCGAACACCGCCTGCCGCCACGAGCTCCTCGACCGTCGCCAGGCCCGGACGTGCGACCAGCGTGACCTTCGGGGCGGCGTTGTCCGCCGCGAGCAGCTGATCCAGCTCCCGACTCGTCCGGTCCGGGGCACTCGCCGCCTGGGACGTCGCCGGAGGCGTGAGGGCTTCCCGAAGGGCCTCGACCACCCATCGCGGGTGCGAGTAGGCGACGGAGGCGAAGCCGGTCGGGTCCTCGACGGGGTCCGGCGCCAGCCTGCGCACCCATCCGGCGAGATCGTGCGCGGCCACCTTGCGCAGCACGGCGTTCACGAAGCCCGCGGGGCCGTGCCCGACCCGCTGACGCACCAGGTCGACTGTCGTGGAGACGGCCGCATGGGTCGGGACACGCATGGACAGGAGCTGGTGACAACCCAGCCGCAACGCGTCCAGCACGGTCGCGTCGATCTTCGACAGCGGCCGGTCGACGCAGGCCGCGACGACCTTGTCGTAGGTGCCCTGACGCCGGATCGTTCCGGAGACCAGCTCGGTGGCGAAGGCGGCGTCGCGACCGCTCACCTGCCGCTCCCGGAGCATCGACGCGAGCAGCAGGTTGGTGTACGCGTCCTGTTCCCGGACCGCGACCAGGACGTCGAAAGCGACGAGGCGTGCCGCGTCGACCTTGGCACTCGACGCTCGTCCGGGCCGTGGCTGACCCGCCCGGGCCCGTCGGCGTGGGTCAGCCACCGAGCTGCTCACCCGAGGCGAGCCGGGCACCGCGCGCCCAGTCCGCCGCCTGCATCAGCTTCTTCCCGAACGGCTTGACCTCACCGAGCTGGACGGTGTCGGTCCCAGTGCCGACGAAGACCGCCTGCTTGGTGACCTCTAGCGTGCCCGGCCCGAGCCGTGGGCGCCCCTCGGTCAGGGCGACCGGTCCGAGCTTGAGCCGCTCCCCGGCGTACGTCGACCAGGCACCCGGCCCGGGGGTGCAGGCCCGGATCCTCCGGTCGACCGCGAGCGCGGGCGCCGTCCAGTCGATCTCCGCGTCCTCGACGAGGATCTTCGGCGCGAAGCTGACTCCGTCGGCAGGTTGATCGCGGGCCTCCAGCGAGCCGTCCTCGATGCCGTCCAGCGTCGCGACCAGCAGGTCCGCACCGCTGCGGGCCAACCGGCCCAGGAGGTCGCCCGCGGTGTCGGTGGGCAGCACCCGCTCGGTCACCAGGCCGAAGGTGGGCCCCGCGTCGAGCTCCTTCACGATCCGGAACGTCGTCGCGCCGGTGATCTCGTCACCCGCCAGGATCGCATGCTGCACCGGCGCCGCGCCCCGCCAGGCAGGCAGCAAGGAGAAGTGCAGGTTGACCCAGCCGTGACGAGGGATGTCCAGGGCGCTCTGAGGCAGCAACGCGCCATAGGCCACGACCGGGCAGCAGTCCGGGTCGAGCGCTTTGAGCTCGGCCTGGAAGTCGGGGTCCTTGGGGTGCTCCGGTTTGAGGACCGGCACGCCGAGATCGACGGCCTGCTGCGCCACCGGTGAGGCCACCAGCCTGCGGCCCCTGCCGGCTGGTGCGTCGGGACGGGTCACCACGCCGACGAGGTCGTGCGAGCTCGCCGCGATCGCCTGCAGGGCCGGCACAGCCACCTCGGGGGTGCCGGCGAAGACCACCCGCATCAGAGCCCGAAGCCCTTCATGGCGTGCGGCGAGACCTTGACGGTGGGCGGTGCCTGGCCGAACCACTCGGCCTCGCGGATCGCCTTCATCGCGAGCTTGCGGGTCTCCCGGTCGAGCCGGTCGATGAAAAGGATCCCGTCGAGGTGGTCGGTCTCGTGCTGGATCGCCCGGGCGAGCAGCTCGGACCCCTCGATGGTCACCGGGTCGCCGTACATGTTCCAGCCCTTGGCCACGACAGACATGGCGCGCTTGCAGTCGAACGTGAGCTCGGGGATGGAAAGACAGCCCTCCGGGCCGTCCTGCTCCTCCTCGGAGAGGGAGAGGTCCGGGTTGACCAGGTGGCCGAGCTCACCGTCGACGTACCAGGTGAAGACCCGGAGTCCCACGCCTATCTGGGGCGCGGCCAGACCTGCTCCGGGTGCGTCACGCATGGTGTCCGTGAGGTTCTCCACGAGGCGGCGCAGCTCCTTGTCGAAGTCGACGACCTCGGCGGCAGGAGTGGTCAGCACCGGGTCTCCGAAAAGGCGGATGGGCTGGACGGCCAAGAGATCTCCTCACGCTCACTCACCGACGAGGCGATGTGCCCCGGGCGGCTGTCCAGTCTACGGACACGGGGAGAACGGCCCTCATCCGAGACTCACCGGGTCGACCTGGACCCGGACCGGCTCGAGCTTCTTCGCCGCGCGGACGCCCTGCATCTCCACAAGGGCCCGCGTCAGCTCCTTTCCCAGCGACCGCGGCACACGCACGACAGCCCGGACCTGTGCCTCGTCGGCCGGCCCCGTGCCAGAGCGCTCGTCGACGGGAGCCGGGCCGAGCACCTCGCCGCCCTCGGGCAGCGCCAGAGTGTCGAGGACGGCCGTCACGGCGTCGGGACTGCCCGTGAGCGTGGCGAGCCGTGAGGCCGGGGGCAGGTGCGCGGACTGCCGGTCCGCGAGCTCGCGCCTGGCGAAGCCGGCCGGATCCCATCGCAGGAGGGCCTGCAGCACCGGCTCCGAGCTGTCACCCACCACGACGACACGGCCGCCCTGGCTTGCGGGGCGGGCCAGCGCGGCCGCGTTGAGCCAGCGGCGCAGCGACTCCTCGCCGATCCGCAGGTCGGCCCGGCCCAGCATCAGCCAGGTGTCCAGGAGCGCGACGCAGGCGTAGCCGCCGTCCGCGACGGGCTCCGCGCCAGGGGTCGCCACCACCACAGCTGGTTTCGAGGGCACGTTCGAGAGCACCCGATCACCCGACGACGTCCGCACCGGCACCGAGGGGAATGCCCGACCGATCTCCTCCGCCGTGCGGCGGTCGCCCCGCACCGGTGCCCGCAGCCCCCGGCCGCCGCACTCCGTGCAGGCCCACGCAGGCTCGTCATGGCCGCACCAGCCGCAGCTGGGCGCTCGGTGGGCCGCGGACACCCGGAGCGGTCCGGAGCAGACCCGGCATCGAGCCGGAGCTCGGCAGCGGTCGCACGCGAGACTGTTCGCATAGCCGTGCCGGGGGGTCTGAACCAGGACCGGGCCCTGCAGGAGCCCCGCCCGCACGGCGTCGTAGGCGACCCGAGGGATCCGCACGGACCGAGCCAACGGATCGCGCTCGAGCTCGACGTCCGTCGCGCCCGAGATGCTCAGGTGCGCGGCGCGTTCGCGGATGACCTCGCGTGGCGCGACGATCTCCTTCGCCCAGCCTGTCTGCAGGAGGAACTCCGCCTCGACCGTCCGCGCGAAGCCCCCCACCAGGGCTGCGCAGGACTCCTCGTGGGCGCGCAGCAGCAGGACCTCGCGGGCGTGGGGATAGGGAGCCCGCTGCTCGGCGTGCAGGTCGTCGCCGTCGTCCCAGACCACCACCAGACCAAGGTTCTGCACCGGAGCGAAGGCCGCGGCGCGGGTGCCGACCACGATGCGCCGGGCGCCCCGCGACACGGACAGGAAGGCGCGGTAGCGCTCTGCGGGCCCGAGGTCCGCGGTCAGCACCACGTGATGCCCGGCGCCCAGGATGCCGCGCAAAGCGGCATCGACGCGATCCACGTCACGGCGGTCGGGAAGACAGAGGAGCGCGCCGCGGCCCGAGGCGTAGGTGGCCGTCGCGGCCTGTGCCAGGAGGGCCGGCCAGTCCTCGCCCGGCGTGGCCGACCAGACGGCGCGGGGGGCGCCGCCCTCGCAGAGATGCCGCACGAAAGCCGCGCCCCCGGCGTAGGGGGCCCAGACCTTCTCGGCCGCCTGCACGTCGGCGTCCGGGGGAGCTGCGGCCTCTGACGGCGCCTTCTCCACCGTGGCGTGACGCGCGGGAACGGCGAGACGGAGCACGTCGGACCGCGTGCCGGCATAGCGAGCGGCCACCGAGGCCGAGAGGCGAGCGATCGCGGGCCAGAGGACCGGCTCGGGGCTCACTGCGCGGCGAAGGGGCGCCAGACGTCCCTGATGGCTGCTCTCGCTGGTGCGGGCGAGAACGAAGCCGTCGACGTCCTGCCCTGCGAACCGGACCTTGACCCGCGCCCCGGGAACCGCGGCGGACGACATCTTCTCGGGGACCAGGTAGTCGAAGGGCCGGTCCAGGTGAGCGAGGGGCACGTCGACGAGAACCTGCGCGACCGGGTCGACGGCGGCCGCTTCCACAGCGGGTTTCTTCGCAGTCTTGGCCTGCTGCTGCTCCCCCCGGCGCTTCGCTGCTCTGGCCGTCTCTCGTGCCCGTGCGAGCTCAGGCATGAGCGCAGGCTGACCCCCCTCGGGGTCACCGGTGTGCGGACGCTCGGGCTCGGTCACGCAGCCATCCTCGCAGCCCCCACGGACGCCGGAGCGATGACATCACCCACCTGTGGACACTGCCTGCGGGCCCACCGACTTTCGGCGGCGCATCGGTTGTAGCCGACGGGCGTCCCTGGAGCTGACCAGAGGTCCGTTGCTCACGTCCGAGCAAGCCGGGCGGTCAGCGGAGGCCGCCTGGGCGTGCGGGCCCGGCCTGTGAGGGTCAGACTCCCGCGGCCTTCTTCAGCAGGTCCACGCGATCCGTCCGCTCCCAGGTGAAGTTCGGGAGCTCCCGTCCGAAGTGGCCGTAGGCCGCGGTCTCGGCGTAGATCGGCCGCAGCAGGTCGAGGTCACGGATGATCGCAGCCGGCCGCAGGTCGAAGACTTCCAGCACGGCCTTCTGGATGGTGTCGACCGGAACCGTCTCGGTGCCGAAGCAGTCCACGTAGAACCCGACCGGGTGCGCCTTGCCGATCGCGTAGGCGACCTGGACCTCGCATCGGCGGGCGAGGCCCGCAGCGACGACGTTCTTGGCGACCCAGCGCATCGCGTAGGCGGCGGAGCGGTCGACCTTCGACGGGTCCTTCCCGGAGAAGGCACCCCCGCCGTGGCGGGACATGCCCCCGTAGGTGTCGATGATGATCTTCCGACCGGTGAGCCCGGCGTCTCCCATCGGCCCGCCGATCTCGAAGCGGCCGGTGGGGTTCACGAGCAGTCGGTAGCCGTCGGAGGGGATGTCGAACTGGGCCAGCACGTGGTCGACGACGTGCTTGCGGATGTCCGGCGTCAGCATCTGGTCGAGGTGGATGTCGGCGGCGTGCTGGGTGGAGACCACGACGGTGTCGATCCGGACGGGGCGGTTGTCGTCGTCGTACTCGATCGTCACCTGGGTCTTACCATCGGGACGCAGGTAGGACATCGTGCCGTTGTGGCGCACCTCCGAGAGTCGCTGCGCCAGGCGGTGCGCCACCGTGATCGGCAGCGGCATGAGCTCGGGGGTGTCGTCGCAGGCGTAGCCGAACATGAGGCCCTGGTCGCCGGCACCCTGCCGGTCGAGGGGATCCATCGAGTGGTTGTGCCGCTCTTCGTAAGCGTCATCGACGCCTTGGGCGATATCGACCGACTGCCCCCCGATCGCCACCTGAACACCGCAGGACCAGCCGTCGAAGCCCTTCAGCGAGGAGTCGTAGCCGATGTCGAGGACCTTCCTGCGGACGAGCTCGGCGATGGGGGCGTACGCCGTCGTGGTGACCTCACCCGCAACAACCACCAGGCCCGTCGTCACGAGGGTCTCCACCGCGACGCGGCTCCGCGGGTCGTCGGCCAGGAGCGCGTCGAGGATCGTGTCGCTGATCTGGTCGGCGATCTTGTCCGGGTGCCCCTCGGTCACCGACTCCGAGGTGAAAAGACGTCCTGCCACTGGTGTATCCCCTGTCCGCGCCGCACCGGCGACGCATCCTTCGGCTCGTGCTGCAACTCTGTCTCGTCCTGAACGATAACTGGTGGCCCCGACCGATCTCAGGGAGTCTCGATTCGCGACTTCACCTGGTCCCAGACGACGTGGGCCAGCGCGGTCTTGGAGCCGCGGGGCACGGGGGTGCTCGCGCCGTCAGCGGCCAGCACGACGGCCTCGTTCTCGGCGGACCCGAACACCTTGCCACCGCTCACGTCGTTCACGACGAGCAGGTCGCAACCCTTCCGGGCCAGCTTCGCCCGGGCGTGTTCGAGGACCGAGCCGGTCTCGTCGCCGGTCTCCGCGGCGAAACCCACCACCACGGTGCGTGGGGTCGGACGGGTCCGGACGACATCGGCCAGGATGTCGGGGTTCTGGGCGAGCTCGATCACCGGCGCCGAACCGTCGTCCGCCTTCTTGATCTTGGCCTCGCTCCAGGTGCTGGGCCGGAAGTCGGCCGGAGCCGCGGCCATGACGACGGCGTCGGCGTTGACCGCTGCGGCCACGACGGCGTCGCGCATCTCCGCGGTCGTCTCGACCCGGACGACCTTGGCGCCGGCGGGGTCGGGCAGGGCGACGTTCGCGGCGACCAGCGTCACCTCGGCGCCCCGGGCGACAGCGGTGCGGGCCAGGGCGTAGCCCTGCAGGCCCGAGGATCGGTTGCCGAGGAACCGGACCGGGTCGAGATACTCCCGCGTGCCGCCCGCGGAGACCACCACGTGGAGACCGGCGAGGTCGAGGGGCTCCACGGACTCGGAGCGGGCCAGCACACCGCGGCAGACCTCGAAGATCTCGACCGGGTCGGGGAGGCGCCCCTTGCCGGTGTCGGCGCCCGTCAACCGGCCCTCGGCGGGCTCGATCACCAGCACGCCACGGCTCCGTAGGGTCTCGACGTTTGCCTGGGTCGCCGGGTGCTCCCACATCTCGGTGTGCATGGCGGGTGCCAGCACCACCGGGCAGCGCGCGGTGAGCAGCGTGTTGGTCAGGAGGTCGTCCGCGAGGCCGTGAGCGGCCTTCGCGACGAGGTCGGCTGTGGCCGGGGCGACCACGACCAGGTCCGCGGTTTGCCCGATACGCACGTGGGGCACCTCGTGGACGCCTGTCCACACGTCGGTGGCGACAGGCTTCCCGGAGAGGGCCGCCCAGGTGGGGGCGCCGACGAACTCGAGGGCCGCAGCGGTCGGAACGACGGTCGCGTCGTGACCGGACTCTGTGAAGAGCCGGAGCAGCTCGCAGGCCTTGTATGCAGCAATGCCGCCACTCACGCCGAGTACGACGTGGGGGCGGCGGCTGCCGTCAACCGGGAACCCGGCCGAGGTCACGCTCAGGCCTCGGTGCTCTCAGTGCTCGCAGCAGCCTCGGCGTCGGGGTCGATGTCCTCGCAGGTGAGGAGGTCCTCGTTGATCTCGCGCAGCGCGATCGAGAGCGGCTTCTCCTGGACGTGGGTGTCGACGAGCGGCCCGACGTACTCCAGAAGGCCTTCGCCGAGCTGGGAGTAGTAGGCGTTGATCTGACGGGCGCGCTTGGCGGCGTACAGGACCAGCTTGTACTTCGAGTCGGTCTTCGTCAGGAGCTCGTCGATGGGCGGGTTGGTGATGCCCTCGGCAACGGGCAGGGAGCCAGACACGCTTGTAGGCCTCACAGGATCAGGGATGGGATGGGACGTTCTTGATCAAGGCTACCAACTCTTCGCTCGCAGCGTGAACTTCGCGGTTCACCACCGTCACGTCGAACTCCGCCTCGGCCGCCAGCTCCTCGCGTGCGGTCTCCAACCGGCGCTCGCGTTCCTCGGGCGTCTCGGTTCCCCGACCGACGAGGCGGCGCACGAGCTCCTCCCACGACGGCGGGGCGAGGAAGACGAACAACGCCTCGGGCATCGACTCCCGCACCTGACGGGCGCCTTGCAGGTCGATCTCGAGAAGGGCGGGCCGACCCGCCGCGAGGGCCTCCTCGACCGGTCTGCGGGGGGTGCCGTAGCGGGCGCCTCGGTGCACCACCGCCCACTCGAGCAGCTCTCCGGAGGAGATCAGCTCGTCGAACTCCTCGTCGCTCACGAACCAGTAGTGCCTGCCGTGGACCTCACCCGGCCGAGGACCTCTGGTGGTCGCCGAGACGGAGATCCAGACCTCCGGGTGGTGCTTGCGGATCTCGGCGGCCACCGTGCCCTTTCCGACAGCGGTCGGTCCGGCGAGGACGGCGAGACGACCACGCCGGGACGGGTTCGAGCCGTGCTGATGAGCCACTCCTCGGGTCCCCGCCTCCGTCACTTCGCAGAGCCGAACTCACGCTCGAGCGCGGCGACCTGGTTCGCACCGAGGCCGCGCACCCTGCGGCTCTCGGAGATGTTCAGCCGCTCCATCATCTGGCGGGCCCGCACCTTGCCCATGCCCGGCATCGACTGGAGCAGGTCGATGACGCGCATCTTCCCGATCACGTCGTTCTCCTGCCCACGCTTGAGCACTTCGACGATCGAGGCGCCGGAGTGCTTCAGGCGGTTCTTGACCTCGGCGCGCTCCCTGCGGGAGGCCGCGGCCTTCTCGAGCGCGGCCTGGCGCTGCTCGGGCGTGAGTGGCGGAAGAGCCACGGTGATGTCCTCATCATTTCGGCTGGAAGAGCTCATGTGGTGCGAGCACGGACAGACGAGAATCTAGCCATGCTGCCCCGGCGCCCGCAACGCGATCGGCGCTGGTCAGCCACCCTACGAGGAGAGGCCGAGGTCCACCTTGCACACGTCTCGGGCATGCTGCTCCACGGCGTCCCCCGCCTTGCGTACACGCTCCGAGGCCAGCTCCGCGGCAGCGTCCCGCAGGTTCTGCGCCTCCTGCTTGCTCACGCCTGGGGGCGGCGACGCCGGGTTGAACTTGTCGGGGGTGGTGCCGGCCTGGTGGAAGGCGTCCACGAGGCCCTCCAGCGCGAAGACCAGGGTGGTCCACTCGTCCTCGATGTCACCGGGCGCCTTGTCGCGAAGATCACGCCAGACGTCGAGGGTCTGTCCCAGGACGTCCTTGCCGGGCTTGCCGGACTCGAGCGCCAGGTCCGCGAGCTTCTGCTTCTGGGCCTGCAGGTCCTCGCAGTAGCTGTCCGTCTCACTCGCACACGCCGTCAGGGAGGTCACCAGGAGCAGGCCCAGGGATGCTGCTGCTGCCCGGTGTACGCGCCTCATGCGCCCGCCAGGACGTCGAGGTCGCGCGCCGTCTCGAGGGCGGCGGCGTGGAGGGTGGCCTTGTCCGGTCCGGCTCGGAGGATCTCCCGGGAGCTGCTGGCGAGCACGTTTCGTGCCGCGTCCCCGAAGATCCGGCGCAGGTCGGAGGTGGTGCCGCCTTGCGCGCCCAGCCCGGGGACGAGCAGTGGGCCGTTCACGGCGAGCTTCTCACCTGTCTCCCCGATCGTCGCGCCGACGACCGCTCCGATGGATCCCATCGGCTCCACGCCGGCGTTGCGGGCGGCAACCGCGTCGAGCACGGCGCCCGCGACGGTCCGGCCGTCGGCGGTCCTGGCGTGCTGCACCTCGGGCCCCTCGGGGTTCGAGGTGAGGGCCAGCACGAACACTCCCGCGTCATTGTCGATGGCCGTGTCGATCATCGGGTCGAGGGAGCCGAAGCCGAGGAACGGGCTCGCGGTGATGGCGTCCACGGCCAACGGCGAGGTCGGCTGCAGGTAGGCGTCGGCGTACGCCTGGGCCGTCGAGCCGATGTCCCCCCGTTTGACGTCGAGTACGACGAGCACTCCCATGCCGCGTGCCTCGGCGATGACCTTCTCGAGCACCGCGATGCCCTTGGACCCGTGCCGCTCGAAGAACGCCGACTGCGGCTTCAGGGCGGCCACGCAGGGCGCAAGGGCCTCGACGGCAGTGAGCGAGAAGCGTTCCAGACCCACGGCGCTGTCCGTCATCCCCCAGGCGTCGAGCAGCGCAGGGTGGGGGTCGATCCCCGCGCAGAGTGGTCCGCGGGCGTCCATCGCCTCGCGAAGTCGGGCGCCGAACGTCATCGAGCTGCTCCTTCGGGTCGGTGTGCGCGGCCGATCACGTCCGCGACGCGGGTCATGCCTCGGCGCGTGAGCTCATCGTCGAGCTCGGACCGGATGCGTTCCGGTGCACCGGGGTCACCGAGGACGGTCGTGCCGACCTGGACCGCGTGAGCGCCAGCCGCCAACATCGCGAGCGCGTCGACGCCGGAGCGTACGCCACCGCACCCGACGACCTGCACCTCGGGGAGGGCTGCGTGCACCTCCCAGATGCAGCGCAGGGCCACGGCATGCACGGCCGGCCCGCTCAGCGTCCCGGGACCGCCGCCGAGAGCCGGCAGAAGCGTGTCGAGGTCCAGGACCAGTCCCGGAAGGCCGTGTCCGACCACCACGACGTCGACGCCTTCGCCGACAGCGGCCCGGGCGACGTCCACCACGCGATGCGGGTCTGGGGCCACCTTCGCCAGCACGGGGACGTCACGTGGTGTGTCGCGTCGCACGGCTGCGAGGATCTTCGCGGCCTGGTAGGGGTCGCGCCCGGCGACCGACCCGCGCGGCCAAGCCAGGTTGACCTCCACGGCGGCGACGCCCGGGCTCAGGGCGACCCGTCGGGCGAGCTCGGCCCACTCACCCAGGTTCCGCCCTGCGATCGAGACCACGGTGCGCACCCGTCGCTGAGCGAGCCAGGGCAGCTCCGTGGCCAGAAAGCCGTGGAGTCCGCTGCCCTGCACGTCGTCGTCGCGAAGCAGGCCGCTCGGGGCCTCGACCGCGCGCGGCAGCGGCCCACCGGCTCGCGGGTCGAGCGTCACCGAGCGTGTGACCAGCGCAGCGAGCTCCGCGAGGTCGACGAACGGCTCCAGCTCACGTCCGTTGCCGGCGCACCCCGAGGCGACCATCACGGGGTCCGGCAGGGCGAGCTCGCCGAGGCTCGTGCTCAGGTCGGGCACGATCACCGCTCCCCGGGCGGGGCCGGCGAGCCCCAGCTGTCCTCGGGGACGGTGCCGAGGTGAGCCCAGCGGACGCGGTCACCGCGGAACACCGGCCCCTCCACGCAGGAACGCAGCATCCGCGATATGCCGTCCTCTCCCACGACGGGCACCACGCAGGTGTGGCAGGAGCCCGTGGCGCAGACGATCCCGGTCTCGAGGGCGGTCTGGCTCCACGCCCCGTGCTGCTCTGCGGCCGCCGCCACGTGGTGCAGCATGTCGGCCGGGCCCGCGGCGTAGACGACGTCGCTCGCGGTGCGGGAGAGGAGCTCTGGCAGGACCTGGCCGACCGCGCCGCGCATCCCGACCGAGCCGTCCTCGGTGACGACCACGACCGTCTTGGCGGACCGCTTCGCGTCCAGGGCGCCGAAGAGGTCCTGCTCCGTGCGCCCCGCGAGCACCATGTGAACGGCGCAGCCGCGCCCGCGCAGTCGCTCGGCCAGGCTGAACAGGGGGGCCACGGCATGCCCGTGCCCGAGCAGGGTGCACGCCACCGGTTCCTTCGGCAGCGCGAACGGCCTGCCCAGAGGCCCCACCACGTCGAGCGCCGCGCCGCCGCTGAGCCGGCCGAGCCACTCCTCGCCAGGCTCGCCCGGGCGGAACAGCACCTCGACCGTGCTGCGGTAGGTCCCGGTCGCACGGGCCCGGTAGATCGGGAAGGCTCGTAGGAGCAGGCGGTCAGTGAGGGCTCCTCCCACCCCGAAGGCGACCAGGTTGCCCGGGCGGAACCGCTCTGCCACCCCCGGAGCCGTCAGGGCGAGGTGCTGGTAGGCGCCGGCGCGCTTGTTGCCGAGCACCTCCCCGAGCACCTGTACCGGGCCTCGGGCCGCCGAGCTCATCCCACGGTCCCCGGCGCCGCCCCGAGAGCGCCCCCGGCCCGAGCGACGAGGTCCCGCTGGAGGTGCGAGGGCCACAGGGCACCCTCGTAGATGAACGCGGTGTAGGCCTGGAGCAGGGTGGCACCCGCGTCCAGGCGCTCCTGGGCGTCGTCGGCGTCACCGATGCCGCCGACGGAGATCACCGTCATCGCCGGATCGAGACGACCGCGCAGCAGCCGGAGCACCTCCAGCGACCGGTGCCGCAAGGGCGCACCGGAGAGGCCTCCCGCGCCGGCGCGTCGCACGGCCTCGGGGCTGGACACGAGGCCTTCCCGGGAGATCGTCGTGTTGGTCGCGACGACGCCGTCGAGGTCGACCGCACCCGCGAGGTCCGCCACGGCCAGTACATCGTCGTCGTCGAGGTCCGGTGCGATCTTCACCAGCAGCGGCACCCGCTGGCGGGTCACTGCATCGGCCTGCCGTCGTACCGCTCGCAGCAGCGGCTCGAGCTTCTCGACAGCCTGGAGGTCGCGCAACCCGGGTGTGTTGGGCGAGCTGACGTTGACCACGAGGTAGTCGGCGCACGGCGCCAGCAGGCGCGTGCTCTTCTCGTAGTCGACGACCGCCTGGTCCTCCGGGACGATCTTCGTCTTCCCGATGTTCACCCCGACGACGACCGGGGTCCGGGCGCCGCGACGGCGTCGCTCCTCCAGCCGTCGTGCCACGACCTCGGCGCCGTCGTTGTTGAAGCCCATCCGGTTGACGACCGCTCGGTCCTCCGGCAGCCGGAACAACCTCGGGCGCGGGTTGCCCGGCTGCGGTTCCCCGGTCACGGTCCCGACCTCGACGAACGAGAAGCCCAACGCGGCCAGGGCGTCGATGCCCTCGGCGTTCTTGTCGAACCCGGCTGCCAGTCCCAGCGGTCCCGGGAAGCTGAGTCCCATCGCGCGGACCTGCCCGGCTCCGCCGCTGTCGCCCTGCGTGGGCACCGAGGACCGACGCAGCCGGGTCACGGGGTAGGCCGCGCGGATCGCCGCGAATCCCAGCCGGTGAGCCGTCTCCGCGTCCAACCTGGTGAGCCCGTGGTCGAAGACCCAGCGGTACATGCTCACGGCACCTCGTCGGCGCGCACCGCCGGCGCCCAGTCCTGCAGCGACCGGACGCCGATGCTGCGGGCCCGGACCGCCTCGATCCCCTGCACCGCCGCGGCCAGGCCCTGGATGGTCGTGATGCACGGGATGTTGGTCAGGACCGCCGCGGTGCGGATCTCGTAGCCGTCGAGGCGTGGGGAGCCGCCCTTGGTGGTGCCGTGCGGCGTGTTGACCACGAGCCGGACCTCCCCGTCGAGGATCCGGCCGACGATCGTCGGCCGACCGTGCGCGTCCGGTCCCTGGGTGTGCTTGCGGACCACCTCGGCCGGGACGCCGTTGCGTCGGAGCACCTCGGCGGTCCCCTCGGTGGCGAGGATCTCGTAGCCGAGGTCGTAGAGGCGCTTGATCGGGAAGACCATGTGGCGCTTGTCGACGTTGGCGACGGAGACGAAGATCTTGCCCTCGGTCGGCAGTGACCCGTAGGCGGCGGTCTGGGCCTTGGCGAAGCTCGTGCCGAAGACGGCGTCGAAGCCCATCACCTCACCGGTGGAACGCATCTCCGGCCCGAGAACGGTGTCGACGTTGCGCCCCTCGGCGGTCTTGAACCGGTTGAACGGCATCACCGCCTCCTTCACCGCGATCGGCGCGTCCGACGGCAGGTCGCCGCCGTCGCCCGAGGCAGGGAGGACGCCCTGCTCGCGCAGGGCCGCGATCGACTCGCCGAGCATCACCCGGGCGGCCGCCTTCGCGAGCGGCGTGGCCGTCGCCTTCGACACGAACGGCACCGTGCGGGAGGCCCGGGGGTTCGCCTCGAGGACGTAGAGCACGTCAGAGGCCATGGCGTACTGGACGTTGAGCAGACCCTTCACGCCGACGCCGTGGGCGATGGCTTCGGTCGACCGCCGGATCCGTTCGACAGTCTCGCGGCCCAGGGTGATCGGCGGCAGCGCGCAGCTGGAGTCGCCGGAGTGGATTCCGGCCTCCTCGATGTGCTCCATGACACCGCCGAGGAAGAGCTCGTCGCCGTCGTAGAGGGCGTCGACGTCGATCTCAACCGCGTCGTCGAGGAACCGGTCGACCAGCACCGGGTGCGACGGGGAGATCTCGGTCGCGCGGGTGATGTAGCCGCGCAGCGCCTCGTCGTCGTACACGATCTCCATGCCGCGTCCGCCGAGGACGTACGACGGCCGGACCAGCACCGGGTAGGTGATCTCCTCGGCGATGGCGCGGGCCTCCGCGAACGACGTGGCCGTGCCGTGCTTGGGCGCCGGGAGCCCGGCCCGGGCCAGCACCTGCCCGAAGGCGCCGCGCTCCTCCGCGAGGTGGATCGCCTCGGGCGACGTGCCGACGATCGGTACCCCGGCGTCCTCCAGCCCCTGGGCGAGCCCGAGCGGGGTCTGCCCGCCGAGCTGGCAGATGACTCCGGCGACGGGACCGGCCTGCTCCTCGGCGTGGACGATCTCGAGCACGTCCTCGAGGGTCAGCGGCTCGAAGTAGAGCCGGTCGCTGGTGTCGTAGTCGGTGGAGACCGTCTCCGGGTTGCAGTTGACCATGATGGTCTCGTAGCCGGCCTCGGACAGCGCCATGGACGCGTGCACGCAGGAGTAGTCGAACTCGATGCCCTGGCCGATCCGGTTGGGGCCGGAGCCGAGGATGATCACCGCGGGCTTGTCCCGTGGCGCCACCTCGCTCTCCTCGTCGTAGGAGGAGTAGTGGTACGGCGTCCTCGCCGCGAACTCCGCCGCGCAGGTGTCGACGGTCTTGTAGACGGGACGGACGCCCAGCGCCCATCGCACACCGCGGACGACGTCCTCGCTGATCCCGCGGATCGCGCCGATCTGGGCGTCGGAGAACCCGTGGCGCTTGGCGAGCCGGATCACCTCCGGGCTGAGGTCGTGGGCCTCGGCGATGGCTGTGGCGACCTCGTTGACGAGGAACAGCTGGTCCAGGAACCAGGGGTCGATCTTCGTGGCGGCGTGAAGGTCCACAAGGCTCGCCCCCGCACGGATGGCGTCCATCACCTTGCGCAGCCGGCCGTCGTGCGGGGTCCTGATGGTCTCCATCAGCTCCGCTCTCTCAGGCAGCGGGCCGGCCCAGTCGAAGATCGCCGTCTTGTGCTCGAGGCTGCGCAGGGCCTTCTGCAGCGCCTCCGTGAAGTTCCGACCGATCGCCATCGCCTCGCCCACGGACTTCATGTGCGTGGTGAGGGTCGGGTCGGCGGTCGGGAACTTTTCGAAGGCGAAACGCGGCACCTTCACCACGACGTAGTCGAGAGTCGGCTCGAAGCTCGCCGGGGTCTCGCGCGTGATGTCATTGGGTATCTCGTCGAGGGTGTATCCGATGGCGACCTTCGCCGCGATCTTGGCGATCGGGAAGCCGGTGGCCTTCGAGGCCAGGGCGCTGGATCGCGAGACCCGCGGGTTCATCTCGATCACGATCATGCGACCGTCGCTCGGGTCGATCGCGAACTGGATGTTGCAGCCCCCGGTGTCCACACCGACCGACCGGATGATGCCGATCGCGAGGTCACGCATCCGCTGGTACTCACGGTCGGTCAGCGTCATGGCCGGGGCGACCGTGATCGAGTCGCCGGTGTGCACCCCCATGGGGTCGAGGTTCTCGATGGAGCAGACGATCACGACGTTGTCGGCCTTGTCGCGCATGACCTCGAGCTCGTACTCCTTCCAGCCGAGGATGGACTCCTCGAGGAGAACCTCGGTGGTGGGGCTCGCGAGCAGGCCGGCGCCGGCGATCCGGCGGAGGTCCTCCTCGTCGTAGGCCATGCCGGAGCCGGTGCCGCCCATCGTGAAGCTGGGCCGGACGACCATGGGGTACCCGAGCTGCTCGGCCGCCGACAGACAGTCGTCCATCGAGTGACAGATCACCGACTGGGCGACCTCTCCCCCGAGCTCCTCCACGATCCGCTTGAACGACTCGCGGTTCTCGCCGCGCTCGATCGCCTCGATGGAGGCGCCGATGAGCTCCACGCCGTACTTCTCGAGCACACCGGCCTTGTCGAGCGCCATGGCCGCGTTGAGGGCGGTCTGCCCGCCGAGGGTGGCGAGCAGGGCGTCGGGGCGCTCCTTCTCGATCACCTTCGCGACGAACTCCGGCGTGATCGGCTCGATGTAGGTGGCGTCGGCGAACTCCGGGTCGGTCATGATGGTCGCGGGGTTGGAGTTGACCAGGATGACGCGCAGGCCCTCGGACCGCAGCACCCGGCAGGCCTGGGTGCCGGAGTAGTCGAACTCCGCCGCCTGGCCGATGATGATCGGCCCGGAGCCGATGACCAGGACACTCTGGATGTCGTTGCGCTTCGGCATGTCAGGCGTCCTCTCCGTCTGTCTCGGCCGGCCCGGACGGACTGCGTGGAACGTCGGCCCCGCCCAACCACCCTTCGCTCGCAGGCTCGCTCAGGGGGCCAGTCCCATCCACGGTCGGGCCCGACGCTCCACTCCTTCCGTCCTCCTCCGCAGCGCGGCCGGTGCGCACCGCCATCAGGCGCACGAAGCGGTCGAAGAGGTAGGCCGCGTCGTGGGGCCCTGCCGCGGCCTCCGGGTGATACTGCACCGAGAACGCCTTGAGCGCTCCCGACCCGTCGCGCAGCTCGAGCCCCTCGACCACGTCGTCGTTGAGGCACACGTGACTCACGCTCGCCTCACCGTACTTCGTGGTGGTGCTGCCCTCGAGGGGCGCGTCGACGGCGAACCCGTGGTTGTGGGCGGTGACCTCGACCTTGCCCGTCGTCCGGTCCATCACCGGCTGGTTGATGCCGCGGTGGCCGTACTTGAGCTTGTAGGTCCCGAAGCCGAGTGCGCGCCCGAAGAGCTGGTTGCCGAAGCAGATCCCGAAGTAGGGGATGCCACGCTCCAGCACCGCCTGGAGGACCTCGATCTCATGGGTGGTCGCGGCCGGGTCACCCGGGCCGTTGGAGAAGAAGACGCCGTCGGGATCGACCGCGAGGACCTCCTCCACGGAGGACTTCGCGGGCAGGACGTGCACCTCGATGCCACGCTCGGCCATCATCGCCGGCGTCATCGCCTTGATGCCGAGGTCGAGGGCAGCGACGGTGTACCGCTTGTGCCCGCTGGCCGGCACCACGTAGGTCTCGGCGGTGGAGACGTCCGCCGTGAGGTCGGCGCCCTTCATCCCGGGCGACCCGAGCACCCTCTCGCGCAGCGCCTCCGGGTCGGTCTCGGTGCTGGAGATGCCGACCCGCATCGCGCCTCGCTCGCGGAGGTGGCGGGTCAGGGCCCGGGTGTCGACCCCGGAGATGCCGACGACTCCCTGCTCCCGCAGCTCGTCGTCGAGGGAGCGACGGCTGCGCCAGTTCGACGGGACGCGGGCGGGGTCGCGGACGACATAGCCGCTGACCCAGATCCTGCGGGACTCCGGGTCCTCGTCGTTGATACCGGTGTTGCCGACGTGCGGGGCCGTCATGACCACGACCTGCCGGTGGTACGACGGGTCGGTCAGCGTCTCCTGGTAGCCCGACATGCCGGTGGAGAAGACCGCCTCGCCGAACGTCTCCCCCGGCGCCCCGAACGACTCGCCGCGAAACGTCCGGCCGTCCTCCAGGACGAGTAGCGCCGGCGTGGACTGCGTCATGCGGTGTGCTCCTTGTTGTCCCTGGCGATCTTGCCGATCGACCGGATCCACTGGTTGTGCAGGGCGGTCACGCCTGTCCCCTGGGCGGAGCCCTCCCCGCCCTTCGAGGGCTCCAGCCGGAAGCCGCTGTCGAGCAGGACCTTCCCGTGCTGCCAGGTGACCACCAAGAGGCCGTGAGGCGGCACGACCTTCCCCGCGATGCCCTGGTCGTGGCGTGCGCTGCGCAGCGCCGCGGAGGGGATCCGGAAGCTCCCGCCCACCCGGACGACGTCGAGGCCCTCGGCCGACAGGCGCAGGCGCACCATGCTCCGGGTGCCGAGGCCCTGTGCGACCACCCGGTCCAGCCAGTCGCCGCTGACCGTCGTGCCGAAGTAGCGTCCGCCCGCCTCCAGCTTGGCCGGCGGCAGGTCGGACACCGCCGGCGCAGGCAGCAGCGGCGGGAGGTCGTGCTTGCGCGCCCGCCTCCGCCAGCCGAGCCACATTCCGAGGTAGGCGAGGCCCAGCGCGAGGAAGAGCAGCGTGACCGGCACGACCCAGTCGGGAAGCGTCGGGACAAGCGGGTTGAGCTGCTCCTCCGCCACCCGCGTCATGCGAGCTTCCCGTCGAGCACGGTCGGCCTCCCGCGCAGGAACGTGGCGACCACCCTGCCCGGAAGCTCGCGTCCGGCGTACGGCGTGTTCCGGGACAGCGAGGCGAGCTCGGAGGGGTCGACGACACCGCGGTACGCCGGGTCGTACAGCACGAGGTTGGCAGGCTCGCCCTCGGCGACCGGCCGCCCGTGGTCTTCCAGCCGACCGATCCGCGCGGGCGCGTGGGACATCCGCTCCGCGACGCCTGCCCAGTCCAGCAGCCCCGGGTCGACCATCGCCTGCTGCACGATCGACAGCGCGGTCTCGAGGCCGAGCATTCCGAACGCGGCGGCCTGCCACTCGCAGTCCTTGTCCTCGAGCGGATGCGGTGCGTGGTCGGTGGCGACGATGTCGATGGTGCCGTCGGCGAGCCCGGCACGGAGCGCCTCGACGTCGGCGGTCGTGCGCAGCGGCGGGTTCACCTTGTAGATCGGGTCGTACGTCGCCGCCAGCTCGTCGGTGAGCAGGAGGTGGTGCGGACAGGCCTCCGCGGTGATGTTCCAGCCCTTGGCCTTGGCCCACCGGACGATCTCCACCGAACCCGCGGTGGAGACGTGGCAGACGTGGAGACGTGAGCCCACGTGCCCGGCCAGCAGGCAGTCGCGGGCGATGATCGCCTCCTCCGCGACGGCGGGCCAGCCCCGCAGCCCGAGACGGCCGGACAGCTCGCCCTCGTTCATCTGGGCGTCCTCGGTGAGCCGCGGCTCCTGTGCGTGCTGGGCGATGACGCCGTCGAACGCCTTGACGTACTCCAGCGCCCGGCGCATGAGCACCGCGTCGGAGACGCACTTGCCGTCGTCGGAGAACACGCGGACGCGCGCGGCCGAGTCGGCCATCGCGCCGAGCTCAGCCAGGCGCTCGCCGCCCAGGCCGACGGTGACCGCCCCGACCGGGTACACGTCGCAGTGGCCGGCCTCCCGACCGAGCCGCCACACCTGCTCCACGACGCCCGCGGTGTCAGCGACCGGGTCCGTGTTGGCCATGGCGTGGACCGCCGTGAAACCGCCCAGCGCCGCCGCACGCGTGCCGGTGTCGACCGTCTCGGCGTCCTCGCGGCCGGGCTCGCGCAGGTGGGTGTGCAGGTCGACCAGGCCCGGCAGCGCGACGAGCCCGGCGGCATCGACCGCCTCGGCGCCTTCGGCCTTCAGGTCCGTGCCGATCTCCGCAATGACCCCGTCGCGGATCAGCAGGTCGGTCGGCTCGCCCCCGAGGATCCTGGCCTGCTTGATGAGGTAGCTGTTCACGACTGCGCTCCATCGGTCTCGGGGGCGGTTTCGGTGGTCTCGAATGCGCGCCGCGTGTCGGACTCGTTGCCGCTGAGGAGCAGGTAGAGCACCGCCATGCGAACGGCCACCCCGTTCGTGACCTGCTCGACGATCACCGACCGGTCGGAGTCGGCGACGTCCGCGGTGATCTCCATGCCGCGGATCATCGGCCCCGGGTGCATCACGATCGTGTGGTCCTGCAGCATCCCCATCCTGCGGGCGTCCAGCCCGTAGCGGCGGCTGTACTCCCGCTGGGTGGGGAAGAACGCGGCGTTCATGCGCTCGCGCTGCACGCGGAGCATCATCACGGCGTCGCTCTTGGGCAGGACCGCGTCGAGGTCGTACGACGTCTCGGCATCCCAGCTCTCGACGCCCACGGGCAGCAGGGTGGGCGGCGCCACGAGCGTGACCTCCGCGCCGAGGGTGCGCAGAAGCAGCGCGTTGGACCGTGCCACCCGGCTGTGCAGGACGTCGCCGACGACCGCGATCCTCCGCCCGTCCAGGCTGCCGAGGTGGCGCCACATGGTGAACGCGTCGAGGAGCGCCTGGGTCGGGTGCTCGTGGGTGCCGTCTCCGGCGTTGACGACACAAGAGCGGACCCACTGCGAGTGCGCCAGGAGGTGAGGGGCACCGGAGGCCCAGTGCCGGATCACGACAGCGTCCGCGCCCATCGCCTCGAGGGTGAGCGCGGTGTCCTTGAGGCTCTCCCCCTTGCTCAGGCTGGATCCCTTCGCCGCGAAGTTGATCACGTCGGCGGAGAGCCGCTTCGCGGCGGCCTCGAAGGAGATCCGGGTGCGTGTGGAGTCCTCGAAGAAGAGGTTCACGACCGTCCGCCCCCGCAGGGCCGGCAGCTTCTTGATGGGTCGGTCGGCGAGTGAGCGCAGCTCCTCGGCGGTCTGGAGGATCAGCTCGGCGTCGTCACGGGTCAGGTCCCCGGTGCTCAGCAGGTGGCGGTTCATGCCCTCTCCTCCTCGTCCGGAACTCCCCCGGAGATCACGACCGCGTCCTCGCCGTCGAACTCCTCGAGGCGCACCCGCACCGCCTCCACCAGGGAGGTCGGAAGGTTCTTCCCGACGAAGTCCGCCCGGATCGGGAGCTCTCGGTGGCCGCGGTCGACCAGCACCGCGAGCCTGACGGACCGCGGCCTGCCGAGGTCGTTCATGGCGTCGAGGGCTGCCCGGATGGTCCGCCCGGAGAAGAGCACGTCGTCGACGAGCACCACGGTCTTGCCTTCGATGCCGCCGCTCGGGATGTCGGTGGGAAGCAGGGTGCGTGCGGGGCGCATCCGCAGGTCGTCGCGGTACATGGTCACGTCCAGCGACCCGACGGGGACGTCGACACCCTCCACGGAGGCGATCCGGGCTGCGATCCGCTTCGCGAGCGGAACCCCGCGGGTGGGGATGCCGAGGAGCAGGAGGTCCTGTGCGCCCTTGTTGCGCTCGAGGATCTCGTGGGCGATGCGGGTCAGTGCGCGGGAGATGTCACGCGCATCCAGGACGGTGCGTCCGGGGCCTGATGGTGCCGTCGTCTCGGCAGGCATGAGCAGCCAGACCTCCTTCTCCGCCTCACGGGACGGTTCGTTAAAGGATGTCGATCGCGGCCGAGCCTACCAGTGACGCGTTGACTCCGGGACAGGCGGCCCACGACACGCAGGCGGCGTCAGGCAGACAGCGCCGGCTTGTTACGCAGGATGTTGCCCAGGACGCCGTTGACGAACGTCGGGGACTCGTCGGTGGACAGCTCGCGCACCAGGTTGAGCGCCTCGCTCACGGCCACGGCGTCCGGCACGTCGTCGAGGTACATGATCTCGAAAACCCCGATGCGCAGGACGTTGCGGTCGACCGCCGGCATCCGGGCAAGGCTCCAGCCCTGGGCGTACGACGCCAGCAGGTCGTCGATCCGGGCGGCGTTCTCGGCCACACCGCGCACCAGCGTGACGGTGTAGTCGTGGACCGGCGGGTCTCCTGCGCTGAGCCGCTCCTCGAGCACCTCCGCCGACGGCACGCCGCGGGCCTCGCTCTCGAAGAGGATGTCGAGAGCGCGCCTGCGGGCCTTGGACCGGGCAGCCATCAGGAGCTGACTCTGCCCAGGTAGCTGCTGTCGCGGGTGTCGACCTTGATCTTCTCGCCGGTGGTGATGAACAGCGGGACCTGGATCTCGTGTCCGGTCTCCAGGCGGGCCGGCTTGGTGCCGCCGGTCGAACGATCGCCCTGGAGGCCCGGCTCGGTGTACTCGACGACGAGCTCGACCGATGCCGGCAGGTCGATGTAGAGCACGCGGCCCTCGTTCGTGGCGACGATCGCCTCCTGGTTCTCGAGCAGGAAGTTCTTGGCGTCGCCGACGATGTCCGGGGTCACCTCGATCTGGTCGTAGGTGCTGGTGTCCATGAAGACGTAGTTGGTGCCGTCGTTGTAGAGGTACTGCATCGTCCTCTTGTCCACGTTGGCCACGTCGACCTTCACGTCGGCGTTGAACGTCTTGTCCACGACCTTGCCGGACTCGACGTTCTTGAGCTTTGTGCGCACGACGGCGCCGCCCTTGCCGGGCTTGTGGTGCTGGAACCACACGACGGACCAGAGCTGCCCGTCGAGGTTGAGCACCATGCCGTTCTTCAGGTCGTTCGTCGTCGCCATCGGGGTGGAGGTCCTGTTCTGTTCTTCAAGAATCGTGGGCAGCGCCCGAGTCTAACGAGAACGCGTCCGAGCACCGAATCCGCCGCGGCTCCGCGTATCCCGGACTGGTCGTGCGGAAGTGCCCGGCCGTCGCTCACCAGAGTCGGAAGCACAGGCGGCCGGGCTCGGCTCGCAGGGCACGAATACGCTGCGTCCATGACCTCATGGTTCGACTCTCCCGCCGATGCCGGGGGCAGGCTTCAGCAGGTCGGGTACCTCACCGACGGCGCCACCGCGACGACGACGTACCTGGCCGGAGCGTTGGAGAAGCCGCTGCTCGTCGAGGGACCGGCGGGCGTGGGCAAGACGGAGCTGGCCAAGGCCGTGTCCCGGGCCACAGGGGCGGAGCTGGTCCGGCTTCAGTGCTACGAGGGCCTGGACGAGGCACGCGCCCTTTACGAGTGGAACTACAAGAAGCAGTTGCTGCGCATCCAGGCCGCGGGCCAGGACACCGCCTGGGAGCAGACGCACGACGACATCTTCACCGAGGAGTTCCTGCTGACGCGCCCGCTCCTCACCGCGATCCGTCGCGCAGAACCCACGGTGCTGCTCGTCGACGAGGTGGACAAGACCGACGTGGAGGTCGAGGGCCTGCTTCTCGAGGTGCTCTCGGACTTCCAGGTGACCATCCCCGAGATGGGCACCGTGAGCGCTGAACGGCGCCCGTACGTCGTGCTGACGTCGAACGCCACCCGGGAGCTGTCCGAGGCGGTCAAGCGCCGCTGTCTCTACCTGCACCTGGGCTACCCCGACACCGACCGCGAGCGCGAGATCGTCGAGTCGCAGGTGCCCGGCATCTCGAACACTCTGGCGCAGCAGGTCGTGGACACAGTGGCCCGGCTACGTGACCTGGAGCTCAAGAAGGCCCCGTCCATCGCGGAGACGATCGACTGGGCGCGAACCCTGGTCGCCCTCGAGGTAGGCGAGCTGGACGAGCAGACGGTCTCCGCCACTTTGGGCGTGGTGCTCAAGCACGTCACCGACCACGACCGGGCGGTGCAGGAGCTTCGGAGACCCAGGCTGCGGACATGACGCTGCTGAACACGCACCTGGAGTTCGTCGAGGCGCTGCGGGCGGCCGGGCTGCCCGTGTCGGTGGCGGAGGGCCTCGACGCCGTCCGCGCCGTCGAGCAGCTCGGCCTCGCCGAAAGGGAGGTCATGAGGGCTGGGTACGCAGCGACCCTCGTGAAGCGGCGGTCCCACCGGGGGAGCTTCGATGCGGTCTTCGATCTGTTCTTCCCACCTCTCCTAGGCTCCGGGGCGCGCTGGACGGACGAGGATGCGGCCGAGCGGGACTCCCCCGACGCCGTCGCCGATCTCCGGGACAGGCTCGCCGCGGCGCTCTCCCAGGGTGAGGCGGACCAGGCCGCGCTCGGCGACCTGGCCGTCGAGCTCGTGGAGAGGCTGGGCGCACTGCCGGGACGCGGCCAGGGCTCGTCGACGTGGTCGGCCCACCAGGCGCTCTCCCGGGTGGGCGCGGACGCACTGCTCGACCGCCTGGTCGCGGCGCTCGCCGGCGAGAACGACCAGCGTGAGGCTCGCGGCCTCGCCGAGCGCCGGGTCGCGTCCTTGACCCGTCTGGTCGAGGGCGAGGTGAGGCGGCGCCTCGCCGAGGATCGGACGCCGCAATACGTGGCGGAGACGATCCTGCGTCCACCGGTAGACCAGATCGCGTTCACCGCCGCCCGGAGGGCCGACATCGAGCAGATGCGCCGGGAGATCTATCCGCTGGCGCGTCGGCTCGCCACGCGCCTGACCAAGGAGCAGCACGCCCGCCGTCGCGGCCCGCTCGACTTCCGCCGGACCGTTCGGGCCTCGATGTCCACCGGCGGGGTGCCGCTGACGACGCACCACCGCCCCAAGCGGCCGCACCGCAGCGAGCTGGTCGTGCTGTGCGACGTGAGCGGGTCGGTCGCCCAGTTCGCGCAGTTCACGTTGATGCTCGTCTTCGCGCTCCGCGACCAGTTCACCAAGGTCCGAGCCTTCACCTTCGTCGACGAGGTCCACGAGGTGACGCAGCACTTCCGCCCCAACGGCGACCCGGTCAGGACGATGGCGGACCTCGCGGCGAGTGTGGCGCACGCCTCACTGTGGGGGCGCACCGACTACGGCCGTGCGTTCGCGAGGTTCCTGGAGCGGCACGCTGACGCCCTGGGCCCGAAGGTGTCGCTCCTCGTGCTGGGTGACGCCCGGTCCAACTACGGTGACCTCGCCATTCCCGTCTTCGACGACATCGTGCGGCAGACGCGCCACGCCTACTGGCTCAACCCCGAGCACCGGCGCCAGTGGGGAACGGGCGACTCCGGGGCGGAGCGCTACGCCGAGGTGGTGCGGATGGTCGAGTGCCGGAACCTCGCCCAGCTCAGCGACTTCGTGCACGACATCGTCTGAGCACCGGCCCGCACCGTGTCAGCGGTGGAGCCGGGCGATCGTCTCGAGAGCCTCTCGGTAGCCGTCGACTCCCAGGCCCGCGACGACCCGGGCGGCGTGAGGTGTCACGACGGACGTGTGCCGGAACTCCTCGGGCCGCTGCATCGGGTTGCTGATGTGGACCTCGACCAGGGGTGCGGTCAGCTGCGCGCACGCGTCGTGCAGGGCCAGGGAGTAGTGCGTCCACGCCGCCGCGTTGAGGACCACCGGAGTGGCTTCGTCGGCGGCCGCGTTGAGCCAGTCCAGCATCTCGCCCTCGTGGTTGGTCTGGCGCACCTCGACGCGAAGGCCGAGGTCGCGGCCCCAGTCGACGCAGAGCGTCGAGAGCTCGTCATGCGTGGTGGTCCCGTAGATCTCCGGTTGCCGCCGCCCGAGACGGCCGAGGTTGGGGCCGTTGAGCACCAGGACCGACGTCGCATCCGCCGTACTCGGGGTCTCGCTCATCGGGAGATCTCCGCGTAGGCGGCCGTCAGCAGGGCGGGATCCGGCGCCGCGAGGATTCCGGGTCGTGCCAGCGCCTCGAGCACGACGAAGCGCAGCTGGTCGCCACGGGACTTCTTGTCGACCTTCATCGCCTCGAGCAGCTGGGGCCACACCCCGCCTCGGTAGGTCGTCGGCAGACCGACGAGCTGGAGCACCGACCGGTGTCGGTCAGCCGTCGCCTCATCGAGCTTGCCGGCCAGCCGGGCGAGCTCGGCGACGAAGGTCATCCCGATCGCCACTGCGGCGCCGTGGCGGAACTTGTAGCGCTCCACTCGCTCCACGGCGTGGCCGAGCGTGTGACCGTAGTTGAGCACCTCGCGGCCCGGGTGCCCGGCGGTGCCCCCGGTCTCCTTGAGGTCCTCGACGACGACATCGATCTTGACCCGGATCGACCGCTCGATGAGCTCGCGCAGCGCATCCGTGCCGGCGGTTGTCGCGGCGGTCGGGTCCGACTCGACGAGGTCCAAGATGACCGGGTCGGCGATGAAGCCGCACTTGATGACCTCCGCGAGACCGCTGACCAGCTCGTTGTGCGGAAGGGTCTCCAGCGCCGCGAGGTCGCACAGCACGCCGGCCGGCTCATGGAAGGCACCGACGAGGTTCTTGCCCTCGGCGGTGTTCATGCCCGTCTTGCCGCCGATAGCCGCATCGACCATGCCGAGGAGCGTCGTCGGCATGTGAACTACCCTGACCCCGCGGAGCCAGGTGGCCGCCACGAAGCCGCCCATGTCCGTCGTGGCCCCGCCACCCACCGTCACGACGGCGTCCGAACGGGTGAACCCGGTCTGCCCGAGCACCTGCCAGCAGAACGACGCGACCGGCGCGAGCTTCGCCTCCTCGCCGTCCGGGATCTCGATGGCGTGCGCGTCGTACCCCTGCTCGGCGAGGTCGAGGCGGACCGCCTCCCCGGTCGCGGCCAGCGCGTGAGGGTGGACCACGGCGACCCGCTGGACGCCCTCGCCCAGCATGGCCGGGAGCTCCCCGAGCAGCCCGGTCCCGACGACGACGTCGTACGGCGAGGCGCCCGCGACCCGCAGTGTGGACAGGTCGCTCATCGGCCGTCCTCCTCGGCCGCTCCTGCTGCGGACGAACCTCCCGAGGCCCCCTGCTCCGCGCGCTCCACCTGCTCGCGCACTTGTCGGGCCACCTCCTCGGCCGGGACACCGTCGGTCTCGACCGTGATCGTGGCGACCCCTCGGTACACCGGGAGGCGCTGGTCGAGCAGAGCCTTCACCCGGGCGCGCACGTTGCCGAGCAGCAGCGGCCGCGCCGTGCCCAGCCCGACCCGCTTGACGGCGTCGGAGAGGCCGACGTGGAGGAAGACCACCAGCCGGCCCTCGAGGGCGTCGCGGGTCTCCTGGTCCATGACGGCGCCCCCGCCCAGGGCGAGCACCCCGTCGTGGGTCTCCAACGCCTCCTTGACAGCCTGGCGCTCGAGGTCGCGGAAGAACTGCTCTCCCGACTCGACGAAGATCTCCGAGATCGGTCGACCCTGGGCGTCCTCGACGTCGCGATCGGTGTCGCGGAACGTCGTCCCCCACGACTCCGCCAGAAGCTCCCCCACCGTCGACTTGCCTGCACCCATCGGGCCGACCAGCACGACACGGGGCCCTGCGCCGCTCACGCGAACCTCAGCGCCGACAGGTACGCCTCCGCGTTGCGGCGGGTCTCGATGACCGAGTCACCGCCGAACTTCTCTAGGACGACGTCGGCGAGCACGAGGGCGACCATCGCCTCGGCGACGATCCCCGCCGCGGGCACCGCGCAGACGTCCGACCGCTGGTGGTGCGCGACCGCGTCCTCGCCGGTGGCGACGTCGACGGTCCGAAGCGCGCGGGGAACGGTCGCGATCGGCTTCATGGCCGCTCGCACCCGCAGCACCTCGCCGGTCGACATGCCGCCCTCGGTGCCGCCGGAACGGCCGGACGCCCGTCGGAGACCCTCCTGGGTGCTCACGATCTCGTCGTGCGCTTTGGAACCGGGGGTTGCAGCGAGCTCGAAGCCGTCGCCGACCTCCACGCCCTTGATGGCCTGGATGCCCATCAGCGCGCCGGCGAGACGCGCGTCGAGGCGGCGGTCCCAGTGCACGTGAGACCCGAGCCCTGGAGGCAGGCCGTGCACGACGACCTCCACCACGCCGCCGAGCGTGTCACCGTCCTTGTGGGCCTGGTCGATCTCGGCCACCATCGCCTTGCTCGCGTCGGCGTCGAGACAGCGCACCGGATCGGCGTCGAGACGCGCCATGTCACCGGGCGCAGGCACGGTGCCCTGGGGTGCGCACGCCGTGCCGATCGCGACCACGTGTGACACGACCTGGGCGCCGACGGCCTGCTGGAGGAACTTCATCGCGACCGCGCCGAGGGCGACGCGGGCGGCGGTCTCGCGGGCCGAGGCGCGCTCGAGGACGGGCCTGGCCTCGTCGAAGTCGTACTTCTGCATGCCGACCAGGTCGGCGTGACCGGGCCGTGGCCTGGTCAGGGCGGCGTTGCGGGCCAGCACCTCGAGCTCTGCGGGGTCGACGGGGTCGGCCGCCATGACCTTCTCCCACTTCGGCCACTCGCTGTTGCCGATCCGGATCGCCACCGGGCTGCCCAGGGACCGGCCGTGCCGGAGACCGCCGATGATCTCGATCTCGTCGGCCTCGAACTTCATCCGTGCGCCGCGGCCGTAGCCCAGGCGGCGCCGTGCCAGCGCGTCGGCGATGTCACCGGAGGTCACCTCGACATGGGCGGGCAGACCCTCGAGCACAGCGACAAGGGCAGGTCCGTGGGACTCGCCCGCAGTGAGCCAACGCAGCATGCCGACAGTCTTTCACGCGGGCGAATGCGTCAGGTCAGGCGTACCACGCAGCGACCGCGGGCCCCAGGTACACGCCAAGCAGGACTCCGATGAGCATGAACGGCCCGAAGGGGTAGCCCTTGCGGTCCACGATCCGCAGCAGCGAGAGGAGCAGCCCGACCACGCCGCCGAGCAGGAAGCCGGAGTACAGACCGACCAGGAGCTGGCTCCAGCCGAGGTAGCCGAGCACGATGCCGAGCAGCCCCGCCAGCCGGACGTCGCCGAAGCCGAGGCCCGCGGGGTAGACGAACCAGAGCACGAAGAACATGGCGAACGCCAAAACACAGCCCAGTGCGGCACCGACGAGGGGGCCCCAGTCGCTGTCGGTGAAGCCTGTCACGAGGCCGGCCAGGACGGTGAGGGCGCCCACCACGAGGTACGAGGGCGCGATGACCTTGGTCGGCAGCAGCCGGGTGCGCCAGTCCACCACGGCCAGGGCGACGCCGACCGGGACCAGGTAGACCCAGGCCAGGAGCAGCGGGTCCCAGCCGATCTTCAGCCCGACCAGGCCGGCGGACACCGCCGAGGCCAGGGCCGACTTCCAGGCCAGACCTGGCCGGCTCGCGATGTCGGTGTAGAGCTCCTTGGGCTCCTCGGGTTCCTCCGCCTTGTCCGGCTCCTCGGCCGCTTCGCGCTCGCGGGGCTCCGGGGAGTGCGACTGCTCGGCCTCGTCGAGCCGATTCGGGCGCCCCTCGCCGACGGCCCCGGCCTCCGTCGGCTGCTCGTCCTCGGGTTCTGGCTCGGGGATCCGGCCGATCAGTGCCGGCACGAACCATCCCAGCACCGCTCCGGCCAGGGCCATCACGATGCCGGTGACCGGGAACCACCCGTCAGCGCTCATGGGCGCACAGCCTAGTCGTCGGGACGGCGTCGCTCATGACGCCTCGTCGAGAGATCGCTCCCCCGCGGCTCGCATGGCGCCGACGGGCGGCTCCTCGACGCCGGTCATCAAGGTGACCTGGAGCGCCGCCTGGTGGACGAGGAGGTCCAGACCGGACACGAGCGTCTTTCCCTCCACCCGGGCCAGCTTCGCCAGCGGCGTGGGCCACGGGGAGTACAGGACGTCGAAGACGACCGGTGCCGTGTCGGCGAGCCGCAGCACCGACTCGGTCTGCGCCTCGGCCGGGACGGTGGACACGACGATCCCCGGCCGGAGGGCCCCGACCGAGCCCGCGGCCTCGCGGAAGGTCAGCACGTCCACCATCGGGCGCGCGGGATGCCTTCCGGCCGCCGCCAACGTCTCATCCACGCGGGAGGGATCGCGCACCACGACGCGCACCGACGGGCAGCCGAGGTCGGCTAGCGCGAGCAGTACGGACGACGCAGTCGCTCCTCCGCCGAGGATCACCGCGGTAGGGAACGCGACCTCCGTGCGCTCACGGATCGCCGCGACCGCCCCGGGAATGTCGGTGTTGTGCCCGGTGCGGCGCCCCCGCTCGAGGATGACGGTGTTGGCCGCCCGAGCCTGTGCCGCGCGCTCGCTGAGCTCGTCGAGCAGGGGTACGACGGTCCGCTTCAACGGCATCGTCAACGACAGGCCGCGCCAGGTCTCGTCGAGCCCGTCGAGGAAGGCCGCCAGGTCCTTCTCCGCGACCTCCCGGGCGTCGTACTGCCAGTCCAGGCCGAGCTCGGCGTAGGCCGCCCGGTGCAGCACCGGGGATAGCGAGTGCGCGATCGGGCTGCCGAGGACGGCACAGCGCGTCGTCACAGCGGCTTCCGGCTCAGCAGTTCGGCGAGGAGGAGCACCAGCGGTCGAACTCCGCCTTGTTCTTCAGGTGCTCCTGGTAGGTCTCCGCGAACTTCGTGGTGCCCTTGTCCGGGTTGGTCGTCACGAAGTACAACCACTTGCCGGGCGCCGGGTTCAGCGCCGCCTCGATCGCCTGCTCTCCGGGCGCGGTGATCGGCGTGGGCGGGAGGCCGGGGTACTTGTAGGTGTTGTACTCCGAGTCCGTGGCCCGCTGCTCGTCGCTGGTGCCGACACCGCCGTCCTTGCCCACGGCGTAGTGCACCGTGGAGTCGAACTGCAGCGGCATGTCGTCATCGAGCCGGTTGTAGATCACGCGGCTGACCTTCGCGAAGTCCTTGTCGAACCGCGCCTCGGCCTGCACCAGGCTCGCCACGGTCATCACGTCGTGCGGGCTGTAGCCCAGCCGCTTCGCCTCAGCGACGAGGTGCAGCTTGGCGGCGGCCTCCTTGTAGCGGCCGACCATCATCCTCAGGATCGAGCGCGGCGTGGCGTTCGGCGGGATCTCGTAGGTCGCCGGGAACAGGTAACCCTCCGGGCTACCTTCGGCGTACGACGGCAGCCCGATCGTCGCGGGCCGGCGGAGCACCTTCTCGAACGCGCGCGCGGTGAAGTCGGTCTTCCTGGCCAGCTCGTCGACGATCTGCGCCGCGGTGAGACCCTCACGAAGGGTGACGGCGCTCTGCACCATGTTCTTGGGGTCGATCAGGATGTCGAGCGCCGACTTGGCCGACATGTGCTTGTGCATCGAGTAGAAGCCGACCTGGATCCCCGTCGACAATGCGTTGGCCCGGGCGGCGTCGGTGAAGGCCTCCACGCTCTTGACCACGTCCTTGGTCTTGAGGGTGAGGCCGATGTCGGCCGCCGTGTCCCCCTCGTGGACCTGGACGAGCACCGTCCCGGTCCCCTGGCCCTTGTAGTCCGGCGGCGGCGCGAAGGTGTCCTTCAGGAACTCCACGCCACGGTGGTAGGCGAAGAACGAGCCGCCCACGAGCACGACGAGGGCCAGGACGACGGCAAGCACCGAGAGCGCCTTGGGGCGTCGGTGCCTGCGGCGACGACGCCGGCTGCGGTTGGTGTGCTCGGGTTCGAGCTCGAGTCCGAGATGAGTCACGTGTTTCCTAAGTCCAGAGTCTCCCCCGGCGCAGTCCCCGTGCTGCGTTCGGTGTCGAGCGCGTTCTGCAAGATCACTACGGCCGCCGCCTGATCGACCACCGCACGTCTCTTCTGTCCCTTCTTCCCCTGCTGGCGCAATGTTGCCTCGGCCGTCACAGTGGACAGTCTCTCATCACACAGGCGGACCGGCACCGGCTCGAGGGCCTGGGCCAGCACGCCGGCGAACAGGCGGGCCTTGGCCGCGGCCGGACCTTCGCCGCCTGACAGCGAGCGAGGCAGACCCACCACCACCTCGATTGCGTCCCGCTCGAGGACGATCTCGCGGATCCGGGCGACATCACCCGGTCCACGGGACACGGTCTCGACCGGCGTGGCCAGCATTCCCGAGGGGTCGGACTGCGAAACGCCTATCCGGACATCTCCGACGTCGACCCCGACGCGAACCCCGCGGCGCAACCTCAGGCCCGTCCCGTGGTGACGATCCGTCCGACCGCGTGCTCCACCTCGACGAGCGCCTGGTCGATCATGCCGACGTCGGCGCCGCCGCCCTGGGCCACGTCGTCCTTGCCGCCCCCGCTCCCCCCGACCGCGGCGGCGGCCACCTTCACGAGAGCGTTCGCCGACACCCCCCAGGCGCGGGCTTCGTCGTTGACGGCAGCCACGACGGCCGGCTTGCCGTTGCTGGCTCCGATGATCACCACGACGGCGGGCTGCTGCGCGGGCATCCTGCCCCGGATGTCGAGGGCGAGCCGGCGCACGTCTCCGGCGTTGGCGCCGTCGACCCGGTGGCCGACGAAACGGACGCCGTAGACGTCGCTCGCGTTCCCGGCCAGCTCTCCCGCGGAGGCGAGGAGCTGCGCCATACGGACCTTCTCTATCTCCTTCTCGGCGTTGCGGAGACGCTCGACGAGGTCGCTGACCCGTTCCGGCAGCTGCTCCGGGCGCACTTTGAGTGCCTCGGACAGCTGCGCCACAAGGATGTGCTCGCGGGCGAGGAACTGGTAGGCGTCGCTGCCGACGAGGGCCTCGACACGGCGGACTCCTGAGCCGATCGAGGACTCGCCGAGCAGCTTGATCACGCCGAGCTGCCCGGAACGGCCTGCGTGCGTCCCACCGCAGAGCTCGCGGGCCCAGTCGCCGACGGAGATCACGCGGACCTCGTTGCCGTACTTCTCGCCGAACAGCGCCATCGCGCCGGACCGGCGGGCCTCCTCCTGGCTCATGAGCTCGGCGTGGACCGAGAGATCCGCCAGCACGAGGTCGTTGACGCGCGCCTCGACGTCAGCCATGGCGGAGGGTGGCACGGCTCCGCTGGCCGAGAAGTCGAAGCGGAAGCGGCCCGGGGAGTTCTCCGAGCCCGCCTGGGTCGCGGTCTCCCCCAATGCCTCCCGGAAGGCCTTGTGCACCATGTGCGTCGCGGTGTGAGAGCGGCTGATCGACCGGCGACGTTCGATGTCGACGAGTGCCTGTGCCTCCAGCCCCAGGGTGATCTCGCCGCTCAGCACCTTGGCCTGGTGCACGATCAGGCCGGTGATGGGCGACTGGACGTCGCGCACCTGGAGCACGGCGCCGTTCGCGAGCTCGATGACGCCCTGGTCCGCGAGCTGGCCGCCGCCCTCGGCGTAGAAGGGGGTGCGGTCCAGGACGAGCTCCACCTCCTCGCCCTCGCGGGCCGCTGGAACGGCGCCGACGTCGGTCACGATGCCTCGGACCCTGGCCTCCGAGACGACCTCGTCGTAACCGGTGAACTCGACCGGCGCGCCGATGCTGTCGGCGACCTCTCTGTAGGCGCCGACGTCGGTGTGCTTGCCCTTCTTCGCCTTGGCATCGGCCTTCGCCCTCTCCCGCTGCTCGGTCATGAGCCGGCGGAAGCCCTGCTCGTCGACGGAGAGCCCCTGTTCGGCCGCCATCTCCAGGGTCAGGTCGATCGGGAAGCCGTAGGTGTCGTGCAGTGCGAACGCCTTGCTGCCGGAGAGCTGGGTCTGGCCGCTCTGCTTGGCCTCTGTCGCCGCGAGGTCGAAGATCGTGGTGCCGGCCTTCAAGGTGGCGCGGAACGCCTCCTCTTCGGCGTAGGCGATCGTCGAGATCCGCTCCCAGTCGCGCTCGATCTCCGGGTAGGACAGCTTCATCTTGTCGCGGCTCATGGGCATCAGCTCGGGCAGCACGTGGTCCTCGACCCCGAGCAGCCGCATCGAGCGGACAGCCCGGCGCAGCAGACGGCGAAGGACGTAGCCCCGGGCCTCGTTGCCGGGCGTGACCCCGTCAGCGATCAGCATCATGCCGCTGCGGACGTGGTCGGCGACGACCCGGAACCGGACGTCGTCGGTATGGTCCGCGCCGTAGCGGCGACCGGAGAGCTCCGACGCCCGCTCGATGACGGGGAAGACCTCGTCGATCTCGTACAGGTTGTGCTTGCCCTGGAGCAGGTAGGCCACGCGCTCGAGACCCATGCCGGTGTCGATGTTCTTGCTCGGCAGGCCGCCGACGATGCGGAAGTCCTCCTTGCTCCGCACGTCCGCGAGCTCGTACTGCATGAAGACGAGGTTCCAGATCTCCAGGAACCTGTCCTCGTCGACGACCGGTCCGCCATCGGGGCCGAACTCCGGTCCGCGGTCGATGTAGATCTCGCTGCAGGGCCCTCCGGGCCCGGCTACACCCATATGCCAGTAGTTGTCCTTCAGCCCCCGTCGCTGGATGCGCTCGTCGGGGAGCCCGGCGACCTTCCGCCACAGCTGGGCGGACTCGTCGTCCTCCTCGAACACCGTCACCCAGACCTTGTCGGGGTCGAAGCCGTAACAGCCCTCGTCCCGGGAGCCGGTGACGAGCTCCCACGCGTGCTGGATCGCGCCTTCCTTGAAGTAGTCGCCGAAGGAGAAGTTGCCGTTCATCTGGAAGAACGTGCCGTGGCGCGTGGTCTTGCCGACCTCCTCGATGTCGAGGGTGCGCACGCACTTCTGCACGCTCACCGCGCGCTTGTAGGGTGCGGTCTCCTGCCCCAGGAAGTACGGCTTGAACGGCACCATGCCGGCGTTGACGAACAGCAGGTTCGGGTCGTCGAGCAACAGCGACGCTGAGGGGACCGCCTGGTGACCGCGCTCCTGGAAGTGCGCGATGAACCGTCGGCGGATCTCCGCGGTGTCCATCAGGCGTTGCCCTTTCTCGTCAGTTGCAGGGGAGCCGCCGGGGCGGCGTCGGTCGGGGCCTCGAGCTGCTTGTGTCCATCGAGCCTGAGGCCGAGTCGCTCGCGCAACTCGGTTTCCCTGGTGGTCATCTCGGTGCGCACCTCGTCGCCGAAGAGCTGCGCCCCGCGCGACAGGCCAGCCAGGCGGTCGCGCATGCCGTCGGGCGTGAACGCCTCCGCTGCCCTACGTGCCTTGGTGATGGCGTAGGCGCTGGTCGCGGCGCCGGCCACGAACCAGAAGGTCCGGCTCATGCGGCTGCCTCCTCGGCGGCCTCTGGCCGGGCCTGCGCGAGGCGGCTGCGACGTGCAGCACGTCTGCGCTCCTTGCGAACCCGTTTGGTCTCTCGCCGGATCTCGAAGGCGATCCGGTTCCGGTTCTCGGCGGAGAGCGCCTTGCGGAGGCCGTAGCCGAAGGCCGCCAGCTTCACCAGCGGCTCCCCGAGTGTCACCGAGAGCACGGCCCGGTCAGGGACCTGGGGCAGGTCGCCGCGGTCGGCGCCCTCCTGGCCGGCGGTGGTGATGAGGTACTCCACCGACGGACGCACGACCGCCGCGGCCCCCTGTGACGCGGCCAAGGCGGCGGACAGCTCCTCCACCTGGGTCCGGAGCGCCTCCATGTCCGCTCTGGCCGAGGCGAGTGCCCGCGCTTCACGAACGCGGGCGCGTCGCGCACCGAGGAGCAGGGCGAGGGCGACACCGACGAGCACGAGGAACAGGGCCGCCGTTCCACCGAGGGCTGCCCAAAGTGCCGGATTCATAGACGCTGACCCTACCTTGCGGAGCTCGAGCGGTTACCGCGCACCATGGCCCGGATGCGCTCCCAACGGTCTTTCATCCCGGCCTCTGCGCCGAGGCTCGTCGGCTCGTAGTAGACGGCGTCGGCGACCACGTCCGGGGCGTACTGCTGCTCGGCGATGCCGTACGGCTCGTCGTGGGCGTAGCGATAGCCCTTGCCATGCCCGAGCTTCTCCGAGCCGCCGTAGTGCGCGTCGCGCAGATGCGCCGGGACCGGCCCGATCTTCCCCGCGCGGACGTCCGCGGACGCAGCGTCGATGGCCTTGATCACGGCGTTGGACTTCGGCGCCAGAGCGAGGGCGATGGTGGCCTGGGCCAGGTTCAGCCGCGCCTCCGGCATCCCGATCAGCTGGACCGCCTGCGCCGCCGCCACCGCGGTCTGCAGCGCAGTCGGGTCCGCGAGGCCGATGTCCTCGCTGGCCAGGATCACGAGGCGTCGCGCCATGAACCTCGGATCCTCTCCGGCCTCGACCATGCGGGCGAGGTAGTGCAGGGCCGCGTCGGCGTCCGAGCCGCGAATCGACTTGATGAAGGCGCTGATGACGTCGTAGTGCTGGTCACCCTGGCGGTCGTAGCGCACGGCCGCGCGGTCGACCGCTGTCTCGGTCGTGGCGAGGTCGACGGTCTCGAGGTCCTTGGCAATCGCAGCCCCCGCTGCCGCCTCCAGGTAGGTCAGCGCTCGACGCGCGTCACCACCGGCGAGCCGCACCAGGTGGTCCTCGGCTTCCTGGCTCAGCTTCACAGCGCCCTCGAGACCGCGCTCGTCGGCCAGGGCCAGCTGGATGACCCCTCGCACGTCGTCGTCGGTGAGCGGCTCCAGCGTGAGCAGGAGCGATCGCGACAGGAGCGGCGAGATGACCGAGAAGAACGGGTTCTCGGTGGTTGCGGCGACGAGCGTGACCCAGCGGTTCTCCACACCGGGGAGCAGTGCGTCCTGCTGTGCCTTGGTGAAACGGTGCACCTCGTCGACGAACAGCACGGTCTCTCGACCGCCACGGGCGAGCTCGCGGCGTGCCGTGTCGATCGCCGCGCGCACCTCCTTCACACCAGCGGCCACCGCCGAGACCTCGACGAAGCGCCGGTTGGTCTGTCCGGACACGATCGAGGCGATCGTCGTCTTCCCCGTGCCAGGCGGGCCCCACAGGAGCAGCGACATCGGCTGGTCGCCCTCGACGAGCCTCCGCAGCGGCGACCCGGGAGCCAGGAGCTGCTTCTGTCCCACCAGCTCGTCGAGCGTGCGCGGTCGCATCCGGACCGCCAGCGGAGCGCTCGTGTGGGTGTTGCCCACGAGCGTGCCGCCGGAGTCCTTCTGTCCGGTGTCCGCGCCGGAGTAGTCGAAGAGTCCGTCCACGCCGAAACCCTAGCCGGGGGTCAGCGCGCGGCCGCTTCCTCGTCGCCGGCCACCTCGTCGGACTCCGGCTCCGGCATCGCGTCCACCCCTGCCTCGGCGCGCTGCTGGGGCGTGATCGGTGCCGGGGCCGAGGTCAGCGGGTCGTAGCCGTTGCCAGTCTTCGGGAAGGCGATGACGTCGCGGATGGAGTCGGTCCCCGCGAGCAGGGCGCAGATCCGGTCCCACCCGAATGCGATGCCGCCGTGGGGCGGGGCGCCGTACTTGAACGCCTCGAGCAGGAAGCCGAACTTCTCCTGGGCCTCCTCCTCGCTGATCCCCATGACCTCGAAGGCACGCTTCTGCACGTCCTCGCGGTGGATACGGATCGACCCGCCGCCGATCTCGTTGCCGTTGCAGACGATGTCGTAGGCATTCGACAGGGCGGCGCTGGGGTCGACGTCGAAGGTGTCGAGGCTCTCGGGCTTGGGCGCCGTGAAGGCGTGGTGCACCGCGGTCCAGGCGCCGCTGCCGACGGCGACGTCGCCTGCTGCGGTCGCCTCGTCGGCAGGCTCGAAGAGGGGCGCGTCGACGATCCAGACGAACTTCCAAGCGGACTCGTCGATGAGCCCGAGCCGGCGCCCGATCTCGAGCCTCGCGGCACCGAGCAGCGAGCGGGAGTGCTTCCCCGGGCCGGCGGCGAAGAAGATCGCGTCGCCGGTCCTGGCGCCGACGTGCTCGGCGATGCCGGCCCGCTCTGTCTCGCTGATGTTCTTGGCGACAGGTCCCCTGAGCTCGCCGTCCTCGCCGACAAGAAGGTAGGCCAGTCCCCTGGCGCCTCGCTGCTTGGCCCACTCCTGCCAGGCGTCGAGCTGCTTGCGCGGCTGGTCCGCGCCGCCGGGCATGACGACGGCTCCGACGTACGGCGCCTGGAACACCCGGAACGGGGTGTCCTTGAAGAACTCGGTGCACTCGACGAGCTCGAGGCCCATACGAAGGTCCGGCTTGTCGGTGCCGAAGCGTCTCATCGCAGCCTCGTAGGTCATCCGCTCGATCGGCGTCTCGACCTCGACGCCCACGAGGGCCCACACGGCCTTGAGGATCTCCTCGGAGAGCGCGATCACGTCGTCCTGGTCGACGAAGCTCATCTCGATGTCGAGCTGGGTGAACTCCGGCTGCCGGTCGGCGCGGAAGTCCTCGTCGCGGTAGCAGCGCGCGATCTGGTAGTAGCGCTCCATGCCGCCGACCATCAGCAGCTGCTTGAACAGCTGGGGGCTCTGCGGGAGGGCGTACCAGCTTCCGGGCTGGAGGCGGGCGGGCACCAGGAAGTCGCGCGCACCCTCGGGCGTGGACCGGGTGAGCGTCGGGGTCTCGATCTCCACGAATCCGCGGGTGTCGAGAACCTCCCGGGCAGCACGGTTGACCTTGCTGCGCAGACGGATCGCGTCGCCGGGGGCCTGACGGCGAAGGTCGAGGTAGCGGTACTTCAGCCGCGCCTCCTCGCCCACCGACACGTGCTCGTCGATGGGAAACGGCAGCGTGGCGGCAGGGCTGAGGACGTCCACGTCCTCGGCGATGACCTCGATCTCACCGGTGGGAAGGTGCGGGTTCGCGTTGCCCTCAGGGCGCGTCGCGACCTTGCCGACGACTCGGAGGCAGTACTCCGACCGCAGGTGGTGCGCGACCTCCTCGTCCCGGACGACGACCTGTACCACGCCGGAGGACTCACGGAGGTCGAGGAAGGCCACGCCGCCGTGGTCGCGCCGTCGGGCCACCCAGCCGGCAAGGGTCACTGTCTCACCCGCGTCCGTGGCGCGCAGGCTGCCGGCGTCATGGGTGCGGATCACGAGAGCTCCTCTGGAGTGTGCGAGACGATCGTCGGGACGAGGTCGGAGCCGGGCGGCTCCCAGGCATCGGCATCGGCGTCGACCTGCTCGCCGCTGCGGATGCCCTTCACCTGGTCGGCTCCACCCTCGGTGCCCGGGAACCACACGAAGGGGATGCCGCGGCGGTCGGCGTACCGGATCTGCTTGCCGAACTTCTGGGGCGACGCCGCGACCTCGGTGGGTATGCCCCTCGCGCGGAGGCGCTGGGCGATGCGCTCGGAGACCGGGCGGCTCTCCTCGTCGGCGAGCGCCACGAGGACCACGGAGGGCACCTTGCGGTCGCTGGTCAGCACGCCCTTGGCCACCAGCGGCACGAGCATCCTGCTGAGCCCCAGCGAGATGCCGACCCCGGGGTAGGTGGTCTTCCCATCGGTGGCCAGCGAGTCGTAGCGGCCGCCCGAGCAGATCGAGCCCAGGCTCTCGTAGCCTTCCAGCCGGGTCTCGAACACCGTGCCCGTGTAGTAGTCGAGCCCGCGCGCGATACGCAGGTCCGCCTCCACGCGGAACCGCTCGGTGTCGAGGTCCGAGCACCCCTCGATCACGGCGACCAGCTCCCCGAGACCCTCCTCGAGGAGGTCGTTGCTGACGCCGAGTGCACGCACCTGGTCGGCGAAGGAGGAGTCGCTTCCGTGGATCGCCGCGAGCTGCAGGCACTGCTTCACCTGCTCGTCCTCGAGGCCGGCCTCGTCGACGAGCATCTGCGCGACGACGTCCTCGGGGACCTTGTCCATCTTGTCGACCACCCGCATCACGGCATCCATGTCGGTCGCCCCGATGCCGGTGTAGAAGCCCTGGATCAGCTTGCGGTTGTTGACCTGGAGCCGCATGGCCGGCAGCGGGAGCGCCACCAGGGCCTCGGCCATCACGCGGGCGACCTCGATGTCGTGGTGGAAGGGCAGTGTGTCCCTGCCGACGACGTCGATGTCGGCCTGGGCGAACTCGCGGAACCGGCCCTCCTGCGGGCGTTCCCCGCGCCAGACCTTCTGGATCTGGTAGCGCCGGAAGGGGAACTCGAGCTTGCCGGCGTTCTCGAGGACGTACCGCGCGAACGGGACGGTGAGATCGAAGTGCAGGCCCATCCCGGCGTCGGCCTGCTCCTCGTCGGCCTGCAGCCGGCGCAGGACGTAGACCTCCTTGGAGGTCTCGCCCTTGCGCAGGAGCTGGTCCATCGGCTCGACGGCGCGCGTCTCGATGTTGACGAACCCGTGGAGCTCGAAGGTGCGGCGGAGTCGATCGATGACCTGCAGCTCCACGGCACGTTGCTCAGGCAGGAACTCGGGAAACCCGCTGAGCGGGGTGGGCTTGCTCATCTCACAGACCTCGGCTGTTGCGCAGGACGGCGGGGCCGTGGTCGGGATCGGCCAGGTCGCGCCCCGCGACGTCGAGGAGGTAGGGGTTCGTGGCCCGCTCGCGGCCGATGCTGGTCTGCTCGCCGTGGCCGGGCAGCACCACGATGTCGTCCGGGAGCGGGAGCACCTTGGTCGCCAGGCTGCGCAGCATGGTCGGGTGGTCTCCGCCGGGGAGGTCGGTGCGGCCGATCGAGCCTGCGAAGAGCAGGTCGCCCGAGAACATCACCTCGGCGACGTCCTGGGCGTCGTACGGCGAGCGGAACGTCACCGATCCCCTGGTGTGCCCCGGCGTGTGGTCGACGACGAACTCCAGGCCGGCGAGCTCGAGCGTCTGGCCGTCAGCGACCTCCGACACCTCGTCCGGCTCGGCGAACTCGTACTTCCCACCCAGCAGCATGCCGGCGGTCTCGCGAGACATGCCCGCCATCGGGTCCGACAGCAGGTGCCGGTCCTCGGGGTGGATGAACGCTGTGGCGTCGTAGGTCCCCGAGACCGGTGCGACGCACCACATGTGGTCGATGTGACCATGGGTCACCAGCACCGAGACCGGCTTGAGCTTGTGCTCGCGGACCACCTCCGCGACGCCGGCGGCTGCGTCCTTCCCGGGGTCGACCACGACGCACTCCTGGCCGGCTGCGGTCGCGACGACGTAGCAGTTGGTCCCCCACGGGCCCGCGGGGAAGCCTGCGATGAACACGGGTGAGAACTCCTGCACTGCTCGGGGTGGGGTCCGGTGAAGCCTACCCACGCCCGTCCTGGTGACGGAAACCGCGGGTAAGCCCGTCACGGACAGGTGGGAACGTCGGATGCAAGGCGTTATGGCGTTGTAGTCGGCAAGTCGGTGTTGCCTCGCGGCGTGGAGACCTAGACTCACGGTGGATCTGACTACGATGCACGTCCGGTGGACGGCCGTTGGGATGGACCGCCATCTCGGACTGCACCTGAGCGAAGAGGTAACCCGGTGAACGACTCCCAGCCCGGCCGGTCGGCGGAAGAGTGGGGCCGAGTGGCGGAGGACGGCTCGGTCTTCGTACGGACTCCGGACGGTGAGCGGCAGGTCGGCCAGATGCCCGGCGCCACGCCGGAGGAGGCGCTGGCCTTCTACGCCAAGCGGTACGACGACCTGGCGTTCGAGGTGCAGCTGCTCGAGCAGCGGGTCAACGCCGGGACCCTTGCCCCCGACGAGGCCACCTCCGCGGTGGACCAGGTCCACTCCACCCTTATGGGCGCTCAGGCCGTCGGCGACCTCGCGGCGCTCGACCAGCGGCTCGACGGGCTCCGGGGCACGATCGAGAAGCAGCGCGAGCAGCGGCGGGCGGAGCGCGCCAAGCGCGTGGCGGAGGCCAAGGAGCGCAAGGAGAAGATCGCCGGTGAGGCGGAGGTGCTGGCGGAGGGGAACGACTGGCGCAACGGCGCGAACCGGCTGCGCGACCTCCTCGAGGAGTGGAAGGCGCTCCCCCGGATCGACAAGACGACCGACGACACCCTCTGGCGCCGGTTCTCGACCGCCCGCACCACCTACACCCGGCGCCGCAAGGCCCACTTCGCCGAGCTCGGCGAGAAGCGCGAGGCGGCACGGGTGGTGAAGGAGCGCCTCGTCGTCGAGGCCGAAGCGCTGGCGGACTCGACCGAGTGGGGCCCGACCGCCGGCAAGTACCGCGACCTGATGCGCCAGTGGAAGGCCGCCGGCCCGGCTCCCAAGAACGTCGACGACCAGCTGTGGAAGCGGTTCCGCGCAGCCCAGGACCACTTCTTCGGGGCTCGCGACGCCGAGAACGCCAAAGTCGACGCGGAGTACGCCGCCAATGCGGAGGTGAAGGAAAAGCTGCTCGTCGAGGCGGAGGCGCTGCTGCCCGTGACGGACATCCGCGCCGCGAAGGAGGCCTTCCGCGACATCGCCGAGCGCTGGGACCGCGCCGGGAAGGTCCCGCGCGACCGGATCAAGGAGCTCGAGGGGCGCATGCGCAGGGTCGAGCAGGCAATCCGCGGCGTCGAGGACGACCAGTGGAAGCGTTCGAACCCCGAGGCCCGTGCGCGCGCCGCGGACACCGTCTCGCAGCTCGAGGCGTCGCTGCGGGAGCTGGAGGACAAGAAGGCGAAGGCCGAGGCGGGAGGCAACGCCAAGAAGGTGGCCGAGTACACCTCCGCCATCGAGGCCCGTCAGTCCTGGCTCGTCGAGGCGAGGAAGGCCCTCGACGACTTCTCCGCCTGAGGCGTTCTCAGGCGGCGGGCTCGGATCGTGCAAGACGGGCTCGGATCGAGCAAATGCGCGATCTTGGCCCCTTTGCCTGAGAAACCGGGGCAAAGTCCGCGCACATGGACGGTCTGCGCCCCATCCGGCGCGGCCCTGCCGCCGCTACTGGGTGACGCGGTAGGCGTCGAAGACGCCGTCGACCGAGCGGACCGCCTTGAGCACGTGACCGAGGTGCTTCGGGTCGCCCATCTCGAAGGTGAACCTCGACTTCGCGACCCGGTCCCTGGTGGTGGTCAGCGAGGCGGCCAGGATGTTGACGTGTACGTCGGAGAGCACCTTCGTGATGTCCGACAGCAGACGGGCGCGGTCGAGGGCCTCGACCTGGATGTTGACCATGAACATCGACTGCGCCGTGGGCGCCCACTCGACCTCGACGAGGCGTTCGGGCTGGGCCTGAAGGCTCTTGGCGTTGGTGCAGTCGGCCCGGTGCACCGAGACGCCGGCTCCCCGGGTGACGAAGCCGAGGATGTTGTCCCCCGGCACGGGCGTGCAGCACTTGGCGAGCTTGACCCAGACGTCCGAAATGCCCTTGACGATGACGCCGGCGTCTCCGCCGACGCTCTGCTTGGCACGTGTGCGCTCGGAGGTCAGGCGCACGCCTTCCGCGAGGTCCTCGGCGGCCCCCTCCTCCCCGCCGTACAGGTCGATGACCCGGCGTACCACGGTCTGCGCGCCGACGTTCCCCTCACCGACCGCGGCGTAGAGCGCCGACACGTCCGAGAGCCGCATCTCGGCGGCGACGGTGCTCAGCGAGTCGTGGGTGAGCACCCGCTTGAGGGGCTGGCCCTCCTTGCGCATCAGCCGGGCGATCTGGTCCTTGCCGTGCTCGATCGCCTCCTCGCGGCGCTCCTTGGTGAACCACTGACGGATCTTGTTGCGGGCCCGCGGGGACTTCACGTATGACAGCCAGTCGCGGCTCGGCCCGGCGTTGGGCGCCTTGGAGGTGAACACCTCCACCACGTCACCGTTGTCGAGCGGTGACTCGAGGGGCACGAGGCGGCCGTTCACCCGCGCGCCGATCGTGCGGTGCCCGACCTCGGTGTGGATGGCGTAGGCGAAGTCGACCGGGGTCGAGCCGGTCGGGAGCGCGATCACGTCACCGCGAGGGGTGAAGACGTAGACCTCCGCGGCGTTGATCTCGAAGCGCAGCGACTCCAGGAACTCGCCCGGGTCCTCGGTCTCCTGCTGCCAGTCGAGAAGCTGGCGGACCCACGCCATGTCGGCGTTGCTTGTGCCGCCGGTGGTCAGCAGCGCCTTGTCGGTGTCGTCGCCCTTGTTGGACCGCTCCTTGTACTTCCAGTGGGCCGCGACGCCGTACTCGGCACGACGGTGCATCGCGAAGGTGCGGATCTGCAGCTCGACCGGCTTGCCCTCGAGTCCGATGACGGTCGTGTGGAGCGACTGGTACATGTTGAACTTCGGCATCGCGACGTAGTCCTTGAACCGCCCCGGCACCGGGTTCCACCGGGAGTGGAGCACGCCCAAGGCGGCGTAGCAGTCGCGGTCGCTCTCGACGAGGATCCGGATGCCGACGAGGTCGTAGATGTCGGAGAACTCCCGGCCCCGCACGATCATCTTCTGGTAGATCGAGTAGTAGTGCTTCGGCCGGCCTGTGACCACGGCCTTGATCCGGGCCTCCTTGAGGTCGTTCTCGACCTGCTGGATCACCTTCGCGAGGAACTGGTCGCGTGAGGGCGCCCGCTCCGCGACCAACCGGACGATCTCGTCGTAGATCTTCGGATGCAGCGTCGCGAAGGCGAGGTCCTCGAGCTCCCACTTCAGGGTGTTCATGCCGAGCCGGTGTGCCAGCGGCGCGAAGATCTCCAGCGTCTCGCGAGCCTTGCGCTCCTGGGTGTCCTGCTTCAGGTAGCGCAGCGTGCGCATGTTGTGGAGCCGGTCGGCGAGCTTGATCACGAGCACGCGGATGTCGCGGCTCATCGCGACGATCATCTTGCGGATCGTCTCGGCCTGCGCCGAGTCGCCGTACTTGACCTTGTCGAGCTTGGTGACCCCGTCGACGAGGAGGGCGATCTCGTCGCCGAAGTCGTTGCGCAGCTCCTCGAGGGTGTACGGCGTGTCTTCGACGGTGTCGTGCAGGAGGGCCGCGCACAGCGTGGGCTCGGTCATGCCGATGTCAGCGAGGATCGTGCTGACGGCGAGCGGGTGGGTGATGTACGGGTCGCCGCTCTTGCGCGTCTGGCTGCCGTGTGCCTTCTCGGCCACCAGGTAGGCGCGTTCGATCAGGGCCAGGTCGGCCTTGGGGTGGTTCTGCCGGATCGCCCGGAAGAGCGGCTCCAGGACCGGGTTGCCCGTCTGCGACTTGGTCGTCATCCGCGCCAGGCGGGCCCGCATGCGTCGTCCGGAAGGAGCGCCGGTCGACGTGTGGACCGGCGCCTCGACGACGGGGAGCTCTGCGGTGGGGTGCTCGTCGGTCTCGGTCGGGAGGTCGGAGACGGCGTCGGGGGCAGCGCGGGTCGCGGCACGACCGGCTGCGTGCTCATCGGGCACGGCTCATCACCCCTCTCGGCTGAGCCACCAGTCTATGCCGGGACGCCAGCCCCTCGGCCTGCTCAAACCGTGCGAATCGCCGTGACCGGGACGTCTCCTGCCGTCTCGCGACCGGGGAGGAAGGAAAGCTCCATCAGGACCGCGACGCCGTGCACCGTGCCGCCGCACGCCCTGACGAGCTGCGCCGTGGCCGCGACGGTGCCCCCGGTCGCCAACACGTCGTCGACCATGAGGACCCGCTCCCCCGGTGCGATGGAGTCCTGGTGCAGCTCGAGGGTGGCGCTGCCGTACTCCAGCTCGTAGCCGACCGAGTGTGTGTCCGCGGGCAGCTTTCCGGCCTTGCGCACCGGCACGAACCCGGCGCCCAGGGCAAGCGCGACCGGCGCGGCGAGGATGAACCCGCGGGCCTCCATGCCCACCACCTTGTCGACGACGACGTTGCCGTCCTGGTCGCGCCCGGCGCGGGCAAGCACCTCGATGACCGCGGAGAACCCCTCGTGGTCGGCGAGCAGCGGGGTGATGTCCTTGAACACGACACCGGGCTGGGGGAAGTCGGGAATATCCCGGATCAACCCGTCCAGGTTCTTGGCGAGGTACTCGTCGTGCTGGGTCGCCTCGGAGCTGTCCCGGTCCACTACGGCTGGTCGGGGTTGTCGCCCGGCCTCTCGGGGTTCGACCCCTCGCCGGGAGCCGGCCTCTCGGCCTCCGTCGTGCCGGTCTCATCGGCCATCGGCCTCTCGACGACGCGAGCGACGGCCTGCTTGGCCACCCTGATCTCGGTGCCGGGCGCGATCGACAGGGTGAGCGTCTCGTCGCCGACCGCCACCACGGTGCCGAAGATGCCCGACCCGAGCATCACCTCCGAGCCGACGGAGACACTGTTCTGGATGCGGCTCATCTCCTGCTGCCGGCGCCTGGCGGGGCGGATCACGAGGAACCAGAACGCCAGCACGATCAGCACCAGGGGGAGAAGTGTCCCCAGCGCGCTGCTCGTGCCGCTTGGGTCCGCAGCCTGGGTCAAGCCGCTGGCAGTTCCGGTCACAGTTACTCTCCTCGTTCCCTGATACGTCGTCGTCTCGACCGTACGCCGGTCGGCGGCCGAGTCTAGCCGTGGAGGTCACTCCTCCCCGAACAGCCCCGGCTGCTCAGGAGCGCCGAACCCGAAGGCAGCCTCGGGTGGCGCGATGAGTCCGAGGTGCTCCCACGCTGCTGGGGTGGCCACGCGCCCCCGCGGCGTGCGGGCGAGCATGCCCGTCCGCACGAGGAAAGGCTCGGCGACCTCCTCCACGGTCTCGCGCTCCTCGCCGACGGCAACGGCGAGCGTGCTGACCCCGACGGGTCCACCCCCGAAGCGGCGGCACAGGGCATCGAGGACGGACCGGTCGAGACGGTCGAGCCCGGACTCGTCGACCTCGTAGAGGTCGAGGGCCCGGTGCGCCACGTCGAGGGTCACCGTGCCGTCGGCGCGCACCTGCGCGTAGTCGCGGACCCGCCGCAGCAGCCGGTTGGCGATGCGCGGGGTCCCGCGGGAGCGGGAGGCGATCTCGGCCGCGCCCTCGCCGGTGAGGTCGACCTCGAGCAGCCCGGCGGAGCGGCGGACGATCAGCTCCAGGTCGCCGGGCTCGTAGAACTCGAGGTGCGCGGTGAAGCCGAACCTGTCGCGCAGCGGGCTCGGCAGCAGGCCGGCACGCGTCGTGGCCCCCACCAGCGTGAACGGCGGGATCTCGAGCGGGATCGCGGTGGCCCCGGGGCCCTTGCCGATGACGACGTCGACCCGGAAGTCCTCCATCGCCATGTAGAGCATCTCCTCGGCCGGCCGGGACATGCGGTGGATCTCGTCGACGAAGAGCACGTCGTTCTCGTTCATGCCCGAGAGGATCGCGGCCAGGTCACCGGCGTGCGTGATCGCCGGACCCGAGGTCAGCCGCAGCGGGCTCGACATCTCGGCCGCGATGATCATCGCGAGGGTCGTCTTGCCGAGCCCCGGAGGCCCCGCGAGCAGGACGTGGTCCGGCGGGCTCTGGCGTCCGCGAGCGGCCTGAAGCACCAGCGACAGCTGCTCGCGAACCCGCTCCTGCCCGATGAGCTCGTCGAGCGTGCGCGGGCGGAGGGCCGCCTCGACGGCACGCTCGTCGCCCTCGGCGTCGGCCGTGACGAGCGCCCGGCTCTCGACGTAGGCGGCCTCGGCGGCGTCGTAACGCGTCTCCTCCTGAGACTCGGTCATCCGGCGGCTGTGCTGGGTCATGCGGTCACGCCCTGCTCAGCGAGCGGAGCGCAGCCCGGAGCAGCGCCGCGACGTCGGGCTCGACCATCTCCTCCGCCTGCGGGGCGACCGTGTCGACCGCCCTCTCGGCCTCCTTGGCCGACCAGCCCAGCCCCACGAGGCCGGCGTGCACCTGCGTCCGCCAGGCGGCGGCCGGTGCGGACGCCGGGGCGATGCGGCCGCTGGAGGCGCCGTTGGGTGCCCCGATCCGGTCCTTGAGCTCGAGGACGATCCGCTGGGCCCCCTTCTGGCCGATCCCCGGCACACGGGTCAGCGCCTTGATGTCCTCGGTCGTGACGGCCCGCCGCAGGTCGTCGGGCGAGAGGACGGCGAGCATCGCCTGGGCGAGCTTCGGCCCGACACCGCTCGCCGTGAGGAGCATCTCGAAGAGCGTCTTCTCGTCCTCGTCGCGGAATCCGAACAGCGTCATCGAGTCCTCACGGACGATCATGCTCGTGGGCAGCTTCGCCTCGGTTCCCTCACGCAGCTGAGCGAGGGTGTTGGGAGTGCAGTTGACCTCCAGGCCGACCCCTCCGACCTCCACGACGGCGGAGGTCAGCGACACGTCGGCGACGGTCCCTCGGACGAATGCGATCACCGTGCTCCCTTCGTGGCGGCTGCCAGGGCCGCCTCGATCCTGCTCTGTCCGCTCCCCCGCCAGATGTGGCAGATCGCCAGCGCCAGGGAGTCGGCCGCGTCTGCCGGCTTCGGTTGCTGCCCCAGGCGCAGCAGCCGGGTCACCATGGCGCCGATCTGGTCCTTCGATGCCCGGCCGCTGCCCGTGACGGCCGCCTTCACCTCACTCGGGGTGTGCAAGGCGACCGGGATGCCTCTCCTGGCCGCACAGACCATGGCGATGCCGCTGGCCTGGGCGGTGCCCATGACGGTGCTGACGTTGTGCTGGCTGAAGACCCGCTCCACCGCCACGGCGTCCGGCTCGTGCACGTCGAGCCAGTGCTCGACCTCCGCCTCGATCCGGCACAGCCGGAGGGCGACGTGCATGTCCGCGGGAGTGCGGACGACACCGACGTCGAGCATGTGGAGCGGCCGGCCGACCGAGCCCTCGACGACGCCGAGACCACATCGGGTGAGGCCTGGGTCGATCCCGAGCACACGCACAGCCGGCCCCTTCCAGGTCAGGTCGCGTCCGAACACATGTTCGGGTACAACCTAACGGACGGGGCTCTGCGGCCGTCGTACGACACTCCGGGCGGGTCGGGTACGCGGTCAGGCGTCGAGAGCGGCCATCACGTCGTCGGGCACGTCGAAGTTGCCGAAGACGTTCTGCACGTCGTCGAGGTCTTCGAGCGCCTCCACCAGGCGGAACACCTTGCCGGCGCCCGTCTCGTCGACCTCGACGGTCATGGTGGGCACGAACGAGGCCTCGGCCGAGTCGTAGTCGACGCCGGCCGCCTGCAGGGCAGTGCGCACGGCCACGAGGTCCGTAGCCTCGCTGATCACCTCGAACGAGTCACCGATGTCGTTGACCTCCTCCGCGCCCGCGTCGAGGGTCGCCTCGAGGACGTCGTCCTCGGAGACCTGCTTGCCTTCCTGCTCCTTGGGGACGATCACGACGCCTTTGCGGTTGAACATGTAGGACACCGAGCCGGGGTCGGCGAGGTTCCCGCCGTTGCGCGAGATCGCGGTGCGCACCTCCATCGCGGCCCGGTTCTTGTTGTCGGTCAGGCACTCGATGAGGAGCGCGACGCCGTTGGGCCCGTAGCCTTCGTACATGATCGTCTGGTAGTCCGCGCCGCCGGCCTCAGCACCGGAGCCACGCTTGACCGCGCGGTCGATGTTGTCGTTGGGGACCGAGGACTTCTTCGCCTTCTGGATGGCGTCGTAGAGGGTCGGGTTGCCGGCCGGGTCTCCCCCGCCCATCCGTGCCGCGACCTCCACGTTCTTGATGAGCTTCGCGAAGAGCTTGCCTCGGCGGGCGTCGATCACGGCCTTCTTGTGCTTCGTGGTCGCCCATTTGGAGTGGCCAGACATGAGGTGTTGCCTCTACTTCCGCTTCTCGGTCTCAGGCGTTCGAGGAGCCCGGCCTCGACCGGACCATGTCGACGAACAACGCGTGCATTCTGTGGTCCCCGGTGATCTCGGGGTGGAACGACGTGGCGAGCAGGTTCGCCTGCCGAACGGCGACGATCCTACCTACTGCGTCTCCGGACGCGACCCGGGCGACGACCTCGACGTCCTGCCCGACCTTCTCGACCCAGGGCGCCCGGATGAACATCGCGTGGAACGGCGCGTCCAGCCCTGTCACGTCGAGGCCGGCCTCGAAGGAGTCGACCTGGCGACCGAAGGCGTTGCGGCGGACCACGATGTCGAGGCCGCCGATCGTCTCCTGGCCGACGATGCCGTTCTCGATGTGGTCGGCGAGCATGATCATCCCGGCGCAGGTGCCGAACGCCGGCAGCCCGGAACGGATCGCATCCCCGAGCGGCTCGAACAGCTCGAAGGTCCGGGCGAGCTTGTACATGGTCGTGGACTCACCGCCGGGCAGCACGAGCCCGTCGAGCCCGTCGAGCTCGACGGGCCGGCGTACGGCGACGGTCCGCGCACCGGCTCGCTCCAGCATCGCGCGGTGCTCCCGCACGTCGCCCTGCAGGGCGAACACGCCGACGAGTGGCCGGTCCGGGACGTTGTCAGTCACGCACCAATGGTAGGCGGCACGGCTCCGGCGCCCGGACCCATGTGACCTCCCCCTCGGGGAAGCTCGCCGGGGAGTCGGGCCGGACATGACTCCCGGGCACGTGTGCCCGACGTCGACACGACGGTATGACCGTCAAGGATCCGCGTCGGCTCGTCATGTCCGGTCCCCCCATCTCCCCAGCCCCCTTGGGGAGCGAGCTCACCCTTCGAGGATGGCGGACGTAACGGCGAAGAGCGGGACATCCGGCCCGAACCCCACGAAGGAACCATGAAGCCCGCCCAACGGGTCATCGGGAGCAGGGCACAGACGGCCACGCCTGCGCGGACCAGATGGTCATGGCGAGTGCCGGACAGGCCAGGCGCAGCATGGGCCAGACGGGTATGCCGCCTGTAGACACCTCCACCCGGGAGGGCGGCGGTCAGACGGGAGGGACCCGTCGCTGCCACAAGGCGCCGACCTCGACCCGTCCCTCGTCGAAGTGCGCGGAGAGGCCCTGCGCGGCCAGGGCACCGATGACCTCGTCGAGGAGCGGGTCCCCGGGGGCGGCGTTCGCCGTGTTGGCGTGCCAGACGTTCACCTCGAGCATGCCCTCGTCGATCGCGTGCCAGACGTCCGGCTGGGTGAACCAGGCGATGCCCTTGGGCGGGTTGCCGGCGCGCGCGTCGAGAACCGCCTTGGCGGCCCAGTGGTCCTCGCAGCCCTGGAGCACGAGGACCCCCGCCGCCTCGAGCTCACCGAACGCGGCCTGCAGCCGGTCGTAGTCGGTGACCTCCGGCCAGGTGGACGCGTCGAGCTCGAGCTCGTCACGGAACTCGTGGATCCAGGTGTGCGCCAGGCCCTCGGGGTCCGCGACGAACGGGAGCTCGGAGGTGATCGCGATCAGTGCCTCGTCGTGCAGCTCCTTGGAGGTCATCAGCCCGGAACGCACGGCCGACCGGATGAACTCGCGAACGTGCGCCTCTGCCAATGACTCGTCCACGAGCTCTTACCAGCCGCGCTCGGCGAGGCGGTGCGGTTGCGGGATCTCGTCGACGTTGATGCCGACCATCGCCTCGCCCAGCCCCCGGGACACCTTGGCGACCACGTCGGGATCGTCGTAGAAGGTCGTCGCCTTGACGATCGCCTCCGCGCGCTGAGCCGGGTTGCCGGACTTGAAGATCCCCGAGCCCACGAACACGCCCTCGGCGCCGAGCTGCATCATCATCGCCGCGTCCGCGGGGGTGGCGATGCCGCCTGCGGTGAAGAGTACGACGGGCAGCTTGCCTGCCTCGGCGACCTCCTTCACGAGCTCGTACGGCGCCTGGAGCTCCTTCGCGGCGACGTAGAGCTCGTCCTTGGGCAGGGACTGGAGGCGACGCATCTCGCCACGGATCGTGCGCATGTGCGTGACCGCGTTCGAGACGTCGCCGGTGCCGGCCTCGCCCTTGGAGCGGATCATCGCGGCGCCCTCGGTGATCCGGCGCAGCGCCTCGCCGAGGTTGGTCGCACCGCACACGAACGGCACGGTGAAACGCCACTTGTCGATGTGGTTGCCGTAGTCGGCCGGCGTCAGGACCTCGGACTCGTCGATGTAGTCGACGCCGAGGCTCTGGAGCACCTGGGCCTCCACGAAGTGGCCGATACGAGCCTTGGCCATCACCGGGATCGAGACTGCCTCGATGATGCCCTCGATCATGTCGGGGTCGCTCATCCGCGACACCCCGCCTTGGGCGCGGATGTCTGCGGGCACGCGTTCCAGCGCCATCACGGCCACCGCGCCGGCGTCCTCGGCGATCTTGGCCTGCTCGGGGGTGACCACATCCATGATCACGCCGCCCTTGAGCATCTCGGCCATGCCGCGCTTCACGCCGGAGGTGCCGGTCGCCGTGGTGGCCGCAGCCGCGTTGTCGTTTCGGACGTCAGTCACGTGGAACCTTCTGGGTCAGGAGGGCATGACAAGCCCTGCCGAGATATCTGGATACGTCCAGACTACGACTTGGGTGGCGAGAACCCGAAGTCCGCTCAGTCCTCAACCAGCGCCTGTGGGGGTGCGTCGTCGAAGTTGACCGTGGCCGGTTCCGGTGCCCGTCCCGCCAGCCCCATCCAGTGCACGCGACGGCGCGACCTCAGGTCACGCGCCGAGGCGACGATGTCGTTGTGGAACCGCCGGGCGAGCTCGACCTTGCGGCAGTCGTCGGCGAGCTCGGCCATCAGCTGTCCGACCACGGGGTCCTCCTTGAAGGAGCGCACCTCGGTCGGGTCGGAGAGGACCGCACGCAGAACCGCCGAGAGATCGGACTCCGCGTCCTCGAAGTCCCCTCGCGGAGCGGAGCGAGCCTCGCGGGCAGCCTCGAGCAGCAGCAGCGAGCGCGGCGGATCGAGGACCTCGGAGCTCGCGAGCTCCAGCGAGGTGCCGGACCGGTGCAACAACTGGGTGTCGAGGGAACCACGAGCGACGTCGATGCGGTGGTGCAGCCGGTCCAGGCGGTTGGCCGTGGAGTACAGCCAGGCGCCGAGGGCGAGCATCGCGACGACGGCCAGGAGGTACCACCACGTCACGACTCCACCCCGACCCTTCTGTCGCCGACGACGGTCTCGTAGACCTGGAGGACCTTCCTCGCGACGATCGACCAGTCGTACTGCCGGACGGCCACGTCAGCCGCATTCCGGAGCTCTGCACGTCTGTCCTGGTCGGAGAGCAGCGAGACCACCTCCTCGGCGAGCGCATCGTCGTCACCAACGGGGAACAGCACACCGCATCGCCCGCCCTCGAGCACCCGCCGGAACGCAGGAAGGTCGCTCGCCACGACGGAGACGCCGGCGGCCATCGCCTCGACCAGGATGATCCCGAAGCTCTCGCCCCCGGTGTTCGGGGCGACGTAGACGTCGGCGGTCTTCAACAGCCGGGCCTTCTCGAGGTCGTCGACAGGGCCGAGGAAGGTCACCTGAGGGCGCAGTTCGCGCGGGAGGAGGGCCCGTGCCCCATCGATGTCCCCGGCACCGACGACAAGGAGGCGCGCACCCGGCCGGCGCTCCAGGATCGTGGGGAGCGCGTCGCGCAGAACGGCGAACCCTTTGCGCGGCTCGTCGAGCCGTCCCACGAAGGCGATCGTGCCGCCCGGCCCACGCCACTCCTCTCGCGGGGTGGCGCTGCGGAAGCGGTCGACGTACAGGCCGTTGGGGATGATCACCGGCTCACCCCCGGTGTGGTGCACAAGGGTGTCGCGGGCGTACTCCGACACGGCGATCCGCGCGCTGATCTTCTCCATTGACCGTCGCAGGATCGCCGAGCCGGCGGCCATCTTGCGCGAGCGCTCAACGGAACTGTGGTAGGTCGCCACGACCGGTCCGTCCGCGGCCCACATCGCCAGCAGCGAGAGCGAGGGCACAGCCGGCTCATGGATGTGGAGCACGTCGAAGCTGCCTTCGCGGAGCCAGCGCCGCGTCCGAGCGGCCGAGACGGGCCCGAAGGTGAGCCGTGCGACCGAGCCGTTCGCCGGGACGGGCACGGCACGGCCGGCCGGGACGACGTACGCGGGCAGCCCGTCCCCGTCGCTCTCGCTGGGCGCCAGGACGGACACGTAGTGGCCGAGCGCAATCAGCGCCTCGGCGAGGTCCTTGATGTGGTTCTGGACCCCTCCCGCGGTGTCCAGGGAGTACGGACACACGATCCCGATCCGCAGGCTCCTCATCCGCGTGCCGGTTCCCGGTCGGCGACGAAGACGCGCTGCATCATGTGCCAGTCCTGCGGATGCGCCCGGAAACCGTCGGTGAAGCAGTCGGCCACGGCCTGCATCATCGTGGCGAGCCCCTGCTCGCCTTCCGCGGGCGGCACCGGGTCGTGGAAGGTGATGACCAGGTCGGGACCGTCGTACGCCAGCGTCGCGGGGATCAGCGGTGCGCCAGTGCGACGCGCGAGCTCCGCCGGGCCCCGGGGCATCTTCGCCCGCTCACCACACAGATCGACCTCGACCCCCGATCGACTCATGTCCCTGTCCGCCAGGAGAGGGACCAGCCTGCCCTCGCGGAGCCGCTGCAGCAGCGTTCCGAAGGTGGCCTGGTCGCCGGCGGGGAGGATCTCCATGCCGAGCGAGGCGCGGTAGGCCACGAACTCGTCGTAGAGGCGCTCTGGCTTCAGCCGCTCTGCGACCGTCGTGAGAGGCATCCCTGTCGAGCAGGCCCACGCGCCGGCCCAGTCCCAGTTCGCCATGTGGGGCAACGGGATCACCACACCACGGCCCTCGGCGTGCGCGCCGCGCAAGGTTGCCTCGTTCACGATCCTCGTGCGGCTCAGGACGTCCTCGATCGGCCAGGACGGCAACCGGAAGGACTCGGTCCAGTAGCGGAGGTAGGACCGCACCGCCTCGTGCGTGAGCCGGTCGAGCCCCTCCCCGTCGAGCTCGGGGCACACCCGGGCGAGGTTCGCGCGAAGTCGCCGAACGCTGCGTCCGTCGCGCCGGTACACCTCGTCGGCCACCCGGGCGAACAGCCCCAGGGCCGCACGTTCGGGAAGCAGCCGCACCAGCCGCCAGGCGGAGACGTACCCCAACGCCACGGCGTTCTGAGAGGCTGCCTCGGCCGCCTGGGCCAGCCCGCGGAGGACGTCGGCCATCACACCACCGCTCTGGCCTGCCGGCGCACGACGAGGATGCGCTGCACGACGGTCACGCTGCTGGCCACGGCGAGAAGCCAGAGCACGACCTCGAGGAGAACCGGGATCCCGAAGATGTCGCTGAACCCGGCGGCGACGAGCACCGCCACGAGACGGTCCGCACGCGCCGCGAGGCCCACCTTGGCCTCGAAGCCGAGCGACTCCGCGCGCGCCCGGGTGTACGACGTGAGCCAGCCCGTGACCAAGCAGTAGAGCGTCAAGGCGGCTAGAGTCTCGGACTCCACCGTGAACGCATAATAGAGGACAAGCCCACCGAAGATCGCCGAGTCGCCCATGCGGTCGAGGGTGGAGTCGAGGAACGCTCCCCAGCTCGACGTCCGGCCCGAGATGCGGGCCATCGTCCCGTCGAGCAGGTCCGAGAAGACGAAGGCCGTGATCACGAGGACACCGACGATCAGCTGCCCCCGAGGGAAGAACCACAGGGCTGCACCCACCACGCCGATCGTGCCGACGACAGTCACGGCGTCAGGGCTGACGTTGAGGCGCAGCAGGAACCGGGCGATCGGAGTGATGAGGTTCGTGAAGAAGGTGCGCAGATGTTCGAACATGGCGAGAGCAGGCTACCGGCTCCCGACGGGCCGGCTCACCCGGCTTCTGCGACCCAGCGCGCCCACTTGGCTGACCCCGATGGAGAGTCCCGTGTCAGTGCCAGGCTTCGGCAAGCAGCTCCCGCGTCTCGTTCATGAGCTGGGGCAACGTCCTGGTGCGGCCAATGATCGGCATGAAGTTCTGGTCACCGGCCCACCGCGGCACGACGTGCTGGTGCAGGTGTGCGGCGATCCCGGCCCCGGCTACCGCGCCCTGGTTCATGCCGAGGTTGAACCCATGGGCGCCGCTGACTGACCGGATCGTCCGCATCGCGGCCTGGGTCAGCTTCGCGATCTCGTCGGTCTCCGCGTCGTTCAGCTCGGTGTAGTCGGGAACGTGCCGAAAGGGGCACACCATGAGGTGCCCGGGACTGTAGGGGTAGAGGTTGAGCACCGCGAAGCTCACCTCACCCCGGTGCACGATCAGCGCGTCCTCGTCCGGCAGCGACGGAATCCGGCAGAACGGGCACTGGTGCCCCGCCTGAGAGTCGGCCGGCTTGTTCTCCCCACGGATGTACGCCATCCGGTGCGGAGTCCACAGTCGCTCGAGCTCGTCGGGGACGCCTACCCCTTGTTGATGGAGAACCTCGTCGCTCAACTGCGCCTCAGACCTGGATCCGGCGCTCGACTGCATCGACCACCCGGGCGATGGCATCCTCGACCGAGACGCCGTTGTCCTGGTCGCCGTTCCGGTATCGGAAGGACACCGCACCGTCCTCGACGTCGCGGTCGCCCGCGATCAGCATGAACGGGACTTTCTGGATCTGCGCGTTCCGGATCTTCTTCTGCATCCGGTCGTCGGACTCGTCGACCTCGACCCTGATCCCGCGCTCACGCAGCCGCTCGGCGACTTTCTGCAGGTACTCGTTGTGCCGCTCCGCGATCGGGATCGCCACCACCTGCACCGGAGCCAGCCACGGAGGGAAGGCACCTGCGTAGTGCTCCACCAGGACCCCGAAGAAGCGCTCGATCGAACCGAACTTGGCCGAGTGGATCATCACCGGCTGCTGACGCGACCCGTCGGCAGCCTGGTACTCCAGGTCGAACCCCTTCGGCTGGTTGAAGTCGTACTGGATGGTCGACATCTGCCAGGTGCGACCGATGGCGTCCCGGGTCTGGACCGAGATCTTGGGTCCGTAGAAGGCCGCGCCGCCCGGGTCGGGCACGAGCTCGAGTCCGGTCTCCCTGCCGACGTCCTCCAGGACCTTCGTGGCCATCGCCCACTCCTCGTCCGACCCCACGAACTTCTCCGGGTTGGAGTCGTCACGGGTGGACAGCTCGAGGTAGTAGTCGTCGAGACCGAAGTCCTTGAGCAATCCGAGGACGAAGTCGAGCAGGTGCTTGATCTCGGCGGGCGCCTGCTCCGGGGTGACGTAGGAGTGCGAGTCGTCCTGGGTCATCCCGCGCACGCGGGTCAGGCCGTGCACCACACCCGACTTCTCGAGGCGATAGACCGATCCGAACTCGAAGAACCGCAGCGGTAGCTCCCGGTAGGACCGCCCGCGCGACCTGAAGATCAGGTTGTGCATCGGGCAGTTCATCGCCTTGAGGTAGTAGTTGCTCCCCTCCATCTCCATGGGAGGGAACATGGTCTCCGCGTAGTACGGCAGGTGCCCCGAGGTGTGGAAGAGCCCTTCCTTGCTGATGTGCGGCGTTCCGACGTACTCGAAGCCTTCCTCGATGTGACGCTGGCGGACGTAGTCCTCCATCACCCGCTTGATGACGCCGCCCTTCGGATGGAACACCACCAGACCGGAGCCGATCTCGTCGGGGAAACTGAACAGGTCCAGATCACGCCCGAGCTTCCGGTGGTCGCGTCGCTCGGCCTCCTCGAGCCGGTGGAGATGCTCGCCCAGGGCTTCTTTCGACTCCCAAGCGGTGCCGTAGATGCGCTGGAGCTGCTTGTTCTTCTCGTCGCCCCGCCAGTACGCCGCAGCTGTCCGCATCAGCTTGAACGCCGGGATGCGCTTGGTGGTGGGCACGTGGGGACCGCGGCACAGGTCCTTCCAGGCCAGCGACCCGTCGCGCTTCAGGTTGTCGTAGATGGTCAGCTGGCCGCCGCCGACCTCGACGTTCGCGCCTTCGGCTGCCTCCTCGGAGCCGCCCTTGAGCCCGATCAGCTCGAGCTTGTACGGCTCGTCGGCGAGCTCCTGGCGGGCGGCCTCGTCAGAGACGGGACGCCTCGAGAACCGCTGACCCTCCTTGATGATCTTGCGCATGCGCGACTCGATCTTCTCGAGGTCCTCGGGCCTGAACGGCTCGGCCACGTCGAAGTCGTAGTAGAAGCCATCGGTCACCGGCGGTCCGATCCCGAGCTTCGCGTCCGGGTGAAGCTCCTGGACGGCCTGCGCCATGACGTGGGCGGTCGAGTGCCTCAGGATCGCCCGTCCGTCCGGGGAGTCGATGGTGACGCCCTCGACCTCGTCGCCCTCCGCGATCTCGTAGGCGAGGTCCTTGAGCTCTCCCCCGACCCGTGCGGCAATGACCGCGTGGTCGTCGGCAAACAGCTCCCAGGCCTTCGTGCCCGCCGTCACCGACCGCTCAGCACGCTCGTCTGCGCTGACAACGGTGACCTTGATCTCGGACACGGCGAACCCTCTCGAACGTCGGAGTGCGGACCGCTCGATCGTATCCGCCCGACGTCCCGGGTCTCCTCCGGGTTTCTGAGCCCTGGGGCGCCGTGCCGCCCCCTCGTCCGGTGCGTCGACCGGCCAGACGTCTCTCGGCTACCGGCTCAGAGCGCCGCCCAGCCGACCGCAGGCGAGAACCACTCCGAGCGGAACCGCTCGAGCTCTCTGCGTGAAGGGCTGCGTCGGTGCCGCCGCACGTACGCGATGAAGAGCTCCCCGAGCTCGCCCTCGCCCCAGCCCATCTCTTCGATGTCCTTCGTGTTCATCGATCCCCCTCGATGACTTGCCCGAGTCCCCCTGAACAGGCACCGTACGACGATCTGGGGCAATGGGAAAGAAGTTTCCTGGGAATGCGATCTGCCGAGGGACGGTCGGGTAGCCGCAGGTGGCTTGGCCACCCACCGCTCCGGCCCTCCGAGCGCCGCCGTCCTGTCCCGCTGTGCTCATGGCACGAGAGGCCGCTCCCCGGTCGGGAAGCGGCCTCTCACCTGCAAGTTCTCGGTGGGCGATACTGGGTTCGAACCAGTGACCTCTTCGGTGTGAACGAAGCGCGCTACCACTGCGCCAATCGCCCTCGCTGTGCGCCCGAAAGATTAGCGCATGAAAGCCGTGAGCTCACATTCCGGGTAGCTCAGGAGCCCAGCTCGCGATGCCCTGGAACCAGTCCCACCCGGTGACGGCGAAGCTCGGCCAGTCGAAGAGGGCGACGTAGAGCGCAACCGCGCCACCGACGACCAGCACAACGAGGCACGAGAGAAGCAGCCTCCGGCGGCGCGCCCGGGGGTCCATCGCCTCGGCCTTGAGTCGAGCCTGGTGGACCTTGTCGCGCGCCTTGTGCAGCCATCGCTCCGCCCAGTCGTACTCCGTGGCCAAGATGCCCAGACCGAGCGCGATCCCGACGATCCCGGGCCCAGGGGTCACCATCATGATCAACCCGGCAACTGTCACCAACGTCCCCAAAGTGGTGACAAGCAACTTGGTGGTCATGGACAGGGCCGGGTTAGCGTGCAGCCGGCCGTGCAGGCGGCCCCGGCGACGCTGCGGCTGAACCTGCGTGTCGGGCGGCGAGGAAGACTCCGTCGGTTTGTTGGTCACGACACCTTCAGTGAGAGCTCCAGGGGACCGATACCTAGACCAGTGGGTCGAGCCTAGCCGTCGCAACAAGGACGTTCGGGGGCGGCGAGAGACCCAAATCAGGACACACCACTACTGCTTGACGGCGCCCACGAAAAAAAGTTGGCGAATGAGGGTTGGTTTTCGCGTCACGCGGAAAGCCTGTCTACGTCTCATGGGCGAACCATCTGGGAGGAAGGCGTTCACATGGACTTCTCGATGAACACGGCACCGCTGATCGTTTCCCAAGCGCTCACGCTGGAGCTCATCGACTCTACGGGCACCGCGACCCCGATCGACGCGGAACTGCAGTACGACCCCCGCGACCCCTACGCGGTGACAACAGTCTTCATGACCGGCCGCAGCCAGGTCCGCTGGACGTTCGGTCGTGACCTTCTCACCGCCGGCTTGTACGAGCCTTCCGGAGACGGCGACGTGCACGTCTGGCCGTGCTTGAGCGCTGAGGGACACGCGGTGGTGATCGTCGAGCTCAGCTCCCCCGACGGGGAGGCCCTCGTCCAGGCCAAGACGGGCGACCTCTCGGCCTTCGTCGAGCGCATGAGCAAGGCAGTGGTCCCCGGGACCGAGTCCGAGTACCTCAACATCGACGCCACCATCGCCGCGATCTTCGAGGCCGAGTCCGCCTGAGCCTCCGTTAGGCTGCCGGTTCGTCCAGTGGGGGCCGAACCGGCCCGACGAGAGGAGGCCGCGGTTGTTCAGCCACGACATCGAGCACTCGCTCGCCTGCGTCGTGGATCTCGTCAACAGCGGCTCGCAGGACGCGACAGAGGAGCTTCTGGGAGACCTGGACGACCTTCGGTCCTTCGTCAATCGCCATGAGGTGAGTGAGGTCGGTGCGCTGACGCGCACCGACCTCATCGCTGTCCGGGAGCTGCGGAGCCGGATACGGAGGGTTTTCACGGCCTCCAGCGACGCCGAGGCGGCCGAGCAGGTCAACGCCCTCGTCGCGGAGGCTCCGGTAAGACCGCGTCTCACCGACCACGACGGCTACGCCTGGCACGTGCACTATTTCGCACCGGGGGCAACCCTTGCCGAGCACCTCGCGGTCGACTGTGGCATGGCCATCGCCCAGGTCATCTCACTCGGAGAGCGGGAGCGCCTACGCACGTGCGACGCGCCGGGCTGCAACCAGGTCCTCGTCGACCTGTCGCGGAACCGGTCCAAGCGCTACTGCGACGCGCGGACGTGCGGCAACCGCATGCATGTGGCTGCCTACCGAGAGCGGCGTCGGGCGGAGGCGCCCTGACGCTCACGGGTCCAGGTTCTCGCGCTCCTTCTTGGCCCAGACCTCCGCGACGTCCCTTGTCACGGGACCTGGCGCCTCCAGAGCCCGGTCGTCGCACAGCCGCACCGCCTGCACGTCGCGGGTGGTTGACACGAGAAAGACCTCCTCGGCCCTGCGTAGTACGTCGACCGGCTCGTCGATCTCGCGACCGCCGTACCACTCGAGCACGAGCGCCCTGCTGATCCCGGCCAGGCAGCCCGACGCCAGAGTCGGAGTACGCAGCTCTCCGTCGACGACGTAGAAGACGTTTGAGCCGGTGCCCTCGCACAGGTCACCGGCGGTGTTCGCGAAGATCGCCTCGCTGGCGCCGCGCTCAGCTGCTCGCGCAAGGGCGATGACGTTCTCGGCGTACGACGTGGTCTTGAGTCCGGCCAGGGCCCCCTTCTCGTTGCGGGGCCATGGCACGGTGATCACCGCGGTCGGCCCGGCCCACGGCTCCATGCGGTCCGCGACGACGACCAGGGTGGGCGGCTTGCTGCCCCGCCCTGAGCCGAGTGGCGCCTCACCGCCCGTGTAGGTGATCCGGATCCGTCCGAGAGGCAGGTCCTGTCCGTCCAGCACGGCCCGAACAGCCTGGCGTACCTCACTCTGGTCCGGCTCCGGCAGGCCGAGCCCCCGCGCCGACAGCGTGAGCCTCTCGAGGTGTCGTGTCAGCGCGAACGGCTGGTCGTCGACGACCTTGATCGCCTCGAACACGGCGTCCCCAACCGTGAAGCCGTGGTCCGTCACGCCGATCGCCGGGGCGCTCGGATCGTCGAGGAGGCTGCCGTTCACCCATGCACGCATGAGCCAGAGAGTAAGGGCGAAAGCCCCTCCAACGCGCGCAGCGACCCCCTGAATTTGTTCTTCATCGGATCTCGGCTACAGTTCTGCTCGCACGAACGGCGCGGGCCCCGGGGGGTTCGAGTCGCGCGTGGCAAGCGGACGTAGCTCAGTTGGTAGAGCGCAACCTTGCCAAGGTTGAGGTCGCGAGTTCGAGCCTCGTCGTCCGCTCGGAGAAGGGTCGCAGGTCCCCTCCTTGGTGGAGTGGCCGAGAGGCGAGGCAACGGACTGCAAA
>DASVBF010000228.1:0-23280 GCA_036375975.1 Nocardioidaceae bacterium | reverse complement strand
CTGGGTCATCGAGATCGTGTCGGCCACGATGCAGCTCGGCACCCACCTCGACATGCTCAACCACCTGCAGGTCGGGGACCGCGGCTACAACGGCTGGACCGTGGCCGAGCTCGCCGAGCCGTGGGGCACCAACCGGCTCGGTGCTGAGACGGCGCCGCAGGTGGTCACCCGCGGCTGGCTGGTGGACGTGCCCGGTGTGCGGGGTGTCGAGGCGCTGGACCGGGGCGACGTCGTGACCGTCGAGGACGTCAAGCGCGGCTTGGACGGCCGGCAGCCCGAGCCCGGCGACGCGGTCCTGTTCCACACCGGCTGGGGTCCTCGCTGGTCCGACCCGGCCGCCTACCTCGACGGCGAGCCAGGTCCCGGCATGGAGCTCGCCTGCTGGCTGGCAGACACAGGTGTCGCGCTCACCGGGTGCGACACCTGGAGCTACGGGCCGGTCCCGGCCGAACAGCCGGCGCGCCCGTTCGAGGTCCCGCAGACCCTCAACGTCCGACATGGCGTCTTCGTCGTGGAGAACCTCGACACGGCCGCGCTCGCTGCCGATGGCGTGCGCGAGTTCGCGCTCGTCCTGACACACCCCAAGCTCCGAGGCGCGACCGGCGCCTGGACCTCTCCCATCGCCCTGGTCTGAGGAGGCCACGGATGAACAACCACTACGACATCGTCATCATCGGCACCGGCGCGGGTGGCGGCACCCTCGCGCACCGGCTCGCGCCCTCCGGGAAGAAGATCCTGCTGCTGGAGCGCGGCGACTACCTCCCCCGCGAACCCGAGAACTGGGACAGCCGCGAGGTGTTCGTGAAGGGCCGCTACAAGGCTCCCGAGGAGTGGTACGACAAGAGCGGGAAGCCGTTCCATCCCGGGGCGCACTACTGGGTCGGCGGCAACACGAAGGTCTACGGCGCGATCCTGTTCCGGCTCCGGGAACGCGACTTCGGCGAGGTGCACCACCACGCCGGCATATCGCCGGCCTGGCCCATCTCCTACACGGACCTCGCGCCCTACTACACGGAGGCGGAGCGGCTCTACCACGTGCACGGGGACCGCGGGTCCGACCCGACCGAGCCCCCAGCAGACGGTCCCTACCCCTACCCCGCGGTGAGCCACGAGCCGCGCATCCAGCGACTCGCGGACGACCTCGTCCGCACCGGGCACCACCCGTTCCACCTGCCGGTAGGTGTGATGCTCGACGAGGCCGACCGGGAGCGCAGTGCGTGTGTCCGGTGCAGCCGGCTCGACGGGTTCCCCTGCCTCGTCGATGCCAAGGCGGACGCCCACGTGGTCGCGGTTCGTCCCTCCCTGCTGCACCCCAACGTGGCGCTGGTCCGGCGCGCGAAGGTCGAGCGGCTCGAGACCGACCCGACCGGGCGGACCGTGAGCCGGGTCGTGGTCGACCGGGACGGCGAGCGCGAGGTCTACAGCGGGGACGTCGTCGTGGTCGCCTGCGGAGCCGTCAACTCGGCGGCGCTGCTCCTGCGCTCCGCTTCGGACCGGCACCCTCAAGGGCTCGCGAACTCCTCGGGCGTCGTGGGCCGCCACTACATGTGTCACCTCAACTCGGCGTTCATCGCACTCTCGAAGGAGCCCAACCCCACACGGTTCCAGAAGACCCTGGGACTCAACGACTACTACTGGGGGGCCGACGACTTCGGCTACCCGCTCGGGCACATCCAGATGCTGGGCAAGACCGACGGCCAGATGCTCCGTGGCGGTGCTCCGAAGGGAACACCTCAGAAGATCCTGGACTACGTGGCTATGCACGCGATCGACTTCTGGCTGACCACCGAGGACCTGCCCCGCCCCGACAACCGCGTGACCGTCGACCGCAACGGCGGGATCCACCTCGCCTACACCGACCGGAACACCGAAGGTCACCATCGGCTGGTCGGGAAGCTGAAGAGCCTGCTGCCGCACCTCGGCTGCCGGGATCGCCTGCTGCCGAACACGATCATGCGGGACGAACGGATACCGATCGAGGGCGTCGCCCACCAGTGCGGGACGGTGCGCTTCGGGAACGACCCGGCCACGTCGGCGTTGGACCTCGACTGCAAGGCGCACGACCTCGACAACCTGTACGTCGTCGACACCAGCTTCTTCCCCTCGAGCAGTGCCGTGAACCCCGCCCTGACTGCCATGGCCAACGCCATGCGGGTGGGCGACCACCTGCTCGACCGCCTCGGCGCGTCGACCCCCGTGGCGACGACTGCCGGTCGACCGCGCGCGGCCGGAGCGTCGTCGTGAACGCCGGACGCCCACTCGAGACCCTCGGCGGCGTCCTCCTGCAGGGTGTTGTCGCGGGCCTGGCCGGGACGGCTGCCATGACCGTCTCGAGCACGCTGGAAGCGAGGCTCCGTCGTCGGGAAGCCAGCACGGCACCCGCTCGGGCGGCCCAGCGGGTCCTGGGGATCGAGAGCTTCCGCTCGGAGGAGAAGCAGGAGCGGTTCAGCACCCTGGTGCACTGGGGCTACGGCACGGGCTGGGGTGTCTTCCGGGCCGCGATCGGCGCCGTCGGACTGCGCCCCGCCGTCGCCGGCCCGGTCCACTTCGCCGCGATGTGGGGCGGCGCGCTGGTCATGCTCCCAGCGCTCGACGTCGCGCCACCCGTCACACGGTGGGGACGCACGGAGGTGGCCATCGACGTGTTCCACCACCTGGTCTACAGCGTCGTCACCGGCATCGCCTACGAGGCTGTAACGCCTCGCACCCCGACGAGGACTGTGCAGTAGTCACACCTCAGCACTGTCGGAGGAAGCCATGAGCACCACGACCGCCCTCGTCGAGCAGGCACGGATCGAGCTCTGGAGGTTCGAGCGCCTTCGTGCCGCTCACTGCCCCACTGCCACCGCCATGACCCTGGCCACTCGTCAGGAGGTGGACCTGCACACCGCCGTCGACCTGCTGGCCGTCGGCTGCCCGCCGAACACCGCCCTGAGCATCCTGTTGTGAGGACTCCATGAGCTCGACCCCCATCGCCGACCACGCGCTCCTGTCCGACTGCCACTCCTGCGCGCTGGTGGACACCACCGGCTCGGTCGAATGGCTCACCTTTCCGCGCTTCGACAGCCCGTCGGTCATGGCGCACCTGCTGGACGACGATGCCGGTCACTGGGCGATCCGCCCGGCAGGCGACTTCGACACCAGCCGCCGCTACCTCGACGAGACGATGGTGCTGGAGACGACGTTCCACACTCCCACCGGCACCGCTGTCCTCACCGACGCCCTGGCCATGGGGCCCGACAACCACGGCCACCGCCTCGGCAAGGACGTCCCGCACGTGCTGACCCGCACGCTCACCTGCACCACCGGCCAGGTGGACGTCGAGGTGACCTACGCCCCGCGGCCGGAGTACGGCCTCATCGTCCCGCTGCTCTCACACGTCGACGGCGGGGTCACCGCCCGTGGGGGCGCCGAGTGGCTGGTCCTCACCACCCCCGTCCGGCTGGAAGTCGGGTCGGGCACGGGCACCGGGCACACGCGGATCACGAGCGGGGAGACCCTGCGCTTCGCCCTGCACCGCTCGACGCTCGAGGAGACGCCCGCACGCGTGTGGAGCGACGGCGAGCTCGAGGCGCTGCTCGGCCGCACCGTCGAGGCCTGGCATTCCTGGTCCGCCCTCCACCAGAAGTACGACGGCCCGTGGCGGGACCTGGTCCACGTCAGTGGACGTGTCCTGCAGGCGCTGACCTTCCAGCCGAGCGGCGCGATCGTCGCCGCCGCGACGACGTCGCTGCCCGAGGGAGTCGGCGGCGAGCGCAACTGGGACTACCGCTTCTCCTGGGTGCGGGACGCGAGCCTGACGATGGAGGCGCTGTGGGTGGCGGCCTGCCCGGACGAGGCCAACGACTTCTTCGCCTTCATGGCCACCGCCGGCGCGGCAGGCGTCGGGCAAGAGCTGTCCCTGCAGATCATGTTCGGCGTCGGTGGGGAGCACGACCTGACCGAACGAACCCTGGAGCACCTCGACGGGTGGCGAGGCAGCCGGCCGGTGCGGGTCGGGAACGGCGCCTGGACGCAGCAGCAGGTCGACGTGTACGGCGAGCTCCTCGGGGCGGCGTACCGCCTCCATGACCAGCTCGGCAGCCTCGACGCCGACACCAGGGGCCTGCTCGCCACGCTCGCGGACGCGGCAGCCCTGCGCTGGCGAGAGGCCGACCAGGGCATCTGGGAGGTGCGGGGCCAGCCCCAGCACTTCCTCTACTCGAAGGTGATGTGCTGGGTGGCCCTGGACCGGGCGATCAAGATGGCGGACCGGATCGGCGCGGGGTCCCGCGTCGAGGACTGGGCGCGCACCCGGGAGGAGATCAAGGAGACGGTGCTCCGCGAAGGGTGGAGCGACAAGGCCGGCGCCTTCACCCAGTACTTCGGGACCGACGCCCTCGACGCGTCGAACCTGATGCTTCCGCTCGTGGGTTTCCTGCCCGCGACCGACCCGCGCATGCTCGCGACCATCGACGCCATCGCGGAGCGGCTGACCGACGACCGTGGCCTGGTCTACCGCTACCGGACCGAGGCGGGCGTCGACGGACTCGCCGGCGAGGAGGGCACCTTCCTGCTGTGCACGTTCTGGCTGGCGCAGGCGCTCGCGATGGCGGACCGGGTCGACAGGGCGCGAGAGGTGTTCGAGCGCGCCGCGAGGTACGCCAACGACGTGGGCCTCCTCGCCGAGGAGGTGGACCCCGGCACCGGCGAGCTGCTCGGCAACTTCCCACAGGCCTTCAGCCACATCGGCCTGGTGAACGCCGCCTGGGCGATCGCAGAGGCCGAGCAGCGGGCGGCCCAGCCGGCCTGAGCCGCAGATGGGCTCAGATGTCGTACGACGCGTGGCAGTGCGCCAGCTCGACCGGGCCGTCGAAGACCGGACGCGCCTCCTCGAGGGCGAGCTTCGGGTCGTACCAGGGCGGGACGTGCGTCAGCACGAGCCGGTCCACTCCGGCTCGGACGCCGATCTCGGCGGCCTCCTTGCCGGTCATGTGGAGGTCCTTGGGGTTGTCCTCGCCTTCACGGAAGGCCGCCTCCGCAAGGAGCAGGTCGGCTCCTCTCGAGAGATCGACGAGGGACTCGCACGGACCCGTGTCGCCGCTGTAGACCAGGGACCTGCCACCGTGGGTGACCTTGATGGCGTAGGCCTCCACCGGGTGCGCGACCTGAGCCACCTCGAACCTCAGCGGCCCGATAGTGACAGGGGTGTGCTCGTCGTACGACCGGAAGTCGAACTCCTCGCTCATCCCCGGGTTCTCCGGAAGCCCGTAGCCCCTGGCCATCCGCTCCGCGACCCCCCGCGGCCCGTAGACGGGGATCCGGGGCTGCGGGCCGGCGGGGTGGTACTTCCGCAGTACGTAGTAGCCGCTCATGTCGAACCAGTGGTCCGGGTGGAGGTGGCTGATGAAGACCGCGTCCACCGACAGCGGGTCCGCGACGTGATGCAGGCTGCCGAGCGCACCGCTGCCGAGGTCGAGCAGGACCCGCCAGGTTCGTTCGCCGTCCTCGGCCTGCACGAGGTAGCAGCTGGCCGGTGACTCGGGGCCGGGGTAGGACCCGGAGCAACCGACGACGACGAGCCTCATGCAGGTCCCCCTGTCCACACCGCGGCGCGCGCCCACGCGGTCTGCTGCGCGAGCTGGCTGGCCGACTGGAGCTCGGGCCCGAGGAACCGGCTGCCGATGCGCGCGAACTCCTCGGGGCTGCCGGTCGTCAAGAAACGGTGCTCCGGCGTTCCCAGCGAGGGGTCGCGCTCGAGCCCGTGACGCATCAGCAGCCGGTAGACGTCCTTCGCGGTCTCCTCAGCGCTGGACACGAGGGTCACCTGGTCGCCCATGACGTAGGACAGGACGCCGGTGAGCAGCGGGTAGTGGGTGCAGCCGAGCACGAGGGTGTCGACGCCGTCGGAGACCAGCGGGTCGAGGTACTCGTGGGCCACCGCGAGGAGCTCCGCCCCGCTCGTCACCCCCGCCTCGACGAACTCCACGAAACGTGGACACGCCTGCGTGTGGAGGGCGACGTGCGGCGCTGCGGCGAACGCGTCCTCGTAGGCCATGGACTCCGCGGTCGCCCGGGTGCAGATGACCCCGATTCGTCCGGTCCGGCTCGCCGCGACCGCGCGCCGGGTGGCGGGGAAGATCACCTCGACGACCGGGACCGGGTAACGCTCCCGCGCGTCACGCAGCACGGCCGCGCTGGCGGAGTTGCAGGCGATGACCAGGGCCTTCACGCCCTCGTCCACGAGATGGTCGAGACACTCGAGGGCGTACTCGCGCACCTCGCCGATCGGCTTCTGACCGTAGGGCTGGCGGGCGGTGTCGCCGAGGTAGAGGATCGGCTCGTGCGGAAGCTGGTCGATCACCGAGCGGGCCACGGTGAGTCCACCGAAGCCGGAGTCGAAGATGCCGATTGGAGCGTCCGCCACCCGACCTAGGCTAATGGGCGGGAACCTCGCAGACCCGGATGAGCGACTCACGTCACGTTGCGACGGTGGTCACTCTCGCCCGCGACGGGGCCGTCAGGACCTTAGACTCTCGCCGCTACGAGGGGCTGAGCCGAGACTGGACCCATGAGGTACGAGACACAGTTCGTGGACCTCGAGGCCCAGTACGCTGCCGTGGTGCGCGGGCATGTCGCCTCCACGGAGGAGCTGCCCGAGTTTCTCGGGTCGGGCTTCGGCGAGGTCATCAACGTCCTCGACAAGCAGGGCCTGCACCCTACTTCCGCGCCGTTCGGTCGCTACCGTCCCACCGGGGACGGCGGCTTCGACGTCGAGATCGGCTTCCCCTGCTCGGCCGTCGTCGAGCCCGAGGGCCGGGTGGTGCCTGCTGAGCTGCCCGGAGGTCGCGTGGCGCGCGTCCTGCACGTCGGGCCGTACGACGACGTGGGGGCCGCCTACGAGGCCCTCATGGCGTGGATCATCGACGAGGGTTGCGTGGCGACGGGCGAGCCCTGGGAGAGCTACCTCGACGGGCCGGAGGTCGCGAACCCGCGCACCGAGGTGTTCGTCCCCTGCGAGAAGGCGCACCCGGTCAAGCGCTGACGAGGGCAGCCGACCGGGGCCGGAGGGCGGTCAGGCCCAGAGCTGCCCCTCGAGGCTCTCCTCCGCCTCGTCGAGAGTGCCCTCGTAGGCGCCCGTGGAGAGGTACTTCCAGCCTCCGTCGGCCACGACGAACACGATGTCGGCGGGCTCTCCGGCCTTGACCGACTTGCGCGCCTGGGCCATCGCGGCGTGCAGGATGGCGCCGGTGGAGATGCCCGCGAAGATGCCCTCGTGCTCGAGCAGCTCCCGCACCCGGCGTACGGCGTCGCGTGGGCCCACCGAGAACCGCGAGTCGATCAGGGTGGGGTCGTAGAGCTCGGGGATGAACCCCTCGTCCATGTTGCGCAGGCCGTAGACGAGCTCGCCGTAGCGCGGCTCGGCCGCGACGATCCGGACGTGCGGGGCGCGCTCACGGAAGAAGCGGCTGACGCCCATGAGCGTTCCTGTGGTGCCGAGCCCGGCGACGAAGTGCGTCACGCTCGGCAGGTCCGCGTAGATCTCCGGCGCGGTGCCTTCGTAGTGGGCGAGCGCGTTGGCGGGGTTGCCGTACTGGTAGAGCATCACCCAGTCGGGGTTCTCCTTCGCCAGGATCTTCGCCACGCGCACCGCCTCGTTGGATCCGCCGGCGCCGGGTGAGGAGACGATCTCCGCACCCCACATCCGCAGGAGCTGGCGCCGCTCCTCCGAGGTGTTCTCCGGCATGACGCACACCATGCGGTAGCCGCGCAGCTTGGCGACCATGGCAAGCGAGATGCCCGTGTTGCCCGACGTCGGCTCGAGGATCGTGCACCCCGGCGTGAGGCTCCCGTCCTTTTCTGCCTGCTCGAACATCTTCAGGGCGGCACGGTCCTTGATGGAACCCGTCGGGTTCTGGTCCTCCAGCTTCGCCCAGAGGCGGACCTCAGGGGTCGGCGAGAGCCGGGGCAGGCCCACCAGCGGTGTGCCTCCCACCGACTCGAGGAGGGAGTCGAACCGCATCTAGCCCTGCGCTGACCGGGAGCCGCCGGCGACGGCGGGCAGGACGACGACCTCGTCGCCGTCCTCCACCTTGGTCTCGAGGCCGCCGGTGAAGCGGACGTCCTCGTCGTTGACGTAGACATTGACGAACCTGCGGAGCTCCGAACCGTCGATCAGGCGCTCCTTGATGCCCGGATGGTTCGACTCGAGGTTGTCGATCACCTCGGCCAGCGTGCTGCCCTCTCCGGACACGGCCTTCTCGCCGCCGGTGTAGGTCCGCAGGATGGTCGGAATGCGTACGTCGATGGCCATCGGGTCTGGCTCCTCAAACTCTCTCTTCGGCTCTCGTGATCTCGGCGGCGTTGCGTTGGGTCGCGCCGCTCAGGCGTCGAGTGCGTCCACGACGGTGACCTCTTCCTCGGTCACCTCTCCGTCGACGATCCTGTAAGACCTAAACTCCACCGGCCCGTCGCTATTCCCGTGGTCGCGTGTGGAGACCAGCACATAGTGCGCATTCGGCTCCGAGGCCAGCCTGATGTCGGTGCGGGAGGGGTAGGCCTCGGTCGCGGTGTGCGAGTGGTAGATCACCACCGGCTCCTCGTCGCGCACGTCCATCTCCTTGTAGAGCGCGAGCAGCTCCACGGAGTCGAACTCGTAGAACGTCGGCGACCCGGCGGCGTTCACCATCGGGACGAACCGCTTGGGCGTGTCGGACCCGGCAGGGCCCGCGACGACTCCGCAGGCCTCGTCCGGGTGGTCCTTCTTGGCGTGGGCCACGATGGCGTCGTAGGTCTCGTGGTCGATCTTCAGCACACCCATGAGGGTATCCGGGGCCTCTGACCGACCCCGCACGCCCGTCGAAGGTCCGGCATGTGAGACCTGACCGGTCATCGGCCCCGGGACAGGGACGCGACGAGCGTCTCCTGGAGGTACCCCATCCACTCGTAGATGTCGTGGACGTGGCTCCGGGGGTCCTCCTCCGGGAGCCTGCGCCAGTAGTCGTCGTCGCCCTCCTCCACACCGAGCCGGGTGGCGAGGGCGAGGCGGATGTCGGTGAAGGAGCGCATCCAGGCGGCGGCCTGCTCCGGGTCTAGCTCGACGTCGATCGCCAGGCCGTCCTCGTCGAGCTCCGGCGGCAGGCCGGCCTCCTCGAGCTGGTCGATGATGAGCACCGCGTTGCGCGCCTTGCCGTCGCGGAGCGAGCCCTCGGTGAAGCGGCGGAACTCCCCCGCGGCCTCCTCGTCGTCCGGATAGGCGGTCGGGAAAAGTCGCGCGAGGACGGGGTCCTCGGGTTCCGTGGTCGGCCCGGTGAAGTCGAGCATCGCCTCCAGAGGGTCGCTGGACCCCCTCGGCGCAGCGGCCTCGTTGCGCAGGAGCTCGACGAGCTGGGAGGCGAGCGACCGCAGCAGGTCCGCCTCGAACCCCGAGAAGGTGGCCATCACCCCCTGGCCACGAGGGACGAAACCGCTCATGCGTCGGCCTTCTCCATGGTCGCCCACAGGCCGTACTCGTGCATCGCCTGGACGTCGCGCTCCATCTCCTCGCGCGAGCCGTTCGACACCACGGACTTGCCCTCGTGGTGCACCTCGAGCATCAGCTTCTCTGCCTTCTTGCGCGCGTAGCCGAAGTAGGTCTGGAAGACGTAGGTGACGTAGGACATGAGGTTCACCGGGTCGTTCCACACGATGGTCACCCACGGCCGGGCAGCGGCGGTGACTTCGTCCGCCTCCGGCTTCTCGACTTCGACGGGTGTGGGTGCAGACACAGCCCACATCCTAGGCTGCACGGGTGACGACTGCATCGACGGCGCTGCTGACCGACCACTACGAGCTGACCATGGTGCAGGCCGCCTTGCGCGCGGGGACGGCGCACCGCCGCTCGGTGTTCGAGCTCTTCCCCAGACGCCTGCCCGAGGGGAGGCGGTACGGCGTCGTGGCGGGTGTGGGCCGGGTGCTCGACGCCGTCGAGCGGTTCCGGTTCGACGACGAGGCGATCGGGTTCCTCCGCAGCCGGGGCATCGTCGACGACGCCACCGTGGAGTGGCTCGCGTCCTACCGGTTCAACGGCGACATCTGGGGCTACCCCGAGGGCGAGATCTACTTCCCGTACTCCCCCCTGATGGTCGTCGAGGCGACCTTCGCCGAGGCGGTCGTCCTCGAGACGCTGCTCCTGTCGATCCTGAACCACGACTCGGCGATCGCCTCCGCCGCGTCCCGCATGACGTGGTGCGCCTGCGACCGGCCCTGCATCGAGATGGGGTCACGGCGCACGCACGAGCAGGCAGCCCTCGCGGCAGCGAGAGCGGCGTACATCGCGGGCTTCGTCGCCACGTCGAACCTGGCCGCCGGCCAGAGGTACGGCGTGCCGACGACCGGCACGAGCGCACACAGCTTCACGCTCCTGCACGACAGCGAGCGCGAGGCGTTCACCGCCCAGGTCGAGTCGCTCGGCAAGGCCACCACGCTGCTCGTCGACACCTTCGACATCACCGAGGCGGTCAGGACCGCCGTCGAGGTCGCCGGCCCCGGGCTCGGAGCCGTCCGAATCGACTCGGGCGACCTCGGCATGCTCGCCGACCAGGTCCGCGAGCAGCTCGACGCGCTCGGCGCGACCGGCACACGCATCGTGGTCACCTCGGACCTCGACGAGCACGCCATCGCCGCCCTGGCTGCGGCGCCCGTGGACGGCTACGGCGTGGGCACCTCGCTCGTGACCGGCAGCGGCCACCCCACGTGCGGGTTCGTCTACAAGCTCGTCGCGCGCGAGGACGACAGCGGCGAGGTCGTCTCGGTCGCGAAGCGGAGCAAGAACAAGATCTCCATCGGTGGCCGGAAGTACGCCCTGCGCCGCCGCGATGCACAAGGGGTCGCGGAGGCGGAGGTGGTCGGTGTGGGTGAGTCACCTCACGACGACGGCGACGACCGCCCGCTCCTCGTGCCGCTGGTCAGGGCCGGCCAGGTCGTGGGCCGCGAGGACCTCCAGGCCTCGCGGGAGCGTCATATGCGGGTCCGTGAGGAGCTCCCGCTTCCAGCCCGGATGCTGTCGCGAGGCGAGCCGGTGATCCCCACTCTGCACGAGGGCGGCTGACACAGGGGCGGTCCGAGGTCCTTGGACCCGATGACCGCAATGCCCCGACCGGTCTAGCGTGGTCCCATGAAGCGCGCACTGATCGTGGTGGATGTCCAGAACGACTTCTGCGAAGGCGGCAGCCTCGCGGTGCCCGGAGGGGCCGAGGCGGCGTACCGGATCGGCACGCTGCTGCACCACTGGACCGCGAAGGACCCGAAGGCACCCGACTACGCCGTCGCGGTCGCCACGCGCGACCACCACGTCGACCCGGGAAACCACTTCTCAGACCACCCGGACTTCGTCGAGAGCTGGCCCCGGCACTGCGTGGTCGGCACCGACGGGGAGGCCTTCCACCCCAACCTCGACCCGCAGCCCTTCGACGCGATCTTCCTCAAGGGCGAGCACGCCGGTGCGCACTCCGGCTTCGAGGGCCGCACCCCGGAGGGCGTCTCCCTGGCCGAGTGGCTGCGCGGCCACCAGATCACCGACGTCGACATCTGCGGCGTCGCCACCGACCACTCGGTCCGGGCGACCACTCTCGACGCCGTCCGGGAAGGCTTCGAGGTCAGGGTGCTGACCTCGCTGGTCGCAGGAGTGGCCGACGCGAGCTCCAGGGCAGCCTTCGAGGAGATGCGCGCCGCCGGGGCGCGCATCTCCTGACCTGCTCCCCGTCAGCCCTCTGACGCGCCGTCAGTGGGGCTGAGGCCGACGCTGCTCCTGCGGCTTCCGCCGCTGACCGGGCATCTCGGCGGTGGGGGACACAGCTCCGGCGGGTGTCTCGGGCGTGGTCACGTGCCACCGGCCGATCAGCATCATGGTGATGCCCTCGACCAGGACCTCGACGCCGAGCAGCACTCCGAGGAGCACGTAGCTGGCGTCGAAGAGGTTGAACAGCACGATCAGGCCGAGTGCGACCTCCACGATGCCACCGAAGATCAACGGAACCCGGTAGGCGCGGTCCTCGGCCGCCACCGCCAGCCGTACGACACCGCCGGCCAGGAAGATCGTGCCGGCGAGGAGTGTCAGCGTCACCGCCGCGATCTCGGTGTTGGTCAGCATGAACAGGCCGAGGACGCCGAGGAGTCCGCCGGTCAGCGCCGCAGACCAGAAGCCGCCCTTGCCGATCCGGAAGAACGACGCGACCAGGGCGAGCAAACCGATCGCGACGAGCATCCAGCCCATGAACAGCACGGATACCTGCGTCCAGAACGCCGCGTAGGCCAGGATCACCAAGCCCCCGATGGCGAGGAGCGCACCGATGACGACGTCCCATCCGGTACGACGTACTTCAAACTGTGCTACGGACATCTCAACCTCCCGATAGCACTCGACAGAACGGGCAGGCCGCCCGCCACTTTCAAGCGTGAGAGCCGTCGAGCCTGGGCGCCTCATCCCCTAGGGGTGGTTCGCAGGCGGGTCCTCCTCAGGCGGGCGGCCTGCCGGGATCACGCACCACGGAAGACGGGGCGGCGCTTCTCCCCGAACGCCCGCATCCCCTCGGCCACGTCCGACGTTCGCAGCAGGACGGTCTGGCCGGTGCGCTCGCGCTCCAGGGCGTCCTCGAGCACGGGCAGGGTCGCCGCGTTCACGGCCTTCTTGGTCGCGGCGAAGGCGAGTGGCGGCCCCGACACGAGACGCCGGACGAGCTTCGAGACGGTCTCGTCGAAGTCCGCGTCCGGCGCAATATGGCTCACCAGCCCGGCGTCGTACGCCTCCCTCGCCGGCATCGCCTCGCCGAGGAGGGCCATCCGCATCGCCCGGGCGCGGCCGACGGAGGCGGCCACGGTCGCCGTGGCCCCGCCGTCGGGCATCAGGCCGATCCGCGCGAAAGCCAGGAGGAAGCTCGCCGACTCCGCGGCGACGACCAGGTCGCAGGCGAGCGCTGCGGAGCAGCCCACACCGGCCGCAATGCCGTTGACCGCCGCGACGCACGGCTTGGGGCAGGAGACGATCGCACGGATGATGCGGTTCGCCCGGTCGAGGCTGGTGACGTCGAAGTTCTCGTGTGCGTCCGCCCCGCTCAGGTCCGCGCCGGAGCTGAAGGCCGCGCCCGAGCCGCGGACGACCACGACCCGGACGTCCTCGCGCGACGCGGCCCGCTCGAACTCCTCCGCGACCCGGTCCGCCATGTCGGCGCTGAGCGCGTTCAGCTGCGCCGGCCGGTCGAGCGTGAGCCACAGTGCGCCGCCCTCGGCCGTGATCGTCATGCCCTCGGTCATGGGGAGCAACCTAGCGGGACGACGCCCGCGCGAGGGACCCCGGATGTGAGCAAACGGACGGTGGAGGGTGCCTCCATCCGTCCGTTGCTCACATCTCGCCGCTCCTTCGAGCGCCGGCCGGCACCGTCCCTTCGGGGAAGCTCCGGCCAGGAACTGCGGGGATCAGCTGATCTGGACGTCCTGGTCGCCGGAGGCGAGCTTCCAGTCCACCGAGGCGAACTTCGTGGCGTCCACGACGCCCTCCGCGGTGACCCAGTCGATGATCAGCTGCCGGATCTCGACCTGCCGGTTGTAGAGGACCGGCGCGGTCTTGACGTGCGGGAAGTTGCCCCCGCCGCTCTGGCGGTAGTTGTTGATCGCCAGCACGAACTGCTGGTCGTCGAGGACCGGTGCGCCGTTGTAGGCGAGGTCGACGATCCGCCCGGTGCCCGCCGCCTTCGAGACGTCGATCCGGTAGGTGAGCGCCGCGTCGAGCCCGCCGACGATGTCGTAGTTGTAGTCGGGGGTGCCGTTGGGCGCGAGCGTCGTCGGCGCGTTGGTCAGCTGGTCCATGGTGAACGGACCGGTCCCCTGGACCTGCTTGAAGTAGTTCGCGGAGAACTCGAGGTAGTCCCGAAGCTGGGCGCCGGTGACCTTCACGCCGAGCAGCGTGTTGTCGTAGATGTACAGCCCCGCGACGTCGCGGACCGTGACCTCGCCCTCCGGGATGGCAGCGCCGCGGTTGAACGGCGCGGCGATGCTCAGGACAGGCAGGACGGCGTCCGGCGTACCCGCCAGCGCGTCCTTCACGGTGAGCGCCTGGACGTAGTTGACGAAGTCGATCGCCGCCACGTCTTCGACCACCGCGCGGGCCGCCGACATCGGCTGGAGCGAGCGCCCGATCACCGAGTTGACGTAGTCGACCACGATGTCGTGCTGCTTGGTGAGCGCTTCGACGACCTCGGGGTCCTCGTCGACGGTGTTCGCGTTCAGCAGCTGGGCGCCCACCGAGAGCACCTGCCAGCCGGCGCTGCTCTTCTCGAGGTCGAAGGTCAGCACCGAGAGGCGCATGCCCCAGCGCAGCGGCTCGGTCAGGAGCACCTTCTTGCCGGTCTGGGCGTTGGTGACCCAGCGCTCCTTGATCTCCTTGTGGGCGTGGCCGACGAGGATGGCGTCGATGCCAGGAACCTGCTCGGCGACCAGGCTGGCGGCGTTCTCCGGGTAGGGCAGCGCGTCGCCGTAGGACGAGCTCGTGTCGGCGCCCGAGTGGGCCGCGACCACGACGATGTCCGCGCCCGCCTCGCGGATCTTCGGCACGAACTTCAGGGCCTGCTCGACGAGGCCGGGGAACTCCATCTGGCCCTCGACATTGGCCTTGTCCCAGATCGCGATGCCGGGGTTGGTCAGACCGAGGATGCCGACCTTGATCGTGTCGCTTCCGGCACGGACGTTCTTGATCACGTAGGGCGGGAAGGCCGGCAGCTTCGACGAGGCGTCGAGGGCGTTCGCACCCAGGAGCGGGAAGTCGAGCTGCTCCTGGAACCTGCGCAGGATCGGGATGCCGTAGTTGAACTCGTGGTTGCCGAGCGCGGCGGCGTCGTACCTGATGAGGTTCATGGCCTCGGCCATCGGGTGGACCGACCCCTCGGTGATCGGGTCGATCTTCGCGTAGTAGTACGCCAGCGGGGTGCCCTGGATCGTGTCACCAGCGTCGATGAGAAGGGTGTGGGGACGGCCGCGCTCCTCGCGGATCGCCTCGACGAGGGTGGAGATCTTCGCCAGGCCGATGTCGTTGGCCGCGCTGTCGGTGTACTCCGCGTTCTTGAAGTAGTCCCAGTTGAAGACGTTGCCGTGCAGGTCGGTGGTGCCCATAACGGTGACGCGCGCCGTGGGGCGGCGGGTGCCACTCCGCGCGGCGGCCTGGGCAGCCGGGGCTCCCGAGACGAAACCGACGGCGGCGAGCGCGGCTGCGCCGGTGAGGACCGTGCGACGGCTGGGGCGGGTGCCTCGGGAGTCGATCTCCGGTGTGGTGCCGGCGTGTGTCTCGGCAGGCTGGGCAGGGTCGTTCTGGTGGTGCGACAAGGGATCCCCCTGGATCGAAGGTGGTTGCGGCGATGTTCTGCGCCGCCGCATTTGTATCTCATGGCACCCTTCGGGAGGGAAGGGACCAATGTCCCTTGTTAACCCCTTGTGACCTCCCTTGTCAGGGGAATCGGCGAGAGCGCCGGGACCGTGTCACGGCTCAGCTCGTCCAGCGCTCGGCGAGCGCTCTGACCACCTTGAGGTTCCGGTTCGTGCCGGGTGCCAGCACCTTCTTGAACGCGCCGAAGAAGTCGGCCTGCATCGTGGGGTGGCCGAGCCAGATGTGCACCGAGCGGCCGACCACCTTGGCTGACTCGCCCGGGCGGTCCCACGCCTCGATGGCCGAGGACGTTTCGGGGTCCGGCACGTCGGCCTCCTTGAACAGCACCAGGTAGCGGCCGTGCCCCTCGGACTCCCCGAAGGGCGAGGGCAGTCGCACGACATCGTCGTGCAGCCGCTTCAGCTCAGCCGGGTCGAACAGGACGGCCGGCACCTCGAAGCCGGCCGCCGCGGTGAGGAGCTCCTCGAGTTTCCGCTCGACCTTCTCACGGGACCTCGCGGAGGTCGTGAAGCGCACGTTGCCGGTTTGGATGTAGGTCTCCACCTGCCGGTGGCCGGCGTCCTCGAGACACCGGCGCAGGTCGGCCATCTTGAACACCCGGCCGCCCACGTTGACGGCCCTCAGGAACGCGATGTACTCGGCCACCGGCTCAGTTTGCCGGACCGCGGCCCGCCCAGGTCCAGGCGTAGGCCGGGTCCTCGGCCGCCAGGCCGCCTTCCCCGAGGTCGAGGGGTCTGAAGGTGTCGACCATGACGGCGAGCTCGTCGAAGTACTCCGCACCGAGCGACGCCTCGATGGCCGACGGCTGAGGGCCGTGGGCGTAGCCACCGGGGTGCAGCGAGATCGAGCCGATGTTGATGCCCGAGCCCTTGCGCGCCTCGTAGTCGCCACCGACGTAGAACATGACCTCGTCGCTGTCGACGTTGGAGTGGTAGTAGGGCACCGGGACCGACAGGGGGTGGTAGTCGACCTTGCGCGGGACGAAGTTGCAGACCACGAAGTTGTTGCCCTCGAAGACCTGGTGCACCGGCGGCGGTTGGTGCACCCGTCCGGTGATCGGCTCGAAGTCCTCCACGTTGAAGGTGTACGGGTAGAGACAGCCGTCCCACCCGACCACGTCGAACGGGTGCGTCGCGTACGTCATGCGGCTGCCGACGAGTCCGCCGGGGCCATCGCCGCGGTGCTTGACGAGCACCTCGACGTCCTCGCCCTCGACGAGCAGCGGCTCGTCGGGCCCGTAGAGGTCGCGCTCGCAGTAGGGCGAGTGCTCGAGGAACTGCCCGTAGCGCGAGAGGTAGCGCTTGGGGGGCGTGATGTGGCTGTTCGCCTCGATCACATAGAGGCGGCTCACCGCGCCGTCCGACGTGTCGGGCAGCCACCGGTGCGTCGTGGCGCGCGGGATCACCACGTAGTCGCCGGTGCGGTAGCTCAGCTCCCCGAAGACGGTCTCGACCATCCCCTCCCCCGCCTGGACGTAGACGCACTCGTCCCCAACGGCGTTCCGGTAGTACGGCGAGGTGGCGCCGGCGACGACGTAGGAGAGCCGGACGTCGCCGTTGCCGAGCACGAGCCGGCGACCCTGGACCGGGTCCTCCTTGGCGGCGACCTCCTCGTCGAACAGGGTGTGGAGCTTGAGGTGCCGGGGCTTGAGCGGGTGGTTGGCGGTCATCGACAGGTCCGGGAGCTCCCAGACTGCGCTGTCGACGATCGCGGACGGCACACCGCGGTGGTAGAGCAGCGACGAGTCGGAGGAGAAGCCCTCCTCGCCCATCAGCTCCTCGTAGTGCAGCTGCCCTGTGTCGGTCCGGAACTGGGTGTGCCGCTTCGCGGGGATCGTCCCCACCTGCCGGTAGAAGGCCATCTCGAGTCGTCTCCGTAGTCAGGGTGCAGGAAGCCAGTGGTTCGATAATCGAACGGGCTTGTCCGGTCACAGCAACGATGCGCTAGGGTCGAGAAGGTGTCAACCATCCCTGCACCGTTCCGCTCTCTGGTCGACGACGCGGCGATCTTCCCACCTGGCAACAGCCCGCTGGACGAGGCACTCCGGGCCCACCGGAACCACCGTAGGGCGTCGTACGCAGACCTCGTGGGACCTTTCGTGGTGAGCGACGTCGCGCTTCCCGACCTCATCGAGGCAGTGCGCGCCGAGGGAGGCCCGGGCCGGGTGGCCGTGTCCGTCGTGGTGACCGGGGGCGCGGGCGCCATCGAGCCGGCGGTCCGCTGGGCAGGTCGGGCCGAGGAGCTCGAGCTCGCGGGCCTCGAGCTCGGTCTTCGCGACGAGCAGGAGCTGCCGCGCAACGCCCGGCGCGTCACCACCGTGGTCGACCAGCTCCGGGCAGCCGGCGAGCTCGACGAGGACACACCGGTGTACGTCGAACCGCCTAGAGCCTTGGGTCCGGAGCCGGCGGCGTCCTGGCTCTCGGCGATCGACGAGGTGGCGGCGCTCGACCTGCGCCTGAAGTTCCGCACCGGCGGGGCCAACCAGGACTCCTTCCCGACCTCTGCAGAGCTGGCCGCCTGCATCGACGCCGCGTTGGACCGCGAGCTGAGGTTCAAGTGCACGGCGGGACTGCACAACGCCCTCCGCCACCGCGACGACGCGACCGGGTTCGAGCACCACGGCTTCCTCAACGTGCTCGCCGCGACGCGTGCGGCACTCGATGGGGCAGGGGCCGCTGACGTGGCGTCGGTCCTCGAGGACGGCGACCCCTCGGCCGTCCGGGCAGCGATCGACTCGGCAGGCGCCGACGGCCTCGCCTCCGCCCGTCGCTGGTTCACCTCGTTCGGGTCCTGCAGCGTGCTCGAACCGCTCGAGGACCTCCTCGAGCTCGACCTCCTTCCCGACCTCCCCCTGGAGACCACATGACCTCGGAGCCCCACCGCACGCACCCCGCCCCGCTCCCCGACACCTGGGTAGACGGCGCGACCGGGTCGTTGTACGACATCGACAATCTCCCCTACGGCGTCTTCTCGCACGACGGCGAGCCGCCCCGGGTCGGGGTCCGGATCGGCGACTCCGTCCTGGACCTCGCTCCCGTGGCTGCCGGGGACATGCTGGAGGTCGCCCACCTGTTCGAGGAGCCCGACCTCAACCCCCTGATGGGGATGGGGCGGCCGACATGGGACTCCGTCCGCAGCTGGATCGTCTCGCTGCTCACCGACCCGGCCCGTCGGGACCTGGTGGAGCCCATGCTGGTCCCGGTCGACGACGTGACGATGCACCTGCCTGCCGTGGTGGCGGACTACGTCGACTTCTACTGCTCGCTGGAGCACGCGAGCAACGTGGGTCGGATCTTCCGGCCCGACGCCGAGCCGCTCCTCCCGAACTGGCGCCACCTCCCCGTCGGGTACCACGGCCGGGCAGGCACGGTGGTCGTGTCGGGGACCGGGGTGGCCCGCCCCATGGGACAGCGGAAGCCACCTGCGGCGGACGCTCCGACGTACGGCCCCTCCCAGCGCCTGGACATCGAGGCCGAGCTGGGCTTCCTGGTCGGCACCCCCACGCAGATGGGCGAGCAGGTGCCCGTCGGGGACTTCGCCGACCACGTCTTCGGCGCGCTCCCCCTCAACGACTGGTCCGCGCGCGATATCCAAGCCTGGGAGTACGTCCCGCTCGGGCCGTTCCTCGGCAAGTCGTTCGCCACCTCGGTCAGCGGCTGGGTCACCCCTCTCGCGGCGCTCGAATCCGCCCGGGTGGACCTGCCCGGTCAGGATCCCGAGCCGTTGGAGTACCTCCGGGCCGGACCGCGCGCCGGCTACGACATCGGGTTCGAAGTGGTGCTGAACGGCGAGACCGTCTCGCGGCCGCCGTACTCCACCATGTACTGGGCGCCCGCGCAGATGCTCGCCCACATGACCGTCAACGGCGCCTCCCTGCGCGTGGGTGACCTCTTCGCCTCTGGCACGGTCAGCGGCCCCGAGCGTGACCAGAGGGGTTCGCTCCTCGAGCTCTCCTGGGGCGGCAGGGAGCCGTTCAGCGTTGCGGGCGACAAGCGGACGTTCCTCGAGGACGGCGACGAGGTCACGATCCGGGCGACTGCCCCGGGTGCCCGCGGTGGTCGAATCGCTCTCGGGGAGGTCAGCGGGACGATCCTGCCGGCCGGCTGAACGTGCCGAGGCTCAGAGCCAGGCGAAGAGGCGGACGACCGTGCCGGCCTCGCCGGAGCGGACCTGGACGAGGTCGCACAGCTGGTTGGCCATCCACACGCCGCGGCCGTTCTCGGCCAGCTCCTGGAGCAGGTCACGCCCCACCAACGGGTCCTCGATCACCCCGGCGTCACTGACCTCCACCACGAAGGCGTCCTGCTCCGTCCACGAGCTGAGCCGGCCGAAGCCACCGCCGTGCACGATGCTGTTCGTCGCCAGCTCGTGGGCGGCCAGCACCATGTCGTCGGCGACGGGCCGGCGTACCCCCGCCTGACGCGCGAGGCCGGACACCACACTGCGCAGGCCGGCAAGGTCGCGCGGGCCGAACTCGAATACCTCTGCGTCCGGGGCCGCCGCAGGAACTTTCTTGAAGAGGCTGCGCGCCCGCTCCCGGCCGGCGTACCGCGTCGTCGCACCGGCACCGTGTGCCAGCGGGTGGTTGAGCACGGCGTCCTCGATCACCGACGCGGGGAGGAGCGACATGTCGTAGGGACAGAGCAGCTGCCACCCGGGCCCGTCGTCGAAGGCGAGGTTGAGCAGCGCCTCGTGCAGGGTCGCCTCCTCGACCTCCACGGCACGGCGCCCCGACCACACCGGCTCGCCGACCCCGCGCACGGGCCCCACCTCGCCCGCGTCCTCGAGGAAGCGGCGCCACTCGGGGATGATGCAGGCGGGGTTCGCACCCAGCTCTCCCATGTCGACGAAGTCGACGCGGGTCGCCTCCGGACCCAGCGCGGCCTCGATGGCGGTGAGCCGCTCCGGGAGCATCGCGACCAGCACAGGTTCGCCCCGCTCGACTCCCTCGCGGATGAACGGCATCACGGCCGGCAACAGCTCACCCGGTCCGTCGTACAGCGCCGCCTGATGCACGAACCTCTCCGGCGCGTGCCCCGTTGTCGTGTCGGTCCTGTCGGTTCTCGACGTCGCAGTGCTCAAGCTGTTCTCGTTCCCCCGCGACCGACGACCCCCGTAGCCGTCGGTTCCGCATCCCAGGATGCAACGGGATCGCTCGGATGGACAGGGGGAAGTGCCGACTTTTTGCAGCCGTCCGGGACATACGCAGCGCTCCGGGCCATGCCGAAGCTCCACCCGGCTTACGGCACGACTACCCAAAGCGGGTGTCGTTAAGACCGGTCCGTAAGGGCTATGGTGCCCCCATGAGAAGTCGAGGCCTCAAGACCATGTATGCCGCCGGCGCGCTGCTCCTCGCCGCCGGCCTCAGCGCCTGTGGCGGTGGCGGGGACTCCGGCTCCGGAGACCTCGGCCTCCTGCAGTCGGGCTCCCTGACCGTCTGCTCCGACGTGCCCTACCCGCCGTTCGACGTCCAGAAGGGCTCGACGTACACCGGATTCGACGGCGACCTGGTCGCCGCGATGGCCAAGAACATGGACCTGAAGGTCGTCCTCAAGGACTCCTCCTTCGACGGCCTGCAGAGTGGACTCTCGCTCAACTCGAACCAGTGCGACATGGTGTCTTCGGCGATGACCATCACGCCCGAGCGCGAGAAGAACATCGACTTCTCCAAGCCCTACTACGACTCGAAGCAGTCCCTCCTGGTCCCGAAGGGATCCGACATCAAGTCGATCGACGACCTCGCCGGCAAGAAGGTCGGGGTCCAGCAGGGCACCACGGGCAAGACCTACACGGAGGAGAACGCACCGAGCAGCACCCAGGTCGTCTCCTTCCCGAGCGATGGCGAGATGTTTCCCGCCATCAAGGCCGGCCAGGTCGACGCCCTCCTCCAGGACCTCCCGGTGAACCTCGACCACACCAAGGGCGGCGACTTCACGATCGTCGAGACCTACGACACCGGCGAGCAGTACGGCTTCGCGGTGCGGGAGAAGGGCTCGGAGCCGCTGCTGAAGGAGATCAACAAGCAGCTCCAGAAGCTGCGCGACGACGGCACCTACGACAAGCTCTACAACAAGTACTTCTCCACCAACGCCGGCGGCTGAGAGCGGCCTCGACGGAGAGGGGCACGCCGTGAGACGTACGACCCGCGCCAAGCTCAACCTCGGCATTCTCTACGCGATCCTGGTCGTCGCGCTGGGACTGCTCCTGCTGCTGGCCGACTGGTCGGCGATCAAGGAAAACTTCTTCGACACCTCGGTCCTGAAGAGCCTGTGGCCCGAGATCGTCACGGTGGCGGCCAAGAACACCATCGTGTACACCGCCATCGCGTTCGTCGGCGGCCTCGTCTTCGCGCTCCTGCTCGCGCTGATGAAGCTGTCCCCGGTGGCGCCGTACCGCTGGATCGCGACCGGCTACATCGAGCTCTTCCGCGGTCTGCCGGCCCTCGTGGTCATCATCGGGTTCGGGTTCGCCGTCCCGATCGCCTTCAACTGGCGACCACCAGGAGGGACCGTCGGTGCCGGTGTCATCGCGCTGATCATCGTGTCTGCGGCCTACATGGCCGAGACGATCAGGGCCGGCATCCAGGCGGTTCCGAAGGGGCAGACGGAGGCGTCCAGGTCGCTGGGCATGAGTGGCACATGGACGACCACCTCGGTCGTCCTTCCGCAGGCGTTCCGGATCGTGATCCCTCCGCTGACCAACGAGCTGGTCATCCTCATCAAGGACACGTCGCTGCTGTTCGTGATCGGGCTTGCCGCCAGCGAGCGGGAGCTCACGACCTTCTCCCGCGACGCCGTGAGCTCGACGCAGAACTCCTCCCCGCTCGTGGCTGCGGCCGCGCTCTACCTCATCATCACACTCCCGCTCACCCGCCTCGTCGCGTACCTCGAGCGGCGTACCCAGAGAGCCAGGTGACAGGCGTGGATGCCGCCATCGACGTCCAGGATCTCCACAAGTACTTCGGCGACAACGAGGTGCTCAAGGGCATCGACTTCCAGGTCGAGCACGGGCAGGTCGTCTGCGTGATCGGCCCCTCGGGATCAGGGAAGTCCACGCTGCTGCGATGCACGAACATGCTCGAGATCCCGACCTCCGGGAAGGTCATCGTCGAGGGGATCGACGTCACAGATCCGGATACCGACATCGACCAGGTGCGTTCCCGCATCGGCATGGTGTTCCAGTCCTTCAACCTCTTCCCGCACCTCGACGTCCTGGGGAACCTCGTCCTGGCTCAGCGCCGCGTGAAGAAGCGGAGCAAGGAGGAGGCGGTCGAGTGCGCGAGGAAGAACCTCGCCAAGGTCGGCTTGCTCGACAAGGAGGGCGCCTACCCGGCCCATCTCTCCGGCGGCCAGCAGCAGCGGGTGGCGATCGCACGGGCGCTGTCGATGGACCCCGACATGATGCTCTTCGACGAGCCGACGAGCGCACTCGACCCCGAGCTCGTCGGCGACGTCCTCGCGGTGATGAAGAACCTCGCGACCGAGGGCATGACGATGATGGTGGTGACTCACGAGATGGGGTTCGCCAGGGAGGTCGGCGACAAGCTGGTCTTCATGGACGGCGGCGTGATCGTCGAGGAGGGCGACCCCCGCGAGGTCCTCGCGAACCCCCGGCACGACCGCACCCAGACGTTCCTGTCCAAGGTGCTGTGACGGCCTTGCGCGGGCCTACCATCGTGGCGTGAAGCCGTTCCTGCTGCTGTCCTCGCGCGCGGAGGACCTCGCGGCGGACGACGAGTACGTCGCGTTCCTCCGCGAGACCGGCCTTTCGCCCAGGCACCTGGTCCGCGTGCGGACGGAGGCGGGTCCGCTCCCCCGCATCGACCTCGACGACTACGCCGGCGTGCTCCTCGGCGGCGGGCCGTTCAACTCCAGCGACCCGCTCGAGGC
>DASVBF010000186.1:0-34992 GCA_036375975.1 Nocardioidaceae bacterium | reverse complement strand
CCGTTCCCGGTCTGGCACGCGGCCCACCCGGTCGCGGTCGCCACCTTCGCCGAAGCCGCTGCCGGCGCCGATCTCGTGGTCAACGCCTCCTCCGGCACCGCCGCCCTCGACCTGCTCTGCCTCGCCGGCGCGGACAACCTCGCAGGGAAGGTGCTGGTCGACATCTCCAACCCGCTCGACTTCTCCCACGGCTTCCCGCCCACCCTGTTCGTCAAGGACACCGACTCGCTCGGGGAACAGATCCAGCGCGCCTTCCCCGAGGCCAAGGTCGTGAAGACGCTCAACACGCTCACGGCGTCGCTGATGGTCGAGCCGAAGTCGCTGGGCGAGTCCTCGACCATCTTCGTGTCCGGCGACGACGCCCAGGCCAAGGCGACGGTCAGGTCCCTCCTGGAGAGCTTCGGCCACGACGACGTCATCGACCTCGGCCCGCTCGAGACCGCCCGCGGCACCGAGATGCTGTTGCCCGTCTGGCTGCGCCTGATGGGCGCCCTCGGCACCGGCGCGTTCAACTTCAAGGTCGTGCGCTGACCATGAGCGACCACGGCCTCATGCACGGCTCGACCGTGCTGGTCACGGGGGGCACCGGCGGGATCGGGATGGCCACGGCCGCCGGGCTCGCCGGGCTCGGCGCCCGTGTCGGCATCGTCGGCCGCTCCGCCACCCGAGGCGCGGCCGCGGCCGCCGCGGTACGACGTCGTGCTCCCTCCGCCCAGGTGGACGTCTTCGAGGCCGACCTGTCCGCCCAGGCCGAGGTGAGGCGTCTGGCCGACGAGGTCAAGCGGGCCTACCCCCGCCTCGACGTGCTTGTGAACAACGTCGGTGGTTACTGGGCGCACCGGCACGTGACCGCCGACGGCCTCGAGCACACCTTCGCGCTCAACCACCTCGCCCCGTTCCTCCTGACCCACGAGCTTCGGGACCTGCTGCTCGCGAGCGCGCCGGCGCGGGTGGTGACCGTCTCGTCGGGAGCCCAGTCGATGGGCCGGATCGACTTCGACGACCTCCAGGGCGAGCGGTCCTACAACGGCCAGCGCGCCTACAACCAGTCCAAGCTCGCCAACGTCCTGTTCACCTACGAGCTGGCCCGCCGGCTCGAGGGCACCGCAGTGACGGCTACCGTGCTGCATCCCGGCGTGGTGCGCACCGCCTTCGGGCGCGAGGACATGGGCCGGGTCATGCGCCTGATGCTCCCCGTCGTCAGGCCGTTCATGAAGACCGTGGAACGGGGGGCCGACACCCCGGTCTACCTGGCGAGCTCGGCCGAGGTGGACGACGTGACCGGCGCCTACTTCGTCAACCGTCGCCGGAAGCGGTCCGCCAAGGCCAGCTACGACCGCGACCTGGCCCGAAGGCTCTGGGCGGTCAGTGCCGAGCTGACCGGGGTGAGCGAGGTGACCCGATGAGGCTCGGCGTGCACCTGGTGGGATTCGGGACCCCGGACGGCCCGGCCGGCATCTCCTCGATGCTGGGCCGGCTGGGAGCCGCGGTCGAAGAGGCGGGCGTCGACAACCTGTCGCTGATGGACCACTACCTCCAGCTCGGGATGCTCGGGGGCGACAGGGACCCGATGCTCGAGGGCTACACCACGCTGGGGTTCCTCGCCGCGCACACACGCAGCGTCGAGCTGCAGCTGCTGATGACCGGCGTGACCTACAGGCACCCGGGTCTGCTCGCCAAGATCGTCGCCACCCTCGACGTGCTCTCCGAGGGCCGCGCGGCACTCGGGATCGGCGCTGCCTGGTACGAACGCGAGCACCTCGCGTATGGCGTCCCCTTTCCCCCGGTGAAGGAGCGGTTCGAGCTCCTCGAGGAGACCCTGCGCATCGTCCGGCAGATGTGGAGCGACGACGACGGCCCCTTCGAGGGCACGCACCACCGGCTCACCGAGACCATCTGCGCACCGCAGCCACTTCACCGGGTCCCCGTGATGGTCGGCGGCAACGGAGAGAGGAAGACCCTCCGCCTGGTCGCCGCGTACGGCGATGCCTGCAACCTCATCGTCGGCGGCGACACCGCTGCCGAGCAGGTCCGGCACAAGCTCGACGTGCTGCGCCGGCACTGCGCGGACCTCGGGACCGACTACGACCGGATCCGGCACACGGTCATGCTGCCGCGCCCCCTCGACCCTGCCCACGACGCCGACCGTTTCCTGGAGGAGATGCGCGAGCTGGCCGCCGCCGGTGTCGACGAGGTCCACGTCGTCCCGCTGGGCAACGCGGCCGCGGACCCGGTCGGCTTCGTGCGCGACCTCGGCAGGCACGTCGTCTCTCGGCTGTCCCTGGTCTGACCGCGGCCCGAACTCCCCCCTTGGTACCCCGAGGCTCCCCCGTTGGTCTTCTGGCAGATCCTCGGTCGGCAGGACGAGAGTCGGGGCTGAGCCGGTCACGACGGAGACGCCGACGGGAGTGCCGATGCCGATCCCCGCTCAGCCGCGCACCCCACGTCCCTGGCGGACCCGATCCCTGGTGACGATCGCCTCGGCCTGCCTGGCAGCGACCGCGCTTCCACCGAGCCCGGCCTCGGCAGCCGACGCCCTGCCCACCAGCGTGCAGGCCTGCCAGGCGATGTTCGACAGCAAGAACGACACCACGTGGCGGGCCGCCGACGGCAACATCACCGTGACCCTGCCGAACGGGAAGCTCGTGTGGCTGTTCGGGGACACGCTCCGCAAGGACCGTCCGGCCGTCCACAACTCGATCCTCGTGCAGGAGGGCAGCCGCCTGACGTCGACCACCGGAGGCCAGGCGCTGCCGAACGAGAGCGACGGGGACTACTACTGGCCGACCGACGCGATCGTGGACGGTGGCCTGCTGAGGGCCTTCGTCGGCCGGGTCGAGACGGTGAACGGCAGCTTCCGGGGCCGCGGCGTGGCGCTGGCCACGTTCACCCTCGACTCACGCGGCTACCCGATCTACAGCGGCAAGCGGACCATCACCACAGCGAGCGAGGACGCCGGGGTCCAGTGGGGGACGTCGGTGGTGCGTGACGGCAGCACCGTGTACGTCTACGGGCAGCAGCGTCGGCTCGGCGACTACCTCTTCGGCCGGGACGCGTACCTGGCCAAGGTCCCCGCGGGCAGCCTGAGCGACCTCTCCGCATGGCGGTACCGGAGCGGGACCGGGTGGACGTCCGACCGGAGCCAGGCGACCAGGATCGAGGCAGCCGAGACCGGACGGTTCTCCTCGAGCTTCTCCGTCGACAAGGTCGGCGGCAAGTGGGTCGTGACCTCCAAGGAGAACGACTTCGTCGGCGACAAGATCATCCGGATGGAGGCGCCCTACCCGTGGGGTCCCTTCAAGACCACGAGCAGCATCTCGACGCCGGGCACGGCGACCGAGTGGGCCTACCAGCCGAAGGGGCACCCCGAGCTCGCCCTGGGCACCGGAAGGCTCCTGGTGACCTGGAACGAGGGAAGCAGCGACACGAGCCTGCTGGCCGACACCTACTTCCCCAAGCCGAAGTGCGGCGAGGTCGGGTAGCGGCCGCCGTGAGGCGGCCTACCGGGACCCCCACCACTCGAGCAGGGCCGCCTTGGCGTCGTCCTCGGTCATCGGTCCCCGGTCCATCCGCAGGTCCATGAGGAACCCGTAGGCCTTGCCCACGGCGGGCCCGGGCGGGATGCCGAGGATCTCCATGATCTGGTTCCCGTCGAGGTCGGGCCGGATCGCGTCGAGCTCCTCCTGCTCGGCGAGGCGGGCGATGCGCTCCTCGAGGTGGTCGTAGGCCCGGCGCAGTCGTACGGCCTTCTTCCGGTTGCGGGTCGTCGAGTCCGCGCGGGTCAGGACGTGCAGCCGCTCGAGCTGGTCCCCGGCGTCCCGGACGTAGCGGCGAACCGCGGCGTCGGTCCACTCGCCCGAGCCGTAGCCGTGGAAGCGCAGGTGCAGCTCGACAAGCTTGCTCACCGCATCGATCTGGTCGTTGGAGAAGCGGAGCTCCTTCATGCGGCGCCGGGTGATCTTGGCGCCCACCACGTCGTGGTGGTGGAACGTGACCGTCCCGTCGCCCACGAAGCGGCGCGTGCGGGGCTTCCCGACGTCGTGCATCAGCGCGGCGAACCGTGACACGAAGTCCGGGCCACCGCCGAGCCGGTGCTCGAGGTCGATCGTCTGCTCGAGAACGGTCAGCGTGTGCTCGTAGACGTCCTTGTGCCGGTGATGCTCGTCGCGCTCGAGCGCGAGCGCGGGGAGCTCGGGCAGAACGTGGTCGGCCAGTCCGGTCTGCACCATGAGGGTGAGGCCGCGGCGGGGGTGCGGCGCGCAGACCAGCTTCACGAGCTCGTCGCGCACCCGCTCGGCCGAGACGATGTCGATGCGTGCCGCCATCGCCGTGATCGCCTCGACCACCTCAGGCGCCACCGTGAACCCGAGCTGCGCTGCGAAGCGCGCCGCCCTCATCATGCGCAGAGGGTCGTCGGAGAACGAGTCCTCCGGGCGTCCCGGCGTGCGCAGCACCTGGTGCGCGAGGTCCACCACCCCGCCGTACGGGTCGACGAACTCGCGAGCGGGCAGCGACACCGCCATCGCGTTGACCGTGAAGTCGCGGCGGACGAGGTCGCCCTCGAGAGTGTCGCCGTAGTCGACGCTCGGCTTCCGGGAGTCCGGGTCGTACCTCTCCGAGCGGTACGTCGTGATCTCGATCTGCCACTCGCCACGGCGGCAGCCGATCGTGCCGAAGGCGCGGCCCATGTCCCAGATGGCGTCGGCCCATCCCTTGAGCAGGCGCTCGGTCACCTCGGGGCGCGCCGAGGTGGTGAAGTCCAGGTCGTTCTGGAGCCTGCCGAGCATGGCGTCGCGGACCGGGCCGCCGACCAGCGCGATCTGCTCTCCCGCGTCCGCGAAACGCGCGCCGAGGTCGTCGATCACCGGCGCGATCCGCGACAGCTCACGCACCGCTGTCTGCTGGACCTCGCTCATCAGGACGGGGGTCTGGGGCTCCTCGGGCACGAGAGACCACTCTAGTTGCACCGTGCGACCGGTCATGCGGGCGACCGTTAGCATCGACGGCGTGATCCCCTCGGCCGCTGGACGCATGGCATCGCGCGTGCCGGCAGGCCTCGCGCGTGCCGCCGTGGCCCTGGTGTCGGCCGCTGTGATGCTCTCCGTGCTGGCCGTCCCGGCGACGGCCCATCCTCGCGCCCGCGGGGCCGACGACCGGGACACCGGCAGGGCGCCGCTCGCCGTGACCATCGACTCCATCACGCCGTCCACGATCCCCCGCGGCGGAGACGTCACGCTCACCGGGAAGATCACCAACCGCTCCGAGAGCAGCTGGACGGAGCTGCGCGCCTACCTGTTCATGTCGTCGACGCCGATGACCACGTCTGCCGAGCTGAAGGACGCCACGGCCACACCCGAGACCGAGGACGTCGGCGGACGGCTCACCAAGCAGGGGCTGTACGACGAGGTGAGTGACCTCAAGCCCGGCGAGACCACGGCGTACACGCTCTCGGTGCCGCGGTCCGAGCTCCCGGTCTCCGGGCCCGGGGTGTACTGGATCGGCGTCCACGTGCTGGGCACCAACGAGCAGGGCCGTCTCGAGGGCGCGGACGGACGCGCCCGCTCCTTCATCGCCGAGATGCCGGATCGTGGCCCGAGCACGACGCTGGCCCTGGCCATCCCGCTGCGGGCCCACGTGAGGCGGACTCCCGACGGCCGGGTCGCGAACGTCGGGGGCTGGAACCGCGCCCTCGCCGACGACGGGCGGCTGACCCGGCTCGTCGACATGGCGCGGTCCTCGTCCGGCATACCTCTCACCTGGGTCGTCGACCCCGCCGTGCTCGACGCGGTCCGGTCGCTCGGGGAGGGCAACCCGTCCTTCGACATCAGCCCGACCGACGAGCAGGCCCGCGAGAGCGGGTCCCCCAGCGGCACCCCCAGCGGCACCCCCAGCGGGTCACCGAGCGGCTCGCCGAGTGCCTCCTCCAGCGAGTCCCCGAGCCCCTCCGGCGTACCGACCGAGACTGCCGGGCCGCTGGAGTCGGGTGACGCCCAGGGCGACAGCCCGGCGGACAACGTGGGGCAGGTCGCCGCGGAGTCACAGCAGGCAGCGAGGTGGCTGACGAACTTCGGCGACCTCGCCGAGATGCAGACGGTGCTCGCCCTTCCCTACGGGGACGTCGACGTCGCCGGCCTGGTGAGAAGGAAGTTCCCCAGCGTGTTCGAGCGGGCCACCGAGCTGAGCGGCGAGGCCATGAAGGATCTCGGCATCGACGCCAGCCCGGTCGTGGCGCCCGCCAACGGCGTGCTCCCCAACGCGGACGTGCCGAGGCTCGACGCGGACACCGACCTGATGCTGTCCCGGCGGGCTGCCCGCACGGACGCCACGATGATCGGGCTGAAGGGCGGCCCGGACGCCCTGCTCACCAGTGACGTCGCACGGATCGGCGGCCCGAGCCCGACTCCGCGGTTCGACGCTCTCGCGGTCCGGCAGCGAATCCTCGCGGAGGCGGCGGCGCGCGGGCTCACGGGTCCGCGCGGGAAGCCGCTGGTCGTCACCACCCCGGACCTCTGGGACCCCGGTAGCGGGTGGGCCACCGCCTCGTTCTTCACCGGGTTGGAGGTGCCGTGGATCCGGATGGTGGACGTGCCCTTCGCGCGCATGCTCAGCCATCGCAGGCAGTACCAGGACCGGCTGGTCTACCCGAGAGTCGCGCGCCGACACGAGATCCCGGTCGCGAACATCCTCGCCACCCAGGAGCTGAACCGCGCCGGCAGGGACCTCGCCGACCTGCTCACGCGCAACGACACCATCGACTCCCAGGTCGGCCGCGCCGCCATGTTCGCCTCGTCGACCAACGCCCGCGCCCGTCCGGCTCGCGCGCTCGCCATGACCAGGAACATCTCCGAACAGGTGCACCACACCCTCCAGGCCGTCACCGTCCAGGGCTCCCCGCTGGTGACGATGTCCAGCGGCACGGGAAACATGACGGTCCGGGTGGTCAACGGGCTCGACGAGCCGGTGACGGTCGGGATCCGTGCCGACACCGGGACCGACGAGCTGAGGATCCGCACGCCGGACCTGGTGTCGCTCGGCCCCGGCCAGCGGGCCTCGGTCCGGCTCGCAGTGACGGCGACGGGCACGGGCGTGCACTCCGTGCGGATCACGCCGACGACCCAGGGCGGGGATCCGCTCGGTGAGCCGACCAGGATCAAGGTCCGCAGCAGCCAGGTGGGGCTCGTGATCTGGCTCGTCATGGGCACGGGTGCCGTGGTGTTCATCGCCGCCATCGTCGCCCGGATCGTCCGCCAGGTGCGTGGCAGGAAGAAGGACGGGCAGAAGGCCGAGGAGCCGGAGCAGGAGGACATCGCCTCGTGACAGAGCCGACGGAGATCGACCGCGAGAGCCGCAGCATCCTCTCCTCGAGCGCGGTCATGGCCGCCGGGACCGTGGTGTCCCGCGCCAGCGGCTTCGTCCGGGCGGCCCTGCTCGCGGCGGCTCTCGGCGCCTTCCTGCACGCCGACGTGTTCAACATCGCCAACACCATCCCGAACATGCTCTACATCCTCCTGGCCGGAGGCGTGGTCAACGCGGTGCTCGTGCCGCAGCTGGTGCGGGCGATGCGGAACGACCCCGACGGCGGGGACGGCTACACGAACCGGATCATGACCCTGGCCGGCCTGTTCCTGCTGGTCGTGACGGTGCTGATGGTGGCGGCCGCACCCTGGCTCATGCGTCTGTTCCTCGACCCTGTCTGGTTCGGGCCCGGCCATGCCGAGCAGCTGGAGTCGCTCATCGACTTCGCCCGCTACTGCCTGCCGCAGGTCTTCTTCTACGGGATGTTCGTGTTGGTCGGACAGGTGCTCAACGCACGAGGCCGCTTCGGACCGATGATGTGGGCGCCGATCGCGAACAACGTCATCTCCGTGCTCGTGCTGGTCGTGTACCTGTTCGTGTTCGGGCCGGCCAAGGACGTGTACGGCGGCTTCTCCTCCGGCGAGGAGCTGCTCCTCGGGATCGGCTCGACCCTCGGCATCGTGGCGCAGTTCCTGATCCTGGTGCCGTACCTCCGGAAGACCGGGTTCCTCTACCGACCCCGCTTCGACTTCCGCGGCACCGGCCTGGGGCACACCCTGCGCCTGGGCGTGTGGACGGTGCTGTTCGTGGTCGTCAACCAGGTCGCCTACACCGTCGTCGTACGCCTGGCGTCCGGCGGCTCGGCCGAGCAGGGCACCGGCTACACGATCTACTCGCAGGCGTTCCTTCTCGTGATGGTGCCGCACTCGGTGGTCACGGTCTCGCTGGCCACCGCGATGCTGCCACGGCTCTCGGCCCACGCGGCCGAGAACGACCTGGCGGCGGTCGGCGAGGGCGTGGCCTCGACGCTCCGCACCGCCCTGACCCTGATCATCCCGTTCGCGGCACTGCTGCCCCTGATCGCTCTGGACCTCTCCAACGTCGTCTACGGCTGGCTCGCAGCGTCGCAGGCCTACCCCGACTACGCCAAGCCGCTGGCCCTGTTCGGTGTCGGGATCGTCTTCTTCACCGTGCACTTCCTCATGCTGCGCGGCTACTACTCGCTGGAACGGACCCGGACGGTGTTCTGGGTCCAGTGCGTCATCGCGGCGACGAACATCGTGCTGGCCGTGCTGATCACGCGGTCCGTCACGCCTGACGACGTCGCGTCAGGCCTGGTGCTCGCCTACATCGGGGCGTACGCCGTCGGGGCGGCGGTCTCGTACGCGCTGCTGAGGCACCTGCTGGGCGGCCTGCACACGGGCAGGCTCGTGCGCTTCCTGGTCCGCCTGCTGGCAGCGACCGGCGTGGCCGCAGCGGTTGCCTGGGGGGTGCGCTACGGGGTCGCGACCGCCTGGCCCGGGGGCGACGGGAAGGTGCAGGCCCTCGCCACGCTGGTGGCCGTGGTCCTCGTCGACGTTGTGATCTTCGTCATGCTCGCGCGGGCGCTCCGGATCGCGGAGGTGTCACGAATGCTTGAGTTGGTAACCGCGAGACTGGGCAGGGGGCGCCACGCCTAGCATGTAGTTTTCGTAGTTGCAGACCACCACGCAGCGAGGAGGGCCGTGAGCGACCAGCCGATCGGGCGTGGGACCGTCCTAGCCGGACGCTTCCGTCTCGAGGACCTCGTCCACGACACCGACGGCGCAAGGTTCTGGCGAGCGATCGACCAGACGCTCGCGCGGAACGTCGCTGTCCACGTGGTGAACCGGTCCGACCCCCGTGCCGACGCGCTCCTGGTGGCGGCACGCACTTCCGCCACGATCACCGAGTCGCACTTCCTGCGCGTGCTCGACGCAGCGCAGGAGGACGGCGTCTCGTACGTCGTGCACGAGTGGGGCACCGGGATGTCGCTGGACAAGATCCTCGCCGACGGGCCGCTGACCCCGCGCCGCGCCGCCTGGGTGGTCAAGGAGGTGGCCGACGCGATCGGCGTCGCCCACAGCCACGGCATCGCTCACGGCCGGCTGCTCCCCGAGAACGTCATGGTCACCGACGCCGGCTCGGTGAAGCTGATCGGCTTCGTCGTGGACGCCGTCCTTCACGGACCCCGTCAGCCGGCGTCGCCCGACGGCCGGAGCCTCAGCGACCACGAAGCCGACGTGCAGAACCTCGCGGGCCTGCTCTACGCCTCGCTCGTGGGCAAGTGGCCCTGCGCCCAGCGCAGCGTGCTCCCGGAGGCGCCCCGCGAGCACGGCCGGACCATGCGGCCCCGCCAGGTGAGGGCAGGCGTTCCCAGGGATCTCGACGCGGTCTGCGACCGGGTGCTCAACCCCGGCTCGCCTCACGGATCCCTCGAGAGTGCTCTCGAGATCGCTGCGGCGCTCAGCGACTACATCGGCGACACCGCCTCCGCCGCGTCGGTCGGTCACGAGCCCACCGCCGCCATCGAGGCGGGCGCCTTCGGCCGGTCCACGGGCGAGGACCTCGAGGCGACCCAGGCGGGCGCCCCACCCACCTTCGGAGGCGCCGCGTCGGCGCCCGGCGGTCTCCAGCGCGGTGCCCAGAGCGCCCAGCGCGGCGCCGGGGCCGCGGTGGACCCGGAGGCGACCCAGGCCGGCTCGCCGATGTTCGAGGACGAAGAGATGACGTCCCGACGACCGGCGCCGCCACCACCTCCCCCGCTGCCGGAACCCGAGGTCAAGCCACTCTTCGCACCCGGTCCGCCCCGCACGTCCACGGAGCGGCCGGACGCTGGGGCCGCCGAGCCCTCCGGCCCGGTTCGCGGCATCCACTCCGCCCACGGCACCGGCTCCCTCCCGCCGGTCTGGGGTCCTGATGCCTCCCCCGACGTCGAGGAGGAGCAGGACTGGGGCCGGGAGGACTCGAGCCGCGACTGGTTGAAGCTGGCCGGAGCGGTCGGGGTGATCGTGCTCCTCGTCGTCGCCGTCGTCTTCGCGTTCAACCTCGGCCGACAAGGCGGCGACGAGCCGTCGGCGCAGCCGAGCCCGGGCAGCAGCCGCTCTGCCGCGCCGTCCGGGCCCGTCGCCATCTCCGCGGTGAGCGACCTCGACCCGCCCCCGGCCGGGAACGGCGAGGAGAACGGCGAGCTCGCACGGCTCGCGATCGACGGCAACCCGGCCACCGCGTGGCAGACCATGGAGTACTACGGCAACCCGAAGTTCGGCCTGCTCAAGGACGGCGTCGGGCTCGTCGTCGACCTCGGCCGTGAGCAGCGGGTCTCCTCCGCCACGGTCAGCGTGCAGGGCAGCCCCACCAGCTTCCAGGTTCTGGCGGCGCCGGAGGGCAGCAGCGCCCCGACGTCTGTCGCGAACCTGCAGCGCGTGGGAGCCGCCAACGGCGCGGGGGGCAAGACGAACGTCGACTTCTCGAAGCCGGTGACCACGCGGTACCTCGTGGTCTGGCTGACCTCGCTTCCCTCCGACGGTGGCGCCTACCGCGGGCGCATCGCCGAGATCGCCGTGAGGCACTGACCCTTGTCCGGGCCCTCGGGGGACGGCCCGCCTCCGGGCGCGGCCGACCAGGGTCGCGACGACCGGGCCCTGGTGGCGGCCCATGTGGAGGGTGACCCCGAGGCGTTCGGCGTCCTCTTCCGACGCCACCGGGACCGCCTCTGGGCCGTTGCGCTCCGGACGACGGGAGACCCCGAGGAGGCGGCCGACGCCCTTCAGGACGCCATGGTCTCCGCGTTCCGCAGAGCCGGGTCCTACCGGGGGGACGCAGCGGTCACGACCTGGCTGCACCGCATCGTCGTGAACGCCAGCCTCGACCGGCTCCGGCGGCGCAGGGTGCGTGCGGCCGAGTCGCTGCCGGACGACCTCGAGGAGTACGCCGGCCGCGGCTCGCTCGCCACGAGCACGACGGGCGACCCGGCCTCGCGTGACGCCGCAGACCCTGCCGACGTGGTCCTCGACGAGGAGCAGCGGATGCTGGTGCTCCGGGCGCTGGACGCGCTCGCCCCGGACCAGAAGGCCGCGCTGGTGCTCGTCGACATGCAGGGCTACTCCGTCGACGAGGCCGCGGCGATCCTCGGCTGCCCGCCCGGGACCGTGAAGAGCCGCTGCTCCAGGGGGCGGTCACGGCTGGTCCCGGTGCTGTCCGCGCTCCGCCCCGGGTCCGTGCCCCCGGTCAGGAACCCCGGTCCGGCGAGCAGCGTCCAACCCAAGGACCGGCCGGAGGAGGTGAGCGAGCATGAGCCCACGTGACGACGAGCACGACGACGTCGACGAGCAGACCGAGGAGCAGGTGCGGCGGCTGCTCGCCGCGGCGGCCGGCCGTGAGAAGGAGATGCCGCCGGACGTCGCCGACAGGCTCGACGGCGTTCTCGCCGACCTGGTCCGGCGACGCGGAGCCGAAGGACTCGAGGCGCCCGTCGATGCCGCATCCGGTCCGGCCCCCCGGGACGGGGCCGCGGTCACGGATCTGGCCTCCAAGCGGCGGCGCTGGGGCCCGCGGCTCCTCGTCGCCGCAGCCGCGGTCTCGGTGCTGGCTCTCGGCGTCGGGGTCAACCTGGACGACCTGACCGGCGGGGCCCAGGAGAGTGCGAGCTCTGACGGTGCGGCGGACGGAGCCGCCGGTGGTCTCGCGCAGCCGGAGCGAAGCCCCGCCGGCCCGGAGCCCGCGCAGGACCAGGGCCGGACCACCCTCAGCCGAAGCGCTCACCCGCCTCACGTCCGGTCCCGTTCCCTGGAGGCCGACCTCCAGCGCATCGAGGACACGGACCTGGCGGTGCCGGTCGCGGAGAGCTCCCGGCGCTGGCAAGGGGCCTGTGTCCAGCCCGAGACGGGCACCGGGGACGAGTGGCTTCCGGTGCGGCTCGACGGCCGTCCTGCGGTGCTGGTGCTGAGGGCACCTGACGGCGGACGACGTACCGCGGACGTCTTCGCGTGTGGCTCAGCCGACAGGCCCGCCGCATCTGCGACCCTGAAGGCGCGCTGACGACCCGGTTCCGGACGGTTTCGCACAGGTTCATACCGGCGGGGGTTTCCGGGAATGCCGGACCCATAGGATCGGTTGTGTCCCCGGAAGGACACGACCCCGACCACACAGGAGCACGAACCACCATGGCCGACCAGGGCGTACGCAACGTCATTATCATCGGATCCGGACCGGCGGGTTACACGGCGGCTGTCTACGCTGCCCGGGCGAACCTCGCCCCTCTCGTCTTCGAGGGTTCGGTGACCGCTGGTGGCGCGTTGATGACCACCACCGAGGTGGAGAACTTCCCTGGCTTCCGCGACGGGATCATGGGCCCCGAGCTGATGGACAACATGCGGGCCCAGGCCGAGCGGTTCGGCGCCGAGCTGGTCTCCGACGACGTCGTGGACGTCGACCTCACCGGAGCGATCAAGGTGGTCACGGACTCCGCGGGCAACGAGCACCGCGCCCATGCCGTGATCCTCGCGATGGGTTCGGGTTACCGGAAGCTCGGGATCGACAACGAGGACCGGCTGTCGGGCCACGGTGTCTCCTGGTGCGCGACGTGTGACGGGTTCTTCTTCCGGGACCAGCACATCGCCGTCGTCGGTGGCGGCGACAGCGCCGTGGAGGAGGCCACCTTCCTCTCGCGGTTCGCCAGCAAGGTCACGCTGGTGCACCGCCGCGACGAGCTGCGCGCCTCGAAGATCATGCAGGACCGGCTGTTCAACGACCCGAAGATCGAGGTCGCCTGGAACTCCGCCGTGTCCGAGATCCACGGTGACGACAAGCTCACCGGCGTCACGCTCGTCGACACCGTCACCGGCGAGAAGCGGGAGCTCGACGTGACCGGCCTGTTCATCGCGATCGGCCACGACCCGCGTTCGGAGCTGCTGCGCGAGCAGGTCCGGCTCGACGCGGACGGCTACGTCCTGGTCGACGAGCCGTCCACCCGGACGAACCTTCCCGGAGTGTTCGCCTCCGGTGACCTCGTGGACCACATCTACCGGCAGGCGATCACCGCAGCCGGCACCGGGTGTGCCGCCGCGCTCGACGCGGAGCGGTTCCTCGCCGACCTCGAGCACGCAGGGAAGACTCGCAACGGTGACGTCGCCGTCGAGATGCTGACCGAGCAGGTCCAGACCGCCGGCGCTTGATGGCGGCGAGCGGCCGTTCGCAGCAGCGCTCCGGCGCCCACGCAGGCGGCTCGCCGTCCCCGGTCCACGGCATTGTCCGTGGGTCCCTGTTTACTGCAAACTGAACTCCAAACGATTCAAGAAGGAGCCACTCGTGGCTGACATCCAGGCTGTGACCGACGCCGACTTCGAGACCGAGGTGCTCAAGGCCGACAAGCCGGTCCTCGTCGACTTCTGGGCTGAGTGGTGCGGTCCGTGCCGCCAGGTTCACCCGATTCTCGAGGAGATCAACGCCCAGCACGGCGACAAGCTCGAGATGCGCAAGATGAACGTCGACGAGAACCCGGTCACCCCGTCCACGTACCGCGTCACGGGGATCCCGACGCTGAACGTGTACCAGAACGGCGAGGTCGTGAAGCAGATCGTGGGCGCCCGACCGAAGGCCGCGCTGCTCAACGAGCTGAGCGAGTTCATCGCCTGAGCGCGACCCCAGATCGAACGGGGGCCGGCTGTCCTCCCAAGGGCCGGCCCCCCTTCGCTGTCCAGACCAGAGAGCGAACGCCTTGAGCCTCTCCTCGCATCACCCCCGGCTCTTCCGTCTCGGCGACACCGGCGAGGCGGTGGCGGACATCCGCGGACTGCTGGTCACGCTGGGCCTGCTGCCCGACAGCAGTGGGTCGCCCGGCCCCGGGACCACCTTCGACGTCGCCATGGACCGCGCGGTGCGGGCCTTCCAGCAGCACCGCGGCCTCACCGTCGACGGGATCGTCGGCCCCCAGACGTACCGCATCCTCGACGAGGCGCGCTGGCGGCTCGGCGACCGGATCCTCACCCACGTCCCGGGCAACCTGATGTGCGGCGACGACGTCGTGGCGCTCCAGCAGCGGCTGCTCGCCCTCGGGTTCAGGGTCGGTCGTGCCGACGGCTTCTACGGCCACCAGACCGAGATGGGAGTGCGGGAGTTCCAGCGCAACATCGGGGTCCCGGCCGACGGCACCTGCGGTCCTTCCACGTTGAAGGCACTCTCCCGGCTGACGCCTCGGGTCCGCGGTGGACAGCCGAACGCCCTGCGCGCCGAGGAGCAGATCAGGCGGGCCGGCCCGCAGCTCTCCGGCAAGGTGGTGGTGGTCGATGCGGCCGACACCCGCGTGGCCGACCCCGCGCTGGCCGCCGAGGCGGCGGCGGTGACGCAGGATCTCGCCCGCCGCATCGAGGGGCGGCTCACCGCGACGGGCGTCCAGGCCTACCTCACCCACCCCGGCGACCCCCTCTTCGGAGAGACACCGAGCGAAGCCGAGCGAGCGGAGTTCGCCAACCGCACCGGCGCCGACCTCTGCGTCTCGCTGCACGTCGACGCGGCGGCCAACCGCGACGCCTGCGGGGTGGCGACGTACTTCTACGGCCTCGACAGTCACGGTGTCCGCTCCACCGTCGGGGAGCGCTTCGCGAGTCTCGTCCAGCGCGAGATCGTCGCCAGGACCGACCTCGTGGACCTGCGCTCACACACGAAGACGTGGGACCTTCTCCGCCGCACCCAGATGCCGGCAGTGCGGATCGACGTCGGCTACATCACCAACCCGGGCGACGCCGCTCGGCTCACCGATGCCGCGTTCCGGGACGTCGTCGCCGAGGCTGTCGTCGTCGCGATCCAGCGGGTCTACCTGTCACCGGACACCGACACCAAGACCGGCGTCCTACGGTTCTCCGAGCTGCGCAAGGCGATACGTCAGAGCCCGCCTGCGTGAGGCGCGCCCGTCCGTCGCCTGATCCGGGTCCGGCCGCGGTCGCGGTGGTGGAGGCCCGCATGACCGGGCGCGGGGTTGACCTGCTTGGGCCTGACCACGTCCAGGAGCTTCTCGAGAGCCTGCTCGACCTCCTCGCGCCAGGAGAGGACCGAACGCATCTCCATCCGCATCCGCGGGTAGCGTGCATGGCTCCGATGGGTCTTGAAACCGACCCGGAGCCAGAAGTCGGCCGGCACCACACACCCGGGAACCCTGCCCCCGTCGCTGGGCCGCCGGTCTCCGAAGACCTCGATGGCCTTGATGCCACCTCGGCTCAGCACGTCCTTCACGACAGACTGCACGAGGACCCGGCCGAGACCGCCTCCGGAGTACTCCGGGCGGACCATCACCGTCGAGAGCAGCACGGCGTCCTCGCTGACCGGGGACGTCGGGAAGGAGTCGGCCCCGGGGACGAAGCTGGGCGGTGCGTAGACCGCGTAGCCGGCGGGCTCGTCGTCGACGTACAGGATCCGGCCGCAGGAACCCCACTCGAGCAGCACGCGGGAGACCCAGGCCTCCTTCTCGCACGCGATCTCACCCGCCTGGTGCGCGCGCTCCCGCTGCACCGGGTCGAGCTCCCAGAATGCGCAGCTGCGGCACGCCGAAGGCAGGTCGTCCAGGTTGTCGAGCGTCAGCCGCGCGATCTTGCGTCCGCTCGATCCCATGTCGTGACCCCCAATGCCGAGGTTGCTCCCGCGATGATCCATCCTAGTAGTTCAGGGACAGGAGCATCGATGGTCGGAGATCAAGGACGCGGGGACGTAGAGCACACACCGGTACGCCGCAGCTCGACCCGTCTCGACAGCTACGTCGACCGCTACGCCGCCCGCACCCAGGGCATGACCGCCTCCGAGATCAGGGCCCTGTTCTCGGTCGCCAGCCGCCCCGAGGTGGTGTCCCTCGCCGGAGGAATGCCGAACATCTCGGGCCTGCCCCTCGACGTCGTGGGCGGCGCGATCAACGAGCTCGTGCGCGGCAACGGCGCCGTGGCGATGCAGTACGGCTCCGGCCAGGGCGACCCCGGGCTGCGGGAGCAGATCTGCGACGTGATGCGGCTCGAGGGCATCGAGGCGCACCCGGACGACGTGGTGGTCACGGTTGGGTCCCAGCAGGCCGTGGATCTCGTGACCCGGATCTTCTGCGACCCGGGCGACGTCGTGCTCTGCGAGGCGCCGTCGTACGTCGGGGCGCTCGGGGTCTTCAAGGCCTACCAGTGCGACGTGGCGCACGCCGAGATGGACGAGCACGGCCTGGTCCCGGAGGCCCTGCGTCAGGCGATCGCCGCGACCAGGGCTGCTGGCAAGACGATCAAGTTCCTGTACACCATCCCCAACTACCACAACCCGGCCGGCGTCTCGCTCGCCCCGAGCCGTCGCGCCGAGGTCCTCGAGATCTGCCGCGACGCCGACATCCTGATCCTGGAGGACAACCCCTACGGGCTCCTCGGTTTCGACGACGAGCCCTACCGGGCGCTCCGGGCCGACGAGGCCGAGGGCGTGATCTACCTCGGGTCGTTCTCCAAGACCTTCGCCCCCGGCTTCCGGGTGGGATGGGCGCTCGCGCCCCACGCCGTACGCGAGAAGCTCGTCCTGGCGCAGGAGTCCGCCACACTGTGCCCACCGTCGTTCTCCCAGCTTGCCGTGTCGGCGTACCTCACCAGCCACGACTGGAAGGGCCAGGTCAAGGAGTTCCGGGAGATGTACCGCGAGCGCCGCGACGCGATGATCGACGCCCTCGAGGACCTGATGCCGCCCACGGCGCGGTGGAACGTGCCCGACGGGGGCTTCTACGTCTGGCTCACGCTCCCCGACGGCCTCGACGCCAAGGCGATGCTGCCCCGAGCGGTGACGGCCCGCGTGGCCTACGTTCCCGGCACGGCGTTCTTCGCGGACGGCTTCGGCGCACAGAGCATGCGGCTCTCCTACTGCTATCCCACCCCGGAGCGGATCCGCGAGGGGGTACGCCGGCTCGTCGGCGTGATCGAGGAGGAGATGGAGCTGCGCGCCACCTTCGGCGCCGGTGTCCATCCCACTCTGCGTCGCGGTTACGAAGCCCCCAACACCGACCTCACCTGATCAGGAGCCTCACGCGATGGATGCACTCAACGGGCGGATCGTGGTGCTCGCCGGAGGGCTCTCCCACGAGCGGGACGTCTCCCTCCGCTCGGGCCGCCGGGTCGCCGACGCCCTGCGTGACATCGGAGGCGACGTCGACGAGCGAGACATGGACGCCGGGCTCCTGCCGTCGTTGCGCACCGACCCACCGGCCTGCGTCGTCCCGTTGCTCCACGGCGAGACGGGTGAGGACGGCGCACTGCGGGAGGTGCTCGAGCTCGTCGGCGTCCCGTACGTCGGCTCGAAGCCCGACGCCTGTCGCGTGGCCTTCGACAAGCCGGTGGCCAAGTCGGTGGCGGCCGCCCACGGGATCCACACGCCGCGCAGCGTCGCGCTCCCCCACGAGACCTTCCGGGAGCTCGGCGCGGGCGCCGTCATGGACGCGATCGTGGAGACGATCGGTCTCCCGCTGATCGTGAAGCCGGCGAAGGGTGGTTCGGCGCTCGGCTGCACTGTCGTCCGCGACGCCGCCGACCTTCCCGGTGCCATGGTCAACGCCTTCGCCTACGGCGACAGCGCCCTTGTCGAGCGGCTGATCGAGGGGCAGGAGGTCGCAGTACCCGTGGTCGACACCGGCGACGGCCCACGGGCGCTGCCGGTCGTGTCGATCAGCCCGGACGGCGGCGTCTACGACTACACAGCGCGCTACACCGCTGGCAGCACGGAGTTCGTGGTGCCGGCGAGACTCAGCGAGGAGCTCGCCGCCGAGTGCGCGCGCGTCGCCGTCCTCGCGCACGAGTCACTGGGTTTGCGCGACCTCTCGCGATCGGACCTCATGATCGACGGCGACGGGACGGTCTGGTTCCTCGAGGTCAACGTCGCACCCGGCCTCACCGAGACCTCCACCGTCCCCTTGTCGGTCCAGGCCGCCGGACTCGACCTGGGGAAGCTCGTGGAGAGCCTGGTCCGTGCCGCGGTGGCCCGCTCGAACCGTTCCTGACCAAGCCCTCCTGACGAAAGAGCCTGCCTTGCGCGACATCACCTACCCGCCGATCATCTGGACGGCCAAGGCCGCGTTCAAGGTGCTCGGGCTCAAGTTCAAAATGAGCGGCACGGAGCACATTCCTCGGATGGGTCCGGCGCTGCTGGCGGTGAACCACATCTCGTACGTCGACTTCATCTTCGGTGGCTTCGCCGCCCAGCCGTCGAAGCGCCTGGTTCGTTTCATGGCGAAGAAGGAGATCTTCGACCACAGCATCGCGGGTCCTCTGATGAGGTCGCTGCACCACATCGAGGTGGACCGCGGCGAAGGGCTGGCGTCGTACCAGGAGGGTGTGCGGTATCTCCGCATGGGCGAGCTGGTCGGCATCTTCCCCGAGGCGACCATCTCGCGCAGCATGGAGATCAAGGAGCTCAAGACCGGTGCGGTTCGCATGGCGGCCGAAGCGGGCGTGCCGTTGATCCCGGTCGTGCTCTGGGGCACGCAGCGCATGATGACCAAGGACCACCCGAAGGACTTCTCTCGCGGCAAGACGATCGCGATCTCGGTCGGGGAGCCGCTGCGACCGGCCGGGACGGACCCGGTCGCCGAGACCGCGGAGCTCCACGCGGCGATGACCGAGCTGCTCGACCGGACGATCCGGGCGTATCCGACCGACGAGCAGCCGCCCGGTTCGTGGTGGCTACCGGCGTCGTACGGCGGTTCTGCTCCGACCCCCGAGCGGGCGGCAGAGCTGGACCGCGAGGAGATGCAGCGCCGCGCCGAGCGCAGGGCCCAGCGCGCACAGAAGTCACCCCGCACCCCTGAAGACCGGGACTGAGGGCCGACCCACGGCGCCGCGAGTGGCACCGCAACGTTTCATGTGAAACATCGGGCCGGGAGCCATCGCACCAGCAGTTCGACTTCGGGTGTCCCCAAGAACTGTCAGCCTCTCGACACAGCGGCAAGTCGAGGTAGACAGATATCTTTTTGTCGACAAATCTCTTTAACTACCTGTCGGCTCGGTCGTTTCGGTCGGCCTGGCTCGACCGAGCAGCAGCCACCTCGGGGAGCGGGAGCCGCGACGACGTGCTCACACAGAACCGCGGCTCGGTCTCCTCCCCGTCGAACCGGGTTGAGGTGGCCGAGCCGCGGGTGGGCCGGGAGAGCTAGAGCGGCCGGTCGCCCTTGGGGTCCAGGAGGTCGACGATGCGCTCGAGGTCCGGGATCGACGCGAACTCCACCGTGATCCGGCCCTTCGACTTCCCGAGGGCCACCTTCACACGCGTCTCGAGCCGGTCGGAGAGTCGCGTGGCCAGGTCGTCCAACCCGGGCGCATGAGGCTTGCGCCGCTGAGGCCGGGGCTTCTTCTCCGAGCCCAGGTCGCCCACTGCCACGATCTCCTCGAGCCCGCGCACCGAGATGCCTTCCGACACCACCCGGGCGGCGAGGCGGTCCTGGGTCTCGGGGTCCTCGACGGCGAGGAGCGCCCGCGCGTGACCGGCGGACAGCACGCCGGCCGCCACCCGGCGCTGCACGGCAGGAGAGAGCTTCAGAAGCCGGAGCGTGTTGCTGATCTGCGGCCGGCTGCGCCCGATCCGGCGCGAGAGCTCCTCGTGCGTGCACCCGAAGTCGTCGAGCAGCTGCTGGTAGGCAGCCGCCTCCTCGAGCGGGTTCAGCTCCGACCGGTGCAGGTTCTCCAGGAGAGCGTCCCGGAGCATGTCGTTGTCGCTGGTCTCGCGGACGATCGCCGGGATGGTGCTGAGCCCGGCCTCCTGCATCGCGCGCCAGCGCCGCTCACCCATGATGAGCTCGTAGCTGTCGTCACCGGTGCGGCGCACGACGACGGGCTGGAGGAGCCCGACCTCCTTGACGGAGTGCACGAGCTCCGCAAGGGCCTCCTCTTCGAAGACCTGGCGGGGCTGGCGCGGGTTCGGGCTGATCGTCGCCACGTCGAGCTCGGCGAAGTAGGCACCGTCGACCGGCGCCAGGCCCTCGGGGACGACCCGCTCAGCGGAGTCGGCGCCGCCCTCGTCGACGGTCACCCCGGGTGCGGAGGTCCCTCCTTCGGCGCCGTTCTGCGACCCCGCGCCGACGCCGCCGTGAGCGGCGGGCGTGGAGCCGACGGCCGGGCTGTGGCCCGGGGCGTGTGTCGGCGCGGGCGGTGCGGTGGGGATCAGGGAGCCGAGCCCACGGCCTAGGCCTCGGCGCTGTCCGGGACGGTGCTGGGTCATTCCTTGACTCCCTTGAGTGCCATTTCGCGTGCTGCTTCGAGGTAGCTGAGTGCGCCGGGAGAACCGGGGTCGTACGTCATGACGGTCTGGCCGTAGCTCGGCGCCTCCGAGATCCGGACGGAACGCGGGATCGCGGTCCTCAGCACCTGCTCGCCGAAGTGGCTGCGCACCTCTTCAGCCACTCCGGCGGACAGCCGGGTACGTGCGTCGTACATCGTGAGCAGGATCGTGGAGACCTTGAGCACCGGGTTCAGGTGGGCCTTGACCATCTCCACGGTCTCGAGCAACTGCCCCAGGCCCTCGAGCGCGTAGTACTCCGCCTGGATCGGAATCAGCATCTCGTCACCGGCGACCAGCGCGTTCAGGGTGAGCAGCCCCAGGGAGGGCGGGCAGTCGATGAGCACGTAGTCGAGGCGGTCCTCGTCCTCGGAGATGGCGGGCGGGTAGGCGTAGATCGACTTCCGGAGCCGGCTCTCCCGGGCGACCATCGACACGAGGTCGATCTCGGCTCCGGCGAGGTCGATGGTGGCCGGGATGACGAAGAGTCCCTCCACCTCCGGACTCTCCTGGATGATCTCCTCCAAGGGGATGTCGTCCACGAGAGCGTCGTAGGTGGACAGCGTGCCGCGGTGGTGGTCGATCGAGAGAGCGGTGGACGCGTTCCCCTGCGGGTCGAGGTCGACCACGAGCACGCGCAGACCATGCTGCGCCAGGGCCGCTGCCATGTTGACCGTGGAGGTCGTCTTGCCGACGCCGCCCTTCTGGTTGGCCACCACCATGATCCGAGGTTTGCTGGGTCGCGGCAGGGGCTCGGACAGGTGCCGACCCTCGTTGACCATCAGCTGGTGCGCCACCGAGAGCGCCATCGGTGTGGAGTCGTCCGCCAGGGCCCATGGTGCAGCAGCGAAGTCGCCAGCGGTGCGGACCCCCGTAGTCCCTGGGGCCGGGTAGGGCCCAAAGGTGGACGGGTCCATGGTCGGGTCAGTCACTGCCTTCTCCTCGGTAGTCACGCCGGTTTCCAGGTTCTCTGTTTCACGTGAAACGTCGCCTGTGGGTCCAGCTCCGACCCCGCTCTGCGTCTCCTTCGAGACAGACATGGTTTCACGTGAAACGTCCTGTTCCTCCTCGACACCAGTTAGATGTGGACGAACTTGTGGATTCTGTGGGTAAGTCGACCCCGTGAGCGTTGATTCGCGCTCCCGCGGGTTGGGGATGTCTTCGCGCTCCGGACTCACGTCTGCCTCCATGTCTGGCCAGCCGAGTCCCGGCCCGGTCGGCTCCGAACGAGCCGCCTCGGGCCACCCGAGACCCGTCTTCACGGCCCCCCGACGAGGACGTCCACTGTCAGTCAGAGTTGCGCCGGAGTCGTTCATCGCTCCCCTCTCCGCCGCGATCGCGACTTGCTGCCCTCGCCTCGACTCCCACGAGGTCGACCCATCCCGGACAAACCTACCCGTGACGGGCGGGTTGACTCCACGCGAACCACGATCGTCGGTCGTTCTACCAGACCTTCGCCGTACTCTTCGACCCTGATCTGACCCGCCCCGACCTTCTTCAGCACCGGAGCAGCCTCACGGATCTCGTCATGCACCGACGAGCCCTTCATCGCGATCAGCTCCCCGCCCTGCCGTACCAGCGGCATCGACCAACGCAGCAGACGGCCGAGGGGCGCCACTGCGCGCGAGGTGACGACGGAGAACTCACGTCGTCCGTGGAGCTCCTCCGCGCGAGCGCGCACGACCTCCACGTTCATCAGCCCCAGTTGCGCGACCACCTCGTCGAGGAAGTTCGACCTCCGAAGGAGCGGCTCGACGAGGGTGACCTGAAGGTCGGGTCGGCTCAACGCGAGCACCACACCCGGTAGCCCGGCACCCGACCCCACGTCGCAGACGTCGAGCCCGGGTGCGATGGCTTCGCCGAGCAGGGCGCAGTTGACGAGATGTCTCTCCCAGAGCCGCGGAACCTCCCGGGGTCCGATGAGGCCGCGTACGACGCCGTCGCTCGCCAGCACGTCGGCGTACCTGCGCGCCAGAGGAAGGTGATGTGAAAACACCCCCACCGCCGATTCCGGCGGTGGGGGTGTTTCACGTGAAACAGGCTCGTTCACCAGGACGAGCTCCCCGCCCTCGACCAGGTCATGCCGGCAGCACGACCACGTAGCGACGGGGTTCGACACCTTCCGACTCGGACTTCAGCCCAGCAGCGGCGACCGCGTCGTGGACGACCTTGCGCTCGAACGGTGTCATCGGGTCGAGCTCGACCGCCTCACCGGACTCCTTCACCTCCGCGGCCGTCTCCGCGGCCAGCTTCTCCAGCTCAGCACGCTTCTTCGCGCGGTATCCACTGATGTCGAGCATCAGCCGGGAGCGCTCCCCGGTCTCACGGTAGACAGCAAGCCGAGTGAGCTCCTGGAGCGCCTCCAGGACCTCACCATTGCGTCCGACGAGCTGGCTGAGCTCAGCGCCCACGATCGAGACGGCGGCTCGATCCCCCTCGACATCCATGTCGAGATCGCCGTCGAGGTCCGCGATGTCCAGAAGCTCCTCGAGATAGTCGGCCGCGATCTCGCCCTCCTGCTCGAGCAGCTCGATCCTGCTTCGCGGGCCCTCACCCTTGCCTTCGTCCTCGGTGGCCGCGGGTGTCTCGTCGTTCTCGGTTGCCGGTGTCTCGTCACTCACGGGCTACTCCTTGCTCTGGGCAGATCGAAAATTCGGGAGGTGGGGCGGTCAGCCCTTGCCGGGTCGCTTCCCGGAAGGGCCACTCTGTCCGGGAGGGCCCTTCGGCCCTCCCTTCCGCTTGCTCCGCGGCTGCCTCTTCGGCTGCTGCCGCTGCACGGGCTTGGGCGCCGGCTCCTCCACGACCTCCGTTGCCTGTCCGGTCACGGTCGACCCATCGACCGGCTTCCCGTGACGAGCCGCCTTGTGCGCGTCGCGCTCCGCCTTCGCCTTGGCGGCGGGTGTGCCCGGGGCCGGGTTGTTCCGGATCACGTAGAACTGCTGGCCCATCGTCCAGAGGTTCGACGTCGTCCAGTAGATCAGGACGCCGATCGGGAAAGCGATACCGCCGACCGCGAACACGACGGGGAGGACGTAGAGGAGCATCTTCTGCTGCTGGGCGTAGGGGCCGCTCATCGCGTCGGCCGGCATGTTCTTGCTCATCAGCTGGCGCTGGGTGAGGAAGGTGGTGGCGGTCATGGCAACCACGAGGAACGCGGCGAGGATCTTGACGTTGAGGTCGGGCGAGCTCACGAAGGTGTCGGAGAGGTGTGCACCGAACAGCGTGGCCTGGCTGAACTGCTGCGCCTGCTCCTGGGTCAGCACACCCTTCGGGATGTCCTTGGCAGCGTTCGACAGCAGCCGGAAGAGGGCCAGGAAGATCGGCATCTGGAGCAGGATCGGCAGGCACGAGGCGAAGGGATTGGTCCCCGTCTCCTTGTACAGCGCCATCGTCTCTTGCGCGAGGCGCTCACGGTCGTGGCCGTACTTCTTCTGCAGCTCCTTCACCTTCGGCTGCAACATCTGCATGTTCCGGCTGGACTTGATCTGCCGCACGAACAGCGGGATGAGCGCCGCGCGAATCACCAGAGTCAGTCCGACGATGGCCAGCGCCCAGGACCAACCGGACTCCTCGCCGAAGATGCCTCCGAACAGCGTGTGGAAGCCGGAGAGGATGAAGGACGTGATCCAGTAGAGCGGCAGCATGATGAAGCTGCCGAGCTGGCCGAGGAAGTCGAACACTCAGGCTCCTTGAGTCTGATCAGAGGGCGAGTCGGAGAAGTCCTTGCGGGTCCCCGGGACAGGGTCGTAGCCGCCGGCGGACCACGGATGGCAGGAGGCAAGGCGGCGAAGGGCGTACCAGCTGCCACGAATGCTCCCGTGAACGGTCACGGCTTCGAGCGCATAGGCAGAACAGGTGGGGTGATAACGGCACACCTGCCCGTACAACGGGCTGATGAAGAAGCGGTAGAGCCTGAGCAGACCGATCAGGACGTACTTCATGCGGTCACGTCTCCTGAGGCAGTCGCATTGGAAGAACGTGCACGACTCCGGCCAGTGGGCTGAGAGCGCCCGACCAGCAGGCGCTGCAGCGCCCGATCCAGGTCCGAGCCGAGAGCGGTGTACGACGCGCCTGCAGAGGCCGGCAAAGCCCTGACGACGAGCACAGCAGAGGCCGGGAGCGAGTCGACTCGCTCCCGTGAAAGGTGCCGAAGGCGGCGCTTCACGAGGTTGCGCGTCACAGCAGGGCCGACGGCCTTGCCGACCACGAGTCCGACCTGGGGTTCCGTGACACCGGCGTCGACGTCGAGGTGGAGAACCACGGTGGCTGCTCCGGCGCGGCGTCCGCGGCGCACTGTCCGGGAGAAGAGTCGGCTCGAGGTGAGCCGGTTCCTGCGGGTCAGCACGGAAAGCCTCCGCCGGAGGGACTCTGGGTCAACGCACGAGAGAAGAACTCAGGCGGCCAGGCGGGCACGGCCCTTGCGACGACGCGACGCCAAGATGGCGCGGCCGGCACGGGTACGCATCCGCAGACGGAAACCGTGCGTCTTGTGACGGCGGCGGTTGTTCGGCTGGAACGTGCGCTTGCTCACGAGTCTTCTCCGGTGTCGGGTATGGAACGAGACGTCGATCTCGAACCGGGTCGGATGGCGGGTGCGTTCTTCATGCCTGCTTCGGCTGGCACCGCCCGCCCACGGTCTCCTCGCCGCCTCCTCGTGTGGCGAGGCAGAGGCTCCGTGGACATGCGGCACCGGTCGACACCGGTTCGACCGCCCAACGGTACGCGGCCCCCGCTCACAGGGTCAAACCGGGACGGCCCACCAACCCGACAGAACCCACCACGCGGATCCCCCGCACACCCTAGGATCCCCTGTGGACAACCGGTTGATCCACAGGTGTCGCGCTTGTTACCTTCATTCCTGTTCGCGACTCCCTGCGGTCAGCTTCCCCAAGACAGTCCCCAATGTCACCACCCCCTGGTGATGATGTCGGAAACCGCCTCTGACCTGCGCAAACAGGAATGGGTCGGGCTGCTGCAGACCGGTTCATCCACCGTTGGCCACGGCTGGGTTGCACATACACAACCTGTGGACAAAGGTGTGGACTCGGGTGTGGCGGACCAAGCGACTGTCCGGCGTCCGCGAGCACGTGCATCACCTGGCTCCTGGCCCGCGCACCGAAAGCGGTCGCGTACCTCACGGGGGGCCGTGGGTTGCTGTGGGACCTGCGATGAGGAGTGGAAGACACATGCACGACGACTTCAGTCAAGACGCCGAACGACCAGGCGGCACGGAGATCGCGACCGGTGGGGGACACAACGCCACACCTGACCTCAGCAGCGTGTGGGCACAGCTCATCGAGGACCTTCCGCCGAACCAGCGCGCCTGGCTGGCCGCGAGCCGGCCGGTCACGATCCACGAGAACACCGCGATCGTCGCCGTGGCCGACGACTTCACCCGGAACCAGCTCGAGGGTCGCCTCCGCACCCGCCTCGAGGACTCTCTCACCGAGGCTCTCGGCCAGCACGTTCGCATCGCCGTCACCGTGGACCCTGAGCTCGACCCGACGCCGGCCACCCGCTACGGCCGCCACCAGGGCGGCTCCGCCACCGACCACGAGTCGACCCACCCGCCGTACGAGCCCCCCGCCTTCCAGCCCGAGCACGGGCCCGCTGCCTCGGACCGGCAGGAGCACGTCACGGTCAATCCACAAATCGATTTGTCGACAAACCCACTCGACGTGCCTACCCCGCTCCGCCCAGGCGGCCCCCGGGCCACCCCGCCGGCCAGCTCGTCGATCGAGACCCGGCTCAACCCGAAGTACATCTTCGAGAGCTTCGTCATCGGCTCGTCGAACCGCTTCGCCCACGCCGCAGCGGTCGCGGTCGCCGAGGCGCCGGGCAAGGCATACAACCCGCTCCTGGTCTACGGCGACTCCGGCCTGGGGAAGACCCACCTTCTCCACGCCATCGGGCACTACGTGCGGAGCCTCTTCAACGGCGCCAAGGTGCGCTACGTGTCAACCGAAGAGTTCACCAACGAGTTCATCAACGCGATCCGCGACGACAAGGCTGCCATGTTCCAGCGGCGGTACCGCGACGTGGACGTCCTGCTGATCGACGACATCCAGTTCCTGGAAGGCAAGATCCAGACGCAGGAGGAGTTCTTCCACACCTTCAACACCCTCCACAACGCGAACAAGCAGATCGTCATCACCTCGGACCGTGCGCCGAAACGGCTCGTCGCCCTCGAGGACCGGCTCCGCAACCGATTCGAGTGGGGTCTGATCACCGACGTCCAGCCGCCGGACCTCGAGACCAGGATCGCGATCCTCCGCAAGAAGGCAGCGCTGGAGCGGATGACCGCGCCGCCGGACGTGCTCGAGTTCATCGCCAGCAAGATCCAGACGAACATCCGCGAGCTCGAGGGCGCCCTGATCCGGGTCACAGCGTTCGCAAGCCTGAACCGGCAACCCGTCGACCTCACGCTCGCCGAGATCGTCCTCAAGGACCTCATCCCCGAGGGCGGGGAGCCGGAGATCACCGCGGCCCTGATCATCGCCCAGACCGCTGCCTACTTCGGACTCTCCATCGACGACCTGTGCGGATCGAGCCGGAGCCGGGTGCTCGTCACCGCCCGCCAGATCGCGATGTACCTGTGCCGCGAGCTCACCGACCTGTCCCTGCCCAAGATCGGACAGCAGTTCGGCGGCCGTGACCACACCACGGTGATGCATGCCGACAAGAAGATCCGTCAGCTGCTCGCCGAGCGGCGCAGCGTCTACAACCAGGTCACCGAGCTCACCAACCGCATCAAGCAGCAGGCGCGTCAACCCTGACCGAGGTCGTCCCCGGCTGGGGAAGCCGATGTGGAGCAGCGGCGAACTACCCGGGACGGAGTGTGGAGAACTTGTGGCTCCGCCGGGACGACAAGTCTTTCGTTCACACGGATCTTGTAGTTCTCCGGAGCTCCTCCACAGCCCCTGCGGACGAAGAATCGGCTGCTGACCTGCGTGGATGCCACTTCTCCACAGTTTCCACGGTTGCTACGAACACGATGAGGAGAATTACAACTCCTTCACGGTTCGAACTCTCCCGGCCGACCACCTGGGGACAAACCGCTCGAACCTTGTCATTCACGACACGAGCCCCGACGACCACGGACCCCCGGTGCACGACTTGTCGGCAGTCGCTGATGAGATAACCAACTAACTGCCCAGGAAGGCCGGGACGTGGCAGGATTCGTTCCCGCACCCCGCCTGAACCCCGCACGGACACATGGAGGCGAACACCTGTGAAGTTCCGCGTCGAGCGCGACGTCCTCGCCGACGCCGTCGCCTGGGCCGCCCGCAGCCTGCCGGTCCGGCCGAGCGTGCCCGTCCTTGCAGGCTTGCTGATCGAGACGAGCTCCGAGGGCGATGGCCTGGTGCTCTCCACATTCGACTACGAGACCTCTGCGCGCGCGACCGTTCCGGCCGACGTCTCCGACGAAGGACGAGCTCTCGTGTCCGGCCGGCTGCTCGCCGACATCTGCCGGAGCCTGCCGAACAAGCCGGTCGAGATGACGATCGACGGCGCCAAGGTCTCCCTGACGTGCGGGTCGGCCCGGTTCAGCCTCCAAACCATGCCCGTCGACGAGTACCCAACCCTGCCCGACATGCCGGCGGCCGCCGGCACCGTCGCGAGCGACCGGTTCGCAGCAGCGGTCAGCCAGGCGGTCGTCGCAGCCGGCCGCGACGACATGCTTCCGGTCCTCACCGGCGTGCGGATCGAGATCGAGGGGGACACCATCTCCCTCCTCGCCACGGACCGCTTCCGGCTCTCGCACCGCGAGCTCACGTGGGAGCCCGCGTCGACCGACGCCTCGGCGGCGGCGCTCGTTCCGGCCAAGGTCCTCGCCGACACGGCCAAGTCACTCACCGCCGGCAGCCAGGTCACCATCGCGCTCGCCAGCACGGGCACCGGCGAGGGAATCATCGGCTTCGAGGGCTCGGCCGGCGGAGGCATCCGACGTACGACGACGCGGCTTCTCGACGGTGAGTTCCCCAAGGTCCGCACGCTGTTCCCGAGCGAGCACCTCACCATCGCGAGGGTCGACAAGGCCTCCCTGGTCGAGTCGGTCAAGCGCGTCTCGCTCGTTGCGGAGCGCAACACCGCCGTCCAGCTCGCCTTCAGCGACGGCGTCGTGACCCTCGATGCCGGGAGCGGCGACGAGGCCCAGGCCTCGGAGTCCATCGAAGCCTCGGTCGACGGCGACGACATCACGACCGGTTTCAACCCGCAGTTCCTCCTCGACGGCCTGACCGCCATCGAGGAGCCGGTCGTGGAGCTGGCGTTCACCCAGGCGTCCAAGCCGGCGGTCATGGCCGGAGTTCCCACGCCGGACGGCGAGGCCAACCTCGACTTCCGCTACCTCCTCATGCCGCGTCGCCTGCTGTCCTGAGCCCCACCGATCCGGGACGCTCCTGGCAGCTCGGCCCGGATGGCGGCCGCGCCCGGTGGGTAGCCTGACCGGGAGGGACAACCGCGACGTCTGGAAGGACGACACATGGAGCTCGGACTCGTCGGTCTCGGCAGGATGGGCGGCAACATGCGGGAGCGGCTGCGGCGTGCCGGACACACCGTCGTCGGCTACGACCGCAACCCGGACGTCCGTGACGTCGACAGCCTCAAGGCGTTGGTGGACGCCCTGCCCTCACCCAAGGTGGTCTGGGTCATGGTCCCCGCCGGAGACCCCACACGCGAGGCGGTCCGCGAGCTCGCCGACCTGCTCGGCGAGGGCGACGTGGTCGTGGACGGCGGCAACTCGCGGTGGACTGACGACCAGGTGCACTCCGAACTGCTGGGCGACAAGGGCATCGGCTTCGTCGACTGCGGCGTGTCCGGCGGGGTGTGGGGGCTCGAGAACGGCTACGCCCTCATGGCGGGTGGCGATCCCGACGACGTCGCCAAGGTGCAGCCGGCGTTCGACGCCCTCAAGCCCGAGGGAGATTTCGGGTGGGTGCACGCCGGCAAGGTCGGCGCCGGACACTTCTCGAAGATGGTGCACAACGGCGTCGAGTACGCCCTGATGCAGGCCTACGCCGAGGGGTTCGAGCTGCTCGAGAAGGTCGACATGGTCGACAACGTCTCCGAGGTCTTCCGCTCCTGGCGCGAGGGCACGGTGATCCGCTCGTGGTTGCTCGACCTGCTGGTCGCGGCCCTCGACGAGGACACCGACCTCGCCGGGATCCGTGGGTACGCCGAAGACTCCGGCGAAGGGCGCTGGACCGTCGAGGCCGCCATCGAGCACGCCGTGCCGATGCCCGCCATCACCTCGGCGCTCTTCGCGAGGTTCTCCTCGCGCCAGGACGACAGCCCGGCCATGAGGGCGGTCGCGGCGATGCGCAACCAGTTCGGCGGCCACGCGACGAGGACCAGTGCCCCCCCGACCTCTCGCGAGACCGCCGACGGCCCGCCCACGACGGCTGACACGGGCACCGGACCGGATGCCGAGCAGGCGGAGAGCTAAGGCCCCAGTTGCACGTCGCCCACCTCTCGCTCCACGACTTCCGGTCGTACACGGACGTCGACGTGGCCCTCGGTCCCGGCGTGACCGCGTTCATCGGTCGGAACGGTCAGGGCAAGACGAACCTCGTCGAGGCCATCGACTATCTCGCGCGGCTCACCTCCCATCGCGTCGCGAGCGACGCCCCGCTGGTGCGCCACGGCGCCGACCAGGCCGTGGTCCGTGCCCTCGTCGTCCGTGACGAACGACAGGCCCTGCTCGAGGTGGAGCTGAACCCCGGCAGGTCCAACCGCGCCCGCATCAACAAGTCGCCGCTCCCCCGCGCCCGCGAGCTCATCGGCATGGTGCGCACCGTGCTCTTCTCCCCCGAGGACCTCGCCCTGGTCAAGGGCGACCCGTCCGACCGTCGTCGGTTCCTCGACGACCTCCTCGTGCTCCGCGCCCCCCGGTACGCCGGCGTCCGCTCGGACTACGACCGGGTGCTCCGCCAGCGCAACTCGCTGCTGAAGACCGCGGGGGCCGCGCGCCGCGGCGGGGCCGGGAGCAGCCGGGCGGAGTCCGCGCTGTCCACCCTGAGCGTCTGGGACTCCCACCTGGCACGGACGGGCGCCGAGCTGCTCGCTGCTCGCCTGGCTCTCGTCGAGGAGCTCAGGCCCCTGGTCGGGAAGGCCTACGAGGCGGTCGCACGCGGTGCTTCCCGCGACGACGCGGCGATCGCGTACCGATCGTCGTTCGAGCTCCCCACGCCGCCCGACGGGTACGACGGCCGGCTGCCCGACCGAGCCCAGCTCGCGGAGGCGATCACCGCGGAGGTGGAGCGCCGCCGGGCCGACGAGCTCGAGCGCGGCGTCTCGCTGGTCGGGCCGCATCGCGACGAGCTCGTGCTGCAGCTCGGCCCCCTGCCGGTGAAGGGCTACGCCAGCCATGGGGAGTCCTGGTCGTTCGCGCTGGCGCTCCGGCTGGCGTCGTACGACCTGCTCCGGGCCGCGGGCGACGACCCGATCCTGATCCTCGACGACGTCTTCGCCGAGCTCGACACCGAGCGTCGGCTACGGCTCGCCGAGCTGGTGGCCGGCGCCGAGCAGGTGCTCGTCACCGCGGCGGTGCCGGCCGACGTTCCGGAAGCGCTCTCGGGCACCCGGGTCACCGTGGGTGAGGGGGTGGTCAGCCATGTCGACTGACGACGACCACGAGCTCCCCGACGAGCCGCAGCAGGAGCCGGACGGCCAGCCGGAGCAGGCCCACGAGGACACAGGGCTGGACCTGGCGCGCAGCATCGCACGCTCCCTGGCCGGGGCCAAGCGTCCTGCCCGGCGTACCCCTCGCCGGCCGGGCAGCCGACCGAGGCGCACGGACCCGAAGGCCTCGGGCGCCCACCCCGACGACCGGGACCCGCAGACGCTCGACTCGACCATCGGCCGCCTGATCGCGGAGCAGGGCTGGGGCACCGACGTCCGGGTGCACGGGGTCTTCTCCCGGTGGGAGCACCTCGTCGGGCGGGAGGTCGCGCTGCACTGCCGACCGGAGTCGTACGCCGACGGCAAGCTCGTCGTCCGCACCGACTCCACCGCGTGGGCGACCCAGATGCGGCTGCTCGCCCCGACCGTCGTCAGGCGCCTCAACGAGGAGCTCGGTGACGGCACCGTCACGGTGATCGACGTGCTCGGTCCGCACGGGCCGAGCTGGCGCAAAGGCCCGCGCTCGGTGCGTGACGGACGGGGCCCCCGGGACACCTACGGCTGAGGTTCGAGGCGGCCTGTCGGCAGCCGTCCGAAACGGCCCGTAGGACGCCCCGGGAGCCCCCGACCGCGTATGGGGACCCTGCGCCTCCCCTGCTGACGGCTCTCAGAGGCCCTCTCGGGCCGCGAATCGCCACCTGAGGTGACGCGTACCCCCGGTCCCTGTGCATTGGCACACGGAAATCAGCCTCTCGCGGGGTACACTGGACATCGGGTCGTCACCTGATCGAGGGTCGACCTTCGCTATGTCACCCGCCGTTCGCAACACGCCCCCAGGGGACTGTTGCGGCCTTGCGGCCCTGAGGATCGAAGAGGTCGAACTTCGTGGCTCCTGAAGACAGCACCACACCGTCTCCCGACGAGGTGGCCGAGGCCGCCGCTGCACTGGCGCCGCAGGGCGAGCGCCATGCGGTGGAGTCGGGGAAGTACGACGCCTCCGCGATCCAGGTCCTCGAGGGGCTCGAGGCCGTCCGCAAGCGCCCCGGCATGTACATCGGCTCGACCGGCGAGCGCGGCCTGCACCACCTCGTGTGGGAGGTCGTGGACAACTCCGTCGACGAGGCGCTCGCGGGCTACTGCGACAAGGTGGAGGTCACCGTCCTCGACGGAGGTGGCATCCAGGTCGTCGACAACGGTCGCGGCATCCCGGTCGACATCCACCCGGTCGAGAAGATCCCCGCGGTGACGGTCGTCCTGACCGTCCTCCACGCGGGCGGCAAGTTCGGGGGCGCAGGCTACAAGGTCTCCGGCGGCCTCCACGGCGTGGGCGTCTCGGTGGTCAACGCGCTGTCGAAGAAGCTCGAGGTCGAGGTGAAGCGCGACGGCTACCGCTGGACGCAGTCGTTCACGTACGGCGTCCCGGACGGTCCCCTCGAGCGGCACGAGCCCACCGACGAGACGGGCACCACCACACGCTTCTGGGCCAGCGACGAGATCTTCGAGAGCACCGACTACAACTTCGAGACCATCGCCACCCGCTTCCGGGAGATGGCGTTCCTCAACAAGGGCCTCGAGATCGTCGTCCGTGACGAGCGCCCGCAGGTCGCCGAGATCGCCGAGGCCGTCGCCGACTCGACGATCAGCAACGAGGTCGAGCAGACCGCCGACGACGTCCACGCCGAGGCCGGCGTTCTCGAGCGCCGGTTCAAGTACGACCGCGGCCTGGTCGACTACGTCGAGCACCTGAACCGGCGCAAGGACAAGGCGCACCCGAGTGTCATCGACTTCGAGGCCGAGACCAACGAGAACGGCATGAGCGTCGAGATCGCCATGCAGTGGAACACCTCGTTCACGGAGTCGGTGCACACCTTCGCCAACACGATCAACACCCACGAGGGCGGGACCCACGAGGAGGGCTTCCGCTCGGCGCTCACCTCCCTGGTGAACAGGTCGGGCGAGGACTGGGGCCTGATCAAGAAGCCGGAGGACCGGGTCTCCGGCGACGACGTCCGCGAGGGCCTGACCGCGATCATCTCGATCAAGCTCGGCGAGCCGCAGTTCGAGGGACAGACGAAGACCAAGCTCGGCAACACCGAGGCCAAGGGCTTCGTGCAGCGCGTCGTGAACGACCAGCTCGGTGAGTGGCTCGAGAAGAACCCCGCCGAGGGCAAGGACATCGTCCGCAAGGCGATGGCCGCGGCCTCCGCGCGCATCGCCGCCCGCAAGGCTCGTGACCTGGCCCGGAACCGCAAGGGCCTCCTCGGCGGGGGCGGCCTCCCCGGCAAGCTGGCCGACTGCCAGTCGACCAACCCCGAGGAGTGCGAGGTCTTCATCGTCGAGGGCGACTCGGCCGGTGGCTCCGCGAAGGGCGGCCGCGACCCGCGGACCCAGGCGATCCTGCCGATCCGCGGCAAGATCCTGAACGTCGAGAAGGCGCGTCTGGACAAGGTGCTCGCCAACAACGAGGTCCAGGCGATCATCTCCGCGCTCGGCACCGGCATCCACGAAGAGTTCGACATCGAGAAGGTGCGGTACCACAAGATCGTGATGATGGCCGACGCCGACGTCGACGGTCACCACATCCGCACCCTGCTGCTGACGCTGCTCTTCCGGTTCATGAAGCCGCTGATCGAGCACGGCTACGTCTACCTCGCTCAGCCGCCGCTCTACCGGATCCGCTGGAACAAGCCCCACGAGCACGAGTTCGTCTACTCCGACGCCGAGCGGGACGCCTTGGTCGCCGCCGGTCTCGCGGACGGCAAGAAGCTGCCGAAGGACAACGCGATCCAGCGCTACAAGGGCCTCGGCGAGATGAACCCCGACGAGCTCTGGGACACCACGCTCGACCCGGACAACCGGCTGCTGCTCCAGGTCACGCTCGAGGACGCAGCCCAGGCCGACGAGATGTTCTCGATCCTGATGGGTGAGGACGTCGAGCAGCGCCGCAGCTTCATCCAGCGCAACGCCAAGGACGTCCGCTTCCTCGACATCTGAGAGAGCCTCCGCTCAGCACGTCGTACGACGAAAGTGATCACCAGTGACTGACAACACCATCGAGAACGGCGGGCCCGGCGGGCGCATCGAGCCCGTCGAGCTGCAGGTCGAGATGCAGCGCTCCTACATCGACTACGCGATGACGGTCATCGTGGGTCGCGCGCTGCCGGACGTGCGTGACGGGCTCAAGCCGGTGCACCGCAGGGTGCTCTACGCGATGTACGACGGGGGCTACCGACCCGACCGCGGCTTCTCGAAGTGCGCGCGCGTCGTCGGTGAGGTCATGGGTCAGTACCACCCCCACGGCGACACCGCCATCTACGACACCCTGGTCCGCCTGGCACAGCCCTGGGTCATGCGGGCCCCGCTGGTCGACAGCCAGGGCAACTTCGGCTCGCCCGGCAACGACCCGGCCGCGGCCATGCGCTACACGGAGTGCCGGATGGCCCCGCTGGCGCTGGAGATGGTGCGCGACATCACCGAGGACACCGTCGACTTCCAGCCCAACTACGACGGTCGGTCGCAGGAGCCGGTGGTGCTCCCGTCGCGCTACCCCAACCTGCTGGTCAACGGGTCCGAGGGCATCGCGGTGGGGATGGCCACGAAGATTCCGCCGCACAACCTGCGGGAGATCGCGGCGGCCGTGCAGTGGGCGCTGGACAACCCGGAGGCGGACGAGGCAGAGACCCTCGAAGCGGTCCTCGGCCTGGTCAAGGGCCCGGACTTCCCGACCAAGGGGCTGATCGTCGGTCAGCAGGCGATCCAGGACGCGTACCGGACCGGCCGCGGCTCGATCCG
>DASVBF010000176.1:0-4052 GCA_036375975.1 Nocardioidaceae bacterium | reverse complement strand
GCTCACGACGGGCCCGAGCGTCCCGGGTGGCCAGAGCCGGGCCGCCCTCGAGGCGTGGGGTATCCAGGACGTCGACGCCCTCATCGAGGCCGGCACGGTCGTCCAGGCCTAGCGGCGCCCGAGCCGGGGCGCCGTGACAGCGACAGCCGGGGGGCGCAGACTACGCATGTGCGCTGTCTGCGCCCCCGTTTGCGCGCAGATCGGGGCCCAGATCGCTCACGTGCGCGGATTGCGCCCTTGCGGGGCCTCATCAGCGGGCGCGGGGCCGCGTGCCGCGCACGCCACGGAGGCGCGCGGGGACGTGGGCGCTCAGCGCGTGCGACGCGCGACCGACTCCCGCTTCGTCTCGTCCACCGCGGTCTCGTAGGCGGTGACGAGGGCGGCGACGGAGACCGGTTTGAACTTCTCCACCATCTCGCTCAGCTGCTCCGGCGTGACCCCGCGCTCCCGGTAGGTCGGCCACACATGCTTCTTGAACAGCGCGGTCAGCTCCTCCGCGACCGCTCGCCCATGGGCGGTGAAGATCTCCTGGGCGGCGATGGCGAGGTCGGGCGGCATGCCGAGGTCGAGCAGCGCCACGCCCACGGACAGGTGCGCGACCGCCACCTGGAACTTCCCCTGCTTCGTCGGGAAGACGATCCCGAGAGTGTTCAAGGTGGCCAGGTCGTCGTCGCTCAGGGGCCGGCCGGCCCGGCGGTCCAGCTCGCGCCGGCTGATCGTCTCCGGCAGGTCGGCCATCCAGGGAGCGAGCAGCGTGCGGTGGAGGGCGATGGTCTCGGGAGTCGCGTTCGCGGGGATCCGCGACATGTACCCCTCGATCGCGGACAGCGTGAAGCCGTGGGCCTGGAGCTCGCGGACGAGCTCCAGCCGGACGATGTGGTCCGCGGAGTAGTAGCCGGCCCGACCCCGCCGGATCGGCGGCGGGACCAGCCCCTTCGTCGTGTAGAAGCGGACGTTTCGGACGCTCATGCCCACCCGCTTGGTGAGTTCGTCCAGGGTCACCAGGTCGCTGATTGCCTCGGTCGTGTTCGTCATCGTCAGCGGTCCCCGGAGCCCTTCTCTCATCGTTGCCGGGCTCCTCGGAGCGACGTAGATCACATCCTGGGCCCGGTTGGACGCTAACAGTATGAGTGTCACAATCAGGTATCTCCACCTACCCCCGCATGGGTACGGTCTCCCGGTCACCGAGAAGTTGGGACTCACAGATGAGCCAGGCCGATGTGCCACAAGCATTCGTGTACGACGCCCTCCGCACGCCTCGAGGCAAGGGCAAGAAGAACGGCTCCCTCCACGAGGTGAAGCCGATCGACCTCGTCGTGGGCCTCCTCGACGCGGTGAAGGACCGGAACCCCGGCTTCGACCCCGAGCGCGTGGACGACATCGTGCTCGGCGTGGTCAGCCCCATCGGCGACCAGGGCTCAGACATCGCGAAGACCGCCGCCCTCGCGGCCGGTTACCCCGAGACCGTCGCGGGCGTGCAGCTGAACCGCTTCTGCGCCTCGGGCCTCGAGGCGGTGAACCAGGCAGCCGCCCGGGTCCGCTCCGGCTTCGAGGACCTGATCCTCGCGGGCGGTGTCGAGTCGATGTCGCGCGTGCCGATGGGCTCCGACGGCGGCGCCTGGGCGTCCGACCCGGCCACGGCGTTCAAGACCGCCTTCGTGCCGCAGGGGATCGGGGCCGACCTGATCGCGACGCTCGAGGGCTTCTCGCGTCAGGACGTCGACGCCTTCGCCGCGGAGTCGCAGGCTCGGGCCGCCAAGGCGCAGGCCAACGGGTACTTCGACCACTCGGTCGTCCCGGTGAAGGACCTCAACGGCATCACGGTCCTCGAGAAGGACGAGTTCATCCGCCCCGGCACCACCGCCGAGTCCCTCGCCGGTCTCAAGCCGTCTTTCGCCGACATCGGCGAGCAGGGCGGGTTCGACTCGGTGGCGCTCGAGAAGTACCACTGGGTGGAGAAGATCGACCACGTGCACCACGCCGGCAACTCATCCGGCATCGTCGACGGCGCCTCCCTGATGGCGATCGGCTCGGAGCAGGTCGGCCGGGACCTAGGGCTCACGCCGCGTGCCCGGGTCGTCGCCACGGCGGTCTCGGGCGCGGACCCGACGATCATGCTGACCGGGCCGGCCCCGGCCTCCCGCAAAGCGCTGGCCAAGGCAGGCCTCGACGTCGCCGACATCGACCTGTTCGAGATCAACGAGGCGTTCGCGGCCGTTGCGATGCGGTTCATGCGCGACCTCGACCTCGACCCGGAGAAGGTCAACGTCAACGGTGGCGCCATCGCCATGGGCCACCCGCTCGGCGCCACCGGCGCGATGATCCTCGGCACGCTCATCGACGAGCTCGAGCGCCGGGACCTGCGCCGCGGCCTCGCCACGCTCTGCGTCGGCGGCGGCATGGGCATCGCCACCATCGTCGAGCGCATCTGACCGACCAGCGCAGGACTCATCCAGCGCGGTCGCCCCGGCGGCCGAGGCGTAGGACGTCCCGCGAGAGCCCCCGTTGACACAGACCTCAGCAAGGACCCAGAACAGATGACTGAAACCGCCCAGCAGAGTGCCGTTCGGTACGACAAGGACAGCGACGGGATCGTCGTACTCACCCTCGACGACCCCAACCAGAGCGCCAACACGATGAACGAGCTCTACAAGGAGTCGATGGCCGCGGCCGTCGACCGGCTCGAGCAGGAGAAGGACGAGATCACCGGCGTGGTGGTCACGAGCGCGAAGAAGACCTTCTTCGCCGGCGGTGACCTCAAGCGCATGATCCAGGCCACCCCCGAGGACGCGCCCCAGATCTTCGAGATGGCCGAGGCGATCAAGGCCGGCCTGCGCCGCCTCGAGCTCCTCGGCAGGCCGGTCGTGGCTGCGATCAACGGCGCCGCCCTCGGTGGTGGCCTCGAGATCACGCTCGCCTGCCACCACCGCATCGCCGTGGACGGCCGCTACGACCTCGGTCTCCCCGAGGTCTCCCTCGGCCTGCTCCCCGGGGGTGGCGGTGTCACCCGTCTCGTGCGCAAGTTCGGGATGTACGACGCGCTCATGACCTACCTCCTCACCGGCGCCAGGCTGAAGCCGGCCCAGGCCAAGGAGAAGGGCCTCGTCGACGAGGTGGTCGCCACCCAGGACGAGCTGGTTCCCGCGGCGAAGGCGTGGATCCTCGCCAACAAGGACAACCCCGAGGCCGCCAGCCAGCCGTGGGACCGCCCCGGCTACAAGATGCCCGGCGGTGCCCCGTCGAACCCGAAGGTCGCCTCGGTCCTGCCGGCCTTCCCCGCGAACCTGCGCAAGCAGGCCAAGGGCGCCGACTACCCGGCTCCGAAGGCGATCATGTCCGCCGCCGTCGAGGGCGCCCAGGTCGACTTCGACACGGCCTCGCGGATCGAGTCGCGCTACCTGACCAGCCTGATCACGGGTCGCACCTCGAAGAACATGATCCAGGCGTTCTTCTTCGACCTCCAGGCGATCAACTCCGGGTCGCTTCGTCCCGAGGGCATCGAGAAGTTCACCGCGACCAAGGTGGGTGTCCTGGGTGCCGGCATGATGGGCGCCGGCATCGCGTACTCCTGCGCCCGCTCCGGCATGGAGGTCGTCCTGAAGGACGTCAGCGTCGAGAACGCCGAGAAGGGCAAGGGCTACTCGGTCAAGCTCCTCGACAAGGCCGTCGAGCGCGGCAAGATGTCGCGCGAGAAGGCCGACGAGATGCTGGCCCGGATCACCCCGACCGGGGACCCGGCGGACCTCCGCGGCTGCGACCTCGTCATCGAGGCGGTCTTCGAGGACCCGGCCCTGAAGAACAAGGTCTTCGGCGAGATCCTCGACGTGGTGAACCCTGACGCGCTGCTGTGCTCCAACACCAGCACGCTGCCGATCACCGAGCTCGCCGAGGGCGTCGACCGTCCCGAGGACTTCATCGGCCTCCACTTCTTCTCGCCGGTCGACAAGATGCCGCTCGTGGAGATCATCAGGGGCGCGAAGACCTCGGACAAGGCCGTCGCGCAGGCCGTCGACGTGGTCCAGCAGATCAAGAAGACGCCGATCGTCGTCAAC
>DASVBF010000167.1:0-12518 GCA_036375975.1 Nocardioidaceae bacterium | reverse complement strand
CGAGCTTCCCGTCGCACTGCTCGTCGATCGCCGAACGGGAGAGCAGCATGCGTGAGTTCACGGTCTGGGCGCCCCACGCCACCGCGGTCGACCTGCTGCTGCCACGGTCACGACACGCGATGACCCGGGACGAGGAAGGGTCCTGGCGCGTCGCCGTCGAGGCTGAGCCCGAGTCGACGTACGCCTTCTCGCTCGATGGCGGCGACCCGCGGCCCGACCCTCGGGGGCTACGGCTGCCGGACGGGCCGCACGGCTGGTCACAGCTCTTCGAGCCGGACGAGTTCGCCTGGACCGACGACCGCTGGGCCGGGGTCGAGCTCGAGGGCACGGTGATCTACGAGCTGCACGTCGGCACTTTCACGCCGGAGGGAACGCTCGACGCCGCGACGGAGCGGCTCGACCACCTCGTGGACCTCGGTGTCGGCGTGGTCGAGCTGATGCCTCTGGCGCCGTTCCCGGGGGCGCGAGGCTGGGGGTACGACGGTGTCGCGCCTTACGCGGTGCACGAGGTGTACGGCGGGCCGGCCGCACTGCAGCGCTTCGTCGATGCCTCCCACGCCCGGGGCGTCGGGGTCTGCCTCGACGTGGTCTACAACCATCTCGGCCCCGACGGGAGCTTCCTCGGCGAGTTCGGGCCCTACCTGACCGACACCCACCACACCCCGTGGGGTGCTGCCCTCAACCTCGACGCTCCCGACAGTGAGCCGGTGCGGCGCTGGGTCCTGGACAACGTCCGGCAGTGGTTCCGCGACTTCCACCTCGACGCTCTGAGGCTCGACGCGGTGCACGAGCTCCACGACGACCGCGCGGTCCACATCCTGGAGGAGATGTCACGGGAGGTGGACGACCTATGCGCCCGCGAGGGTCGCCGGATGTGGCTCATCGCCGAGTCCGACCGCAACGACCCCCGCACCGTCACGCCGCGTGGTCGTGGGGACGCCGTCGGCGGGCTCGGGCTCCATGCGCAGTGGGCAGACGACGTGCACCACGCGCTCCACGTGGCGCTGACCGGCGAGAGCCAGGGCTACTACGCCGACTTCGCCGACCCCGGAGCGCTCGAGAAGGTGATGCGAAGCCCGTTCTTCCACGACGGCACGTGGTCGTCGTTCCGGAGACGCCGCCACGGGCGGGCCGTCGACACCGCCTCGGTGCCCGGGTGGCGCTTCGTCGCCTCCCTGCAGACGCACGACCAGGTCGGGAACCGTGCGACCGGCGACCGGATCTCCGCCAACGTTCCGCCGGGCCTGCTGGCATGCGGCGCCGCCCTGCTGCTCGCCTCGCCGTGGACGCCGATGCTGTTCATGGGGGAGGAGTGGGGCGCCGGCACCCCCTGGCAGTACTTCACCGACCACACCGACCCCGGCCTCGCGGAGGCCGTGCGCCAGGGCCGCCGCTCGGAGTTCGCCTCGCACGGGTGGGACCGGGACGAGGTCCCGGACCCGCAGGACCCCTCCACCTTCGAGGGCTCCAAGCTGGACTGGGCGGAGCTCCAGGAGGAGGAGCACGCCAGGCTCCTGCACTGGTACCGCGACCTGATCCGCCTCCGCCGCGAGCGTCGCGACCTGCACGACGCGCATCTGGACCAGGTCCGAGTCCGGCACGACGTCGAGCAGGGGCTGCTGGCCCTCCAGCGCGGAGACCTCCAGGTCCTCGTGAACCTCTCCCAGAGCGCGGCTCGGGCGGAGGCGTACGGCAAGGTAGTCCTGAGCTGGGAGCCCGGGGTCGAGGCCGATGACGGTGTGGTCGACGTCCCGGCGCAGTCCACCGTGATCGTGGCCCCGTGAGGACGATCCACCGCACCTGGCACAGTCGACCGGCGTCCTGGTTCCTTGGCGCGCTTGAGAGGATCGAAGGCATGTCCGCGAGGAGAGCTGTCGCAGTCCTGCTCGGGGCCGCCCTTCTCCTGGCTTCCTGCTCCGACGAGGGGGCGACGACCTCCGGGGAGCGCGCCGAACGGGCCTCCGCCCCGAGGTCGTCGGGGCCCGAGACACCAGTCCCTTCCACGGCTCCGACCCCCTCGCTCGACGCCTCTGGTCATGCCGGGGCGGCGGGTGCCGGGTGGGGCCCCACGCCGGCCGAGATGCGTCGGGCCGAACGGCTCGCGCACGGGCTGTCGCTCCAGGATCTGGCGGGCCAGGTGATCGTCGCCGAGTACACCGGGACGCGGGCGCCCGCACCCCTCGTCAACGGGCTGCACCTCGGCGGTGTGATCGTCATGAGCGACAACGTCGGCACGACGGACGCCCTGCGTCGCAGCAACCAGACTCTGCAGGCGGCCGTCAGGAAGGCCGGTCGTGACTGGCCCGTCTTCATCGGCGTCGACCAGGAGGGCGGCATCGTCGAACGGGTGCAAGGCAGCGCCACCCGGTTCCCGACCTTCATGAGTGCCGGCGCCGCCGACGACACGGATCTCACCGAGCGTGCCGCGGCGGCCAGCGGCGCGGAGCTGGTGGACCTCGGGTTCACGGCCGTCTTCGCCCCCGACGGCGACGTCACGTCCGGACCCGACGACCCCACGATCGGGTCACGGTCGGCGAGCAGCCGGCCGAAGGTCGTGGCGCAGCAGATGAACGCCGCCGTCGACGGCTACCTCTCGGCGGGCATCCTGCCGGTCGTCAAGCACTTCCCCGGGCACGGGTCCGTGGCTGCCGACAGCCACGTCGAGCTCCCCGTCCAGCGCAAGACCCTCCGACAGCTCCGCGACAGCGACCTCGTGCCGTTCGAGTCGGGAGTGTCCCGTGGGGTCCCGTCGATGATGGTCGCCCACCTCGACATCCGGGCGGTCGACCCGCGCACGCCGTCGTCGCTGTCACGCCCCGTTGTCAGCGGGCTGCTGCGCCGCGACCTGGGCTTCGACGGTCTGGTCGTGAGCGACGCCATGAACATGGGTGCGGTCACCGACCACTACTCGAGCGGCGCGGCCGCCGTCCGCACGCTGCAGGCCGGCGTCGACGTCGTGCTCATGCCCGTCGACCCCCGGGCGGCTCGCGACGGGATCGTGCGCGCGGTGCGCCAGGGCCGGCTCGACCGCTCCCGCGTGGAGGAGGCCGCGACCCGGATGATCGCGGTGCTGCTCCACCAGCGCGACCGCCGCCCCGCTCTGACCCGGAGGCCCGGGACGAGCGTCGAGGCGTCGTACCGCCTCTCGGCCGCGGCAGCCACCTCGGTGAGCGGCCCGTGCCGCGGGCGGCTCGTGGGCAAGGCGGTCCGTGCCACCGGATCCCCCGAGGTGGTCAACCGGTTCTACGCTGCCGCGCGGGCGGCCGGGTTGCGCACCGGCTCGGGCACGAGCGTCGCGCTGATCGGGTACGGCGGCGCAGGCCGCTCGGCCGACGTGGTCGTCACCACCGACACGCCGTACCCGCTCGCCTCCAGCCGTGCCACGGTCTCGAAGATCGCGATGTACGGCGACACCCCGGAGGCGATGCGTGCGCTCGTCCAGGTGCTGCTCGGCAAGGCCAGGGCCCGGGGGCATCTCCCGGTCCCGGTCCCCGGCGTCGCACGCTCCGGCTGCTGACCCGGGAGGGATCAGCCGAGGTCGTAGCGCAGGACCAGCTCGTAGCCGTCGTCGCTGTGGCCCTCGACGAGCAGGTCCGCCTCGCCGCGGAGGTTCTCGAGCGCACCGGTGCCCATGCCGGGGACGACGCGGAGCCGGCCGCGCACGCTGGAGGAGTCGTGCGAGGCCGTGTGCTGGAACACACACGACCCCTCGCGTCCTGCGACGGAGCCGCTGAACCGCTCGAGCGCGAGGACGAGGTCGTCGCCTCCCCGGTAGCCCATGAGGTACACCGCCGTCGAGCTGCCCTCGACGTCGCCGGTGTAGGTGTAGCCGACCTCGGCCCGGGTGATCCCGCGCTCGGGGTAGTAGACGTCGCCGTACGTCGTACCTCGGCCGTCGATGTCCGCGACGACCTTTTCGTCCCAGGAGGCGACCTGGAACCTGCACGTTGCCTTGTGGGAGTAGCTGGTGGAGTCGTTCATGCGGCTCACGCTAGGAGCACCGCGACGATGGGTCTTGAAGAAAGGCGACGGCTAGCATCCCCCTCGTGGATGGTTCCGGCGAAGGACCGCGAGGCAGACCCGAGGCGATCGTCCGGCCCCGCGCCGGGGCGGAGATGTTCACCGTCGAGCGGATCGCGCCCTCGGCCGCGCTCGTCGAGCATGTCGACTACCACTGGCTGGTGCGCTGGGACGTGTCCGAGGGCCACACCCAGCAGGTCGTGCCGCAGCCGCGGGTGCACCTCGCGGCCGAGCGGGACCGGCTGCTGGTGCACGGAGTGACGCGCGAGCCGTTCGAGCGTGTCCTGACCGGGCAGGGGCTCGTCCTCGGGACGGCCTTCCGGCCCGCCGGCTTCCACGCCTTCCTGAAGCGGCCGGTGTCGAGCGTCGCCGGCACGGTGCAGACCGGCGGCGACGTCCTCGGGGTCGACGACCGCCCTGCCGCGCTTCACATCCTGTCCGACGGGCCGGCAGACGAGCTGGTCGCCGCGATGGAGGAGTACCTCCTGGCCCTGCGGCCCGAACCCGACGAGACCGCGCGCTGGCTGGACGGTCTGGTCGCCGAGGTGGAGCGTCGCCTGGACATCCGGCGCGCCGAGCAGCTTGCCGAGCTGGCGGGGGTGAGCCTGCGGGCCCTGCAACGAGCCTTCACGGAGTACGTCGGGATCGGGCCGAAGTGGGTGATCCAGCGCTTCAGGATCCTCGAGGCGGCCGCCGCGGCGCACTCCGGCGAGCCTGTCGACTGGGCCCTCCTCGCCCAGGACCTCGGCTTCAGCGACCAGGCGCACCTGACCCGGGTCTTCGCCCAGGTGGTCGGCACGCCACCCGAGACCTATCGGCGCGATCCCGGCGTCTAGCCAGGTCGCGGCAGCCCTGCGGCTCAGGCCGTCAGCGGCCGCACGAGCAGGGCGGTGCCCTTTCCGGCCACCCGTGTGAGGATCAGCGTGGCGTCCTGCTCACCGTGGAGGGAGAGGCGGCGACGCAGGTCCTCGGGCACCACGTCGACCCCGCGCTTCTTGATCGTGAGACGGCCGATGCCTCGTGCACGCAGCGCCGCCTTGAGCTGCTTCTCCTTGTAGGGGAGCGTCTCCAGCACCTCGTAGGTCCGGGCGAACGGTGTCCTGAACGGCTCCTCGCTCGTCACGTACGCGATGTGCTCGTCGACCAGCCCCCCGTGCACGCCTGCGGCCACGGCGGTCACGAGACCCGCTCGGATCACGGCGTCGTCGGGCTCGTACAGGAAGCGCTGGGGCTCGCGCACCGAGCGTTCCCCGGGGTCGTCCTCGTCGGTCAGCGTGGCCAGGCCGGTCGGCCGGATCACCGTCGCGCGCCGTCGCACGGTCGCGAGCTGCCGGGACCAGAGCGCGGCCTCCTTCAGGTCGCCCTCGTCGCTGACCCACTCAGCCTCGACGCCTTCCGGGACGAGGTCGTGGGGGATCCCGGGAGCCACCTTGACGACCGACGGGCGTTGGAGCAGCCGCTCGACGAAGGACCAGGGCGGCGCGTAGGCCTCGACGTCGAAGACCCGTCCCCGGTCGGTACGACGGGCAGGGTCGGCGAACACCACGCCGAACCCGGAGACGTCGAGGGCCTCGACGTCGGCCACCTGCACCGCGCCACCGAGCCCCAGGGCCTCCAGGTTGGCCGCGGCGACCGCCACCCGGAGCGGGTCCCGGTCGATCCCCGCGACGGTGAGGCCGGCGCGGGCGAACGCGACCAGGTCCCCGCCGACCCCGCAGCCGACGTCGAGGACGGAGGCCGGAGCGGCGGCGGCGACCCTGGCCGCACGGTGCGTCGCGACCCGAAGCCGGGTCGCCTGCTCCAGGCCGTCGGGGGTGAAGTACATCGAGTCCGCGAGGTCGCCGAACTTGTCCCGGGCCCGCCTGCGCAGCTCGACCTGGGTCATCGCGGCGGCGACGTGCTCGGGTGAGGCGTCGCGGCGCAGGAACGCGGCGGCTTCGAGGGCCTGGCCGGGCTGACCGTCGTACACGTCGGCGGTGCGGGTCAGCAGGGCCCGGCCCTCGTCTGTGAGCAACCAGCGGAACGACTCGAGATCCACGGGGAGCAGTCTGGCACTCGACTTGACCGAGTGCTAAACCCGTCCTAGATTCGCCTTAGCACTCTCGGTTCGAGGGTGCCAACGCTTGCGAAGCGTACGACCCCCGCGACGGCGTGCGGTGAGCAAGCACCCCATCAGCCATGTGAACCTCTCGAAACACGAGAAAGTGGAGGTCGACATCGTGTCGGTCAACATCAAGCCGCTCGAGGACCGCATCGTCGTCAAGCCGCTCGACGCCGAGCAGACCACGGCTTCGGGCCTGGTCATCCCCGACACCGCCAAGGAGAAGCCGCAGGAGGGCGAGGTCATCGCCGTAGGCCCCGGCCGCTTCAACGAGGACGGTGACGAGCGCATCCCGATGGACATCAACGTCGGCGACAAGGTCATCTACAGCAAGTACGGCGGCACCGAGGTGAAGTACTCCGGCGAGGAGTTCCTGATCCTCTCCGCCCGCGACGTGCTCGCCGTGGTCGGCTGATCCTCAGCCGTCAGCACGATCTCTTCGACTCCGCCCCGGGCGGCCTGACTCGTTCGGGCCCTCGGGGCGTTGTCTCATCACCTGTCACAACCGGAAAGGTTGCAACTCTCCATGCCGAAGATTCTTGAGTTCGACGAGAACGCTCGCCGTTCCCTCGAGCGGGGTGTCGACACCCTCGCCAACGCTGTCAAGGTCACCCTCGGCCCCCGGGGCCGCTACGTCGTCCTGGACAAGAAGTGGGGCGCACCGACTATCACGAACGACGGCGTGACCGTCGCGCGCGAGGTCGAGTGCGACGACCCGTTCGAGAACCTTGGTGCGCAGCTGACCAAGGAGGTCGCCACCAAGACCAACGACGTCGCCGGTGACGGTACGACGACCGCGACCGTGCTCGCGCAGGCCATGGTCCATCTCGGTCTCCGCGCCGTGGCCGCGGGCGCCAACCCGATGGGTCTCAAGCGCGGCATGGACCTCGCGGTGGAGGCGCTCGGCGAGGCGCTGCGCAAGGCCGCCCGTGACGTGGACTCCAAGGAGGACATGGCCGCCGTGGCCACCGTGTCCTCCCGTGACGAGGTCATCGGCGAGCTCATCGCCCAGGCCTTCGACAAGGTCGGCAAGGATGGTGTGATCACCGTCGAGGAGTCCAACACGATGGGCACCGAGCTCGACTTCACCGAGGGCATGCAGTTCGACAAGGGCTACATCTCGCCTTACTTCGTCACCGACGCCGAGCGCATGGAGTGCGTCCTCGAGGATCCCTACATCCTGCTCCACCAGGGCAAGATCTCCGCGATCGCCGAGCTGCTCCCGCTCCTCGAGAAGGTGATCCAGGCCGGCAAGCCGCTGTTCATCATCGCCGAGGACATCGAGGGCGAGGCGCTCTCCACCCTGGTCGTCAACAAGATCCGCGGCACCTTCACCTCCGCAGCTGTCAAGGCGCCCGCCTTCGGTGACCGCCGCAAGGCCATGCTGCAGGACATCGCCACTCTGACCGGCGGTCAGGTCGTCTCCTCCGAGGTCGGGCTCAAGCTCGACCAGGTCGGCCTCGAGGTGCTCGGCCAGGCCCGCCGCGTCGTGATCACCAAGGACGACACGACCATCGTCGACGGCGGCGGCTCCCAGGCCGACGTGGACGCCCGGGTCAACCAGATCAAGGCCGAGATCGACGCGACCGACTCCGACTGGGACCGCGAGAAGCTCCAGGAGCGCCTGGCCAAGCTCGCGGGTGGCGTCTGCGTGATCCGCGTGGGTGCCGCCACCGAGGTGGAGCTGAAGGAGAAGAAGCACCGCATCGAGGACGCCGTCTCCGCGACCCGGGCCGCCATCGAGGAGGGCATCGTCGCCGGCGGCGGGTCGGCTCTGGTCCACGCGGTGAAGGTGCTCGAGGACGACCTCGGCCTCACCGGTGACGAGAAGATGGGCGTCGGCGTGGTCCGCAAGGCCGCGGACGAGCCGCTTCGCTGGATCGCCGAGAACGGTGGCGACAACGGCTACGTCATCGTCGCCAAGGTCCGCGAGGGCGTCGTCGGCGAGGGCTACAACGCCGCCACCGGTCAGTACGGCGACCTGGTCGCCCAGGGTGTGCTCGACCCGGTGAAGGTGACCCGGTCCGCGCTGGTCAACGCCTCGTCCATCGCCGGCATGCTGCTGACGACCGAGACGCTGGTCGTCGAGAAGCCCGAGGAGGAGGACGAGTCCGCCGACGGCGCGGGCCACGGTCACGGTCACGGCCACGGCCACTGACCGACGCCCGGCACTCCTGCCGAAACCCACCGAACGCCGCCCCGGCCTCCCGGCCGAGGGCGGCGTTCGCCGTCGAGAGCCCGGAACCGTCCACATGGATGATCTGGGCCCGGAGAACTGCCCGGGCGGGGCCCAACTCGTCCCCAGGGACGAGTTGGGCCCTCTCGTGCGGTCCGTGACGCACCACACCGGGCCTCACGAGCCCGTCCCCGTAGGATGGAAGCCTCCCCATTCGCTACGGAAGGCCCCATGAACCTCACCTCCGCCGGCGTACCCGAGAAGTTCGCGGCCCTCGGCCTCACCTACGACGACGTCCTGCTGCTCCCGGGCGAGACGGACGTGATCCCCAGCGAGGTCGACACCACCACCCGGCTCACCCGAGAGCTCTCGCTGAGGATCCCGCTCGTCTCGAGCGCGATGGACACCGTGACCGAGTCGCGGATGGCGATCGCGATGGCGCGGCAGGGCGGGATCGGCATCCTGCACCGGAACCTCGCGATCGAGGACCAGGCGTACCAGGTGGACCTGGTCAAGCGCACCCAGACCGGCATGATCTCCAACCCGGTGACGATCAGCCCGAAGGCGACGCTGGAGGAGCTCGACGAGCGGTGCGGGGAGTACCGCGTCTCGGGCCTCCCCGTCATCGACGAGGAGAGCACGCTCATCGGCATCATCACCAACCGCGACCTGCGGTTCGTCCCGGTGGCGGAGTGGGGCACCACGCTGGTCGGCGACGTCATGACCAAGATGCCGCTGATCACCGCACCCGTCGGGATCAGCCGCGACGACGCGACGGCTCTCCTGCGCCAGCACAAGCTCGAGCGCCTCCCGCTCGTGGACGCCCACGGCAAGCTCGCCGGCCTGATCACGGTCAAGGACTTCGTCCGCTCCGAGCAGTTCCCGAACGCCTCGAAGGACGCCGACGGCAGGCTCCTCGTCGGCGCCGCCATCGGCTACTTCGGCGACGCCTGGGAGCGGGCGACCACCCTGGTCGAGGCGGGGGTCGACGTACTCGTGCCCGACGTGGCCAACGGTCACGCCCGCCTGATGCTCGAGATGATCCAGCGGCTGAAGAAGGACCCGGCCACGCGTCACGTGCAGGTCATCGGCGGCAACATCGCCACGCGAGCGGGCGCGCAGGCGCTGGTCGACGCGGGCGCCGACGCGGTCAAGGTCGGCGTCGGGCCCGGCTCGATCTGCACCACCCGGGTCGTGGCCGGCGTCGGCGTACCCCAGATCACCGCGGTCTACGAGGCCTCCCTTGCCGCCAAGCCGGCCGGGGTGCCGGTGATCGCCGACGGCGGTCTGCAGTACTCCGGCGACATCGCCAAGGCCCTGGTCGCGGGTGCCGACACCGTCATGATCGGGTCGCTGCTCGCCGGTTGCGAGGAGAGCCCGGGCGACCTGATCTTCGTCAACGGCAAGCAGTACAAGGCCTACCGCGGGATGGGCTCCATCAGCGCGATGGCGTCGCGGGGGAAGAAGTCGTTCTCGAAGGACCGGTACTTCCAGGCCGATGTCGCCAGCGACGACAAGATCGTCGCCGAGGGGATCGAGGGGCAGGTGGCCTACCGCGGTCCGCTCTCCGCGGTCGCCCAGCAGCTCGTCGGGGGACTCCACCAGTCGATGTTCTACGTGGGCGCCCGGACGATCCCGGAGCTCCAGGAGCGCGGGCAGTTCGTCCGCATCACGTCGGCCGGTCTCAAGGAGAGCCACCCCCACGACGTGCAGATGGTGGCAGAGGCGCCGAACTACACCTCCCGCTGACCCGGTTAGGCTCTCCCGGTGACCGAGATCGAGATCGGCCGTGCCAAGCGCGGTCGCCGCGCCTACTCCTTCGACGACATCGCGATCGTGCCGAGCCGCCGCACCCGGGACCCCGAAGAGGTCTCGACTGCCTGGCAGATCGACGCGTACCGCTTCGAGATCCCCATCGTGGCAGCCCCCATGGACTCCGTGATGTCGCCGCAGACCGCGGTGGCCTTCGGTAAGCACGGTGGCCTGGGGGTCCTCGACCTCGAGGGCCTCTGGACGCGCTACGACGACCCGACGGAGCTTCTCGCCGAGGTGGGCCGACTCCGGGGCCAGGCCGCCACGAGGCGGATGCAGGAGATCTACGCCGAACCGATCAAGGCCGAGCTCATCACCGCCCGCCTGAAGGAGATGCGCGGGGCGGGGGTCACCGTGGCGGGCTCCCTGTCGCCGCAGCGGACCAAGGAGTTCGCGAAGACGGTGGTCGACGCCGGGGTCGACATGTTCGTCATCAGGGGTACGACGGTCTCCGCCGAGCACGTCTCGGGCCAGGCCGAGCCCCTCAACCTCAAGGAGTTCATCTACGAGCTCGACGTCCCGGTCATCGTGGGTGGCTGCGCGACGTACCAGGCGGCCCTGCACCTCATGCGCACCGGCGCCGCCGGGGTTCTCGTCGGCTTCGGCGGGGGCGCCGCGCACACCACGCGCACCGTCCTGGGGCTCGCCGTCCCCATGGCCTCTGCGGTGGCCGACGTGGCCGCGGCGCGGCGTGACTACCTCGACGAGTCCGGCGGCCGCTACGTCCACGTCATCGCCGACGGCTCCATCGGGCGCAGCGGCGACGTCGCCAAGGCCATCGCCTGCGGCTCCGACGCGGTCATGATCGGCTCCCCGCTCGCCCGTGCCGAGGAGGCGCCCGGCGGAGGCTTCCACTGGGGCGCCGAGGCCTGGCACTCGAAGCTCCCGCGCGGCGAACGCGTCGAGATCGGCACTGTCGGCACGCTGCAGGAGATCCTCTTCGGCCCCTCACGGGTCGCCGACGGCACGATGAACCTCATCGGAGCCCTGCGTCGCTCGATGGCGACCACCGGCTACACCGAGCTCAAGGAGTTCCAGCGCGTGGAGGTCGTGGTCCAGTGACCACCGGCAGCCGGTCGACGCTCCGTCGCGTGTCGCGATGAGTGCGTCGGCCGGGCTGGGCCCGAAGGCGCGTGAGACCGCGCTGCGGCAGCTCGAGGCGGAGGAGCTGGACGTCCTCGTGGTCGGCGGCGGCGTCACCGGCGTCGGCACCGCGCTCGACGCGGTGACCCGCGGCCTCTCGGTCGGGCTGGTGGAGCAGCGCGACTTCGCCTCCGGCACCTCCTCGCGCTCCAGCAAGCTGATCCACGGCGGTCTGCGTTACCTGGAGATGCTCGACTTCGGCCTCGTGCGGGAGGCGCTGCAGGAGCGCGGCCTGCTCCTGACCCGGCTCGCCCCACATCTCGTGAAGCCGGTGTGCTTCCTCTACCCGCTCACCCGCCACGGATGGGAGCGTGCGTACGTCGGCACCGGCCTCATGATGTACGACGCCATGGCTGCTGCCGGGAAGTACGACGTCGGACTGCCACGGCACCGGCACCTGCTCCGGCGACAGGTCCGTCGGATCGCACCCGACTTCAGGGCCGACGAGCTGACCGGCGCGATCCAGTACTCCGACGCGCAGGTCGACGACGCCCGCCTGGTCGTGACCATCGCGCGCACCGCCGCCTCCCATGGCGCCCTCTGCGTGACCCGCACCAAGGTCGTGGGCTTCCTCCGTGAGGGCGAGCGCGTCACCGGGGCGAGGGCGGTCGACCTCGAGACGGGGCGTGAGCTCGAGATCCGGGCACGCGTCGTGGTGAACGCGGCGGGCGTCTGGACCGACGAGATCCAGGAGATGGTCGGCGGCAGGGGCGCTCTGCACGTCCAGGCGAGCAAGGGTGTGCACCTCGTCGTGCCGCGCGACAGGATCCGCTCGGAGACCGGTCTCATCATGCGTACGGCGGTCTCCGTGCTGTTCGTGATCCCGTGGGGCCGGCACTGGATCATCGGCACGACCGACACGCCATGGGAGCACGACCTGGCCCACCCGGCCGCGACCCGCCGCGACATCGACTACCTCCTCGGCGAGGCCAACAAGATCCTCAAGGAGCCGCTGTCGCACGAGGACGTCGAGGGCGTCTACGCCGGACTGCGGCCGCTGCTGTCGGGGGAGTCCGAGCCGACCAGCCGGATCTCGCGGGAGCACACCGTCGTCACCCCGGTCCCGGGGCTCGTCATCATCGCCGGCGGGAAGCTGACCACCTACCGGGTGATGGGGAAGGACGCCGTCGACGCCGCCGAGCACTCCCTCGGCGGGGTGGTGCGACCCTCCATCACCGACCGTGTTCCGCTGGCGGGGGCGGAGGGGTACGAGACCCGGTCCAACCAGCGCGCCATGCTCGCGCGACGCTCGGGACTTCACTCCGC
>DASVBF010000090.1:0-2067 GCA_036375975.1 Nocardioidaceae bacterium | reverse complement strand
CGGACCGTCGGCCGCAGAGAGGCTGGAAAACAAGGACAACCAGCAGCGTCCTGGGCGGCGCGGAAAGAAGGAGACCATGGATGTGCTGTGGTGGATCTTGATCGCAGCTGTCTGGATCGCGATCGCGTTCTGGCCCGCCCGAGTCGCGGGCCGAAAGGGGCACAGCTTCTTCGGCTACTTCGTCTTCAGCCTGTTCTTCTTCCCCGCAGCGCTCATCGTCGCCTACCTGGTTGAGGACCGCAGCGGCTTGGCCGTGGCTTGACCGCACGGCACATCACGATCCCCCAGACGAACTGAGCGCCCCGGGCAGAGCTCCGCCCTTGGACCCTTCGAGGCACGGACAATCGGCTCGCAGTGAACCGCCGCGAGGTGCTGGCCGGCGCCGGTCCGGAACAGGGCCGCTCAGGTCCTGGCCTTCGATCCTTCCGGCAGCAGCAGCGCGGCTCCCACGAGGAAGCACAGAGCCCCGATCGCCGTCGCGGCGTTTGCCACCGTGACGTCGAGGACGTGGTCGGTGGAGGGCACGACGAAGTCGGCAACGGCGGCTACCCCGAACGCCAGGCAGCCGAGGAGGTTCACCGTCACGACTGTCCCTTCCAGCGTCCGGGGCGGTGGGTCCCGCAGGCCGCCCGCAACCTCGACGTAGGCCAAGTAGCCGGCCACGAGGAAGCAGATCGAGCCCACAGCATCGGGCCTCCAGACCACCTGGTCGTACGACGGTTGGTCCACTGCCGTCGAGAGCGCGCGAAATGTCGTGACGTTGAAGGCGACCGTGCCGATCAGCTGGACCCCACTGCTCCACCAGTCGATCCGATGCGGCTCCCACGCGAGGAACCGCGTGGAGCCCTCGCTAGAAGGGGCGGGTTCACGGTCGCTGTTCACTGTCTCCAGCCACTGCAACGTCGCCGCCGAGGTGAAGAAGATCGACCCCACGAAGAACACCACGGCGTCCGTCGGCGCCCCGACCTGCTCCACGAAGAACGGAAGTGGCGCAACAGCGAAGCACACCGAGCCGAGGATGAACAGGACGGCGACCCACCATGATGCGCGGTGTGGCGCCCACCAGGCACTGTCGTGCCGGAGCCGCACGCGTGAGAGCCGCGACGCGTGCTTGCGGTGGGCGCGGGAGGACCAGTGGACGGTACTGCCGTCTGGGTGCGCGTACGTGACTGCGGTGGTGAAGGGTCCGACGGATCGCCGGTTGAGGACGGTCCATCCCTGGGGCGTCTTGGGGTACTCCGTCACCCGATGCCCGCCGGCATCAGCGGCTTGAACGGACTGACCTTCTCCTCGCCGCCATGGATCGCCAGGCAACTGGCCTCCGGCACCTCACGCCAGGCTCCGCGCAGCTCGCCCAGGGGCTCGGACACGACCATGCGCGCGTCGTCGGAAAGCTCGTGAAGTGCGGGGTTCTCTGGGTACTGGTGCTTCAGCATAGAGACATCGGTGCTGTGGAACAGCGACCGTGACCGGCCCTCACTGGAGTAGCGGAAGGCCCACGTGGTCGCGCCGTCGGTGGTGGCGAGCGTCCCCTGCATCGGGAACGCGATGCCATGGCGCCGAGCGGTCTCCTCGACCAGACCCACCGCCCGGCCCACCGCTGCCGGCGGGTCGTCCTCCAGGCCGAAGGTCAGCGCGAGGAACAAGAGCATCTCCGAGTCCGTCGTACCTTCCATGTCGGCATAGCGCTCAGGGTCCACCGCCAGCGCGAGGTCACGCTTCATCGCATGGAACCCGTCGATGAACCCGTTGTGCATCCACAGCCAGCGTCCCTGACGGAACGGATGGCAATTCGTCTGCTGCACCGGTGAACCGATGGCGGCGCGGATGTGCGCGAACACCCGCGGCGAGGAGATGTGAGCCGCCAGGTCGCGAAGGTTGCGGTCGTTCCAGGCCGGCTCGATGCTCCGGAAGAGGCCAGGAGTATCCCGGTCTCCGTACCAGCCCACGCCGAAACCATCGCCGTTCGTGGCTTCTGCACCCATCGTGGAGTGCATGCTCTGCACGATCAAGGAGTGCTCGGGCTTGTAGAGCAGATCCTCCACGAGCACCGGTGAGCCTGAGTAG
>DASVBF010000075.1:0-38165 GCA_036375975.1 Nocardioidaceae bacterium | reverse complement strand
ACACCCGCGGGATCATCCGCGTGCACTGGTTCGACAAGGTGGAGATGTTCTCGTACACGACGATCGACCAGAGCGTCGAGGAGCACCAGCGGCTGCTGGGCTGGGAGAAGGAGTGGCTCGACAAGCTCGAGCTGGCCTATCGGGTGATCGACACCGCCGCCGGCGACCTCGGCCTGTCCGCCCAGCGCAAGTTCGACTGCGAGGCGTGGATCCCCACCCAGGGCAAGTACCGCGAGCTGACCTCGACCTCGAACTGCACCGACTTCCAGGCCCGCCGGCTCGACATCCGCGGCCGGTTCGAGGACGGCGTGCGCCCGGTGGCCACGCTGAACGGCACTCTCTGCGCGATGACCCGCACCATCGTCGCGATCCTGGAGACCCACCAGCAGGAGGACGGCTCGGTGCACCTTCCCAAGGCACTGCAGCCGTACATGCAGGGCCGCGAGGTCCTGGAACCGGTGGGCCGTGAGTGATCCTGGGAGTTTCGCACCGAAGCTGGTCGCCATCGACATCGACGGGACCCTGCTGATCCCCGAGCCCGGAAACGGGTTCAGCAACGACGAGGTCACCCCGGCCGTGCGCGACGCCGTCGACCGGGTGGTCGCGGCCGGGCTGCACGTCGTACTGGCAAGCGGCCGGTCGCCGCTGTCGATGAGCGAGGTGCTGCGGCACCTCGACCTGCCCCGGCACGACTCCGAGCAGCTGCTCCTGGTCGCGTCGAACGGCGCGGTGACCCTGTCCTACCCGCCGATGAAGGTGATCAGCGAGGTCACGTTCGACGCCCGCGAGGCGGTGACCGCGGTGCTCCGGCACGTCCCGGAGGCCGCCGTCGCGATCGAGGAGCACGGCATCGGCTACCGGGTGAACCGGCACGTCCCCGACGGCGAGCTCGACGGCGAGATGATCCTGACCCCGATCGAGGAGATGGTCGCCAAGGAGGTCAGCCGTGTGATCATCCGCGACCCCGACTCGACGTCGGAGGACTTCGTGACCCTGGCCGAACAGCTCGGGCTGCAGGGCACGAACTACTTCATCGGCTGGACCGCCTGGCTCGACCTCGCGCCTGAGGGCATCTCCAAGGCGAGCGGGCTCGCCGAGGTGGCCGACCGGCTCGGGATCGACAGCGCCGACGTGCTCGCCATCGGCGACGGCCGGAACGACATCGAGATGCTGGGATGGGCCGGCCGCGGCGTCGCCATGGGCCAGTCGCCCGAGGAGGTCAAGGAGGCGGCCGACGCCGTGACCGCGAGCGTGTACGACGACGGGGTCGCCGACGAGCTGAACCGCTGGTTCTGAGTCAGTCTCCCCCGGCTACCCTCGACGGCGTGCCCCCCGAAGCCTCCCCGCGGCGGATCCGCCTCGTCGCGACCGATCTCGACGGCACGCTGCTGCACACCGACGGCACCGTGACGGCCAGGACCCGCGAGGTGCTGACCGCCGTGGAAGACCTCGGCGTGACGGTCGTCTTCGTGACCGGCCGGCCGGTCCGCTGGATGGAGCACCTGTGGGAGCACGTCGGCGGCCACGGCCTCGCGATCGTGTCCAACGGTGGGATCCTGTACGACGTCCGCAACCATGCCGTGCGGATGGCCCGGACCATCCCCGTCGAGGTCAGCCTCGAGACGGCCAAGACGCTGCGCGAGGTGCTGCCGGGGACGACCTTCGCGATGGAGCGGGTCGAGGGGTTCGCGAAGGAGCCCGGGTTCATGCCGCGCCTCCCGCCTCCTCCGGACCTGCGCATGGGGCGGGCCGAGGAGATCATCGACGAGCACGTGGTCAAGCTGCTGGCGCGGCACGAGGAGATGGAGCCCGAGCCGTTCTGGGCGGAGGTCGAGGCTCACGTCGGCCACCTCGTGACCACGACCTGGTCGGCGATCGGCACCCTGGTCGAGATGAGCGCCGCCGGTGTCAGCAAGGCCAGCACCCTCGAGCTGCTGTGCGCCGACCGCGGGATCGACTCCTCCGAGGTCGTGGCGTTCGGTGACATGCCGAACGACCTGCCGATGCTCGAGTGGGCCGGCACGTCCTACGCCATGGCCAACGCCCACGAGACGGTGCGCGAGCTCGCCGACCGTGTCGCCCCGTCCAACGAGGACGACGGCGTCGCGTCCGTGCTGGCCGAGCTCTTCGGCCTGTGATTGTCCCTCTCTGACGACGTACCTCCCCGACACGCGGATTCTCTGGGGGCCGCCCCCTTCCCCAAACCGTGGATTAGCGTCAGACTCGGGCACGCAAGTCGTGACCCAGATCACGGAGGTGCCATGTCCCACGACCCAGTGGCCGCCACCCGGGCGGCCGTCACCTCGCTCGCGGCCGCGGTGCTGCAGGTCCGCAACGAGTACGGCGACACCATCGGGGTCCGCCGGCTGACCGCGGACGTGGACCGCGTGCTCGAGGACCTCGACCACCTCGGCACCCCTCAGCCGAGCCGTCGCCCGCCGGTCGCCCCTGAGGAGCGGATCCCGATCCCGGACGAGCCGTATGACGAGGGAATGTGGCACGACGCCCAGTCCGAGGCCCAGCACGCCCAGTAGGAGGCAGCATGTCGACGGGGGTCAGGAGTCCCGCCCGCGCTGAGATCGGCGAGAAGACCCTCCGCCAGGACCGCTGGTGGGTGTCACCTCTGGTCACCTTCATCGTCTTCACCGCGTTCGTGGTCTACGCGACGTGGCGGGCGTTCTCGGGTGTCCACTACTACGCCGCGCCGTACCTCTCGCCGTTCTACTCGCCGTGCATGGGTGAGCAGTGTGTCGAGGGTTCGGCGGACTTCGGCCGACCGTTCAGCTTCTTCCCGTGGTCCCCGGCGCTGATCATCCTGGTCATCCCGCTCGGCTTCCGGCTGACCTGCTACTACTACCGGAAGGCCTACTACCGGTCGTTCTGGCTCTCCCCGCCCGCCTGCGGGGTCGCCGAGCCGCACCGGAAGTACACCGGGGAGCGCCGTTTCCCGCTGATCTTCCAGAACGCCCACCGGTGGGCGCTGATCGTCTCGGCCGTGATCGCGCTCGTCCTCACCTACGACGTGGTCCTGGCCTTCCGCGACCCCGACGGCGAGTGGGGCCACATGGGGCTCGGCACCGTCGTACTCGCGGTCAACGTGGTCTTCATCTGGGGCTACACCCTGTCGTGCCACTCGTGTCGCCATCTGATCGGCGGCAGGCTCAGGCACTTCTCCAAGCACCCGCTCCGCTACCGCCTGTGGACGTGGGTCTCCCGGCTGAACGGGCACCACCCGAAGTTCGCCTGGCTGTCCCTGTTCTCCGTCGCCCTCGCCGACCTGTACGTCTACCTGCTCTCCACCGGAGCGATCACCGACCTGAGGTTCTTCTGATGCCAGAAGCCAGACATCCCATGACGGGCAACCGGATGGACTCCGGCTCCGACACGGGCTTCGAGACGCACGAGTACGACGTGGTGGTGATCGGAGCGGGCGGCGCGGGGCTGCGGGCGGCGATCGCCGCTCACGACGCGGGCGCCGACGTCGCCATCCTGTGCAAGTCGCTCCTCGGCAAGGCCCACACCGTCATGGCCGAGGGCGGCATCGCGGCCGCGATGGGCAACGCCTATCCCGAGGACGGCTGGGAGGTGCACTTCCGGGACACCATGCGCGGCGGCAAGATGCTCAACAACTGGCGCATGGCCCAGCTGCACGCGCAGGAGGCGCCCGAGCGGGTGCTCGAGCTCGAGGAGTGGGGCGCCCTCTTCGACCGCACGGCCGACGGGCTCATCTCGCAGCGCGACTTCGGCGGTCACAAGTACGCCCGGCTCGCGCATGTGGGAGACCGCACCGGCCTGGAGATGATCCGCACCCTCCAACAGCGGGCCGTGTCCCTCGGGATCGACGTGTTCATGGAGTGCACGGTCACCGAGATCTTCACCGAGCAGGCGAAAGGCCGGCCGACCCGGGTCAGCGGCGCCTTCGCGTACTGGCGCGAGACCGGCCGGTTCGTGGTGTTCCGCGCGCCGTCCGTCGTCCTCGCCACCGGCGGGATCGGGAAGTCCTACCAGGTCACCTCGAACTCCTGGGAGTACACCGGCGACGGCCACGCCCTCGCCCTCCGGGCCGGCGCGAGCCTGATCAACATGGAGTTCGTCCAGTTCCACCCGACCGGGATGGTCTGGCCGCCGTCGGTGCGCGGGATCCTGGTCACCGAGTCCGTCCGCGGCGACGGCGGCGTCCTCAAGAACTCCGAGGGCGAGCGGTTCATGTTCAACTACATCCCGGAGTTCTTCAAGAGCGAGACCGCCGACACCGTCGAGGAGGCGGAGGGCTGGTACACCGACAAGAAGAACCACCGCCGCCCGCCCGAGCTGCTGCCCCGTGACGAGGTCGCCCGGGCGATCAACTCCGAGATCAAGGCCGGCCGGGGCTCACCGCACGGGGGCGTCTTCCTCGACATCGCCTCACGCCGCGACGCCGACTTCATCCGCCGACGGCTCCCGTCGATGTACCACCAGTTCAAGGAGCTCGCCGACGTCGACATCACCGCCGAGCCGATGGAGGTCGGTCCCACCTGTCACTACGTGATGGGCGGGATAGAGGTCGACGCGGACACCGAGCAGTCACTGGTGCAGGGGCTGTACGCCGCGGGTGAGGTGGCCGGAGGCATGCACGGCTCCAACCGGCTCGGCGGCAACTCGCTCTCCGACCTCCTGGTCTTCGGCCGCCGCGCCGGGGTGAACGCCGCCTACTACTCCATGCGGAACGCCCAGCACCGCCCGGTCCTCCCGGACACCGAGGTCAAGGCTGCGGCCTCGCGCGCTCTCGCGCCCTTCGAGGAGGAGGGTGGTGAGAACCCGTACACCATCCAGAAGGACCTCCAGGACATCATGCAGCGGCTCGTCGGGATCATCCGGAAGGCCGACGAGCTCCGGGAGTCCCTGGTCGAGATCGAGAAGCTCAAGGAGCGGGCCAAGCACCTCACCGTCGAGGGCCACCGGCAGTACAACCCCGGCTGGCACCTCGCGCTGGACCTGAAGAACATGCTGGTCGTCTCCGAGTGCATCGCGAGAGCCGCCCTAGAACGAGAGGAGTCACGGGGCGGGCACACGCGCGACGACTTCCCGAAACCAGACCCCGAGTGGGGCGCGAAGAACATCGTGCTGACCCTTCCGGGCGCCGCGCTCGACAGCGCCGTCGAGCTCAAGCAGCAGCCGCTCCCGGTGATGCCCGGCGACCTGAAGGGTCTGTTCGAGGAAGCTGCACCGCAGACGAGTGCGCAGAGCACGCCGCAGAAGACGGGAGCCAGCTGATGGGCTACGACCTGAAGATGCGGATCTGGCGGGGCGACCGCGCCAGTGGTGGGCTCCGCGACTACTCCGTGCAGGTCGAGGAGGGCGAGGTCGTCCTCGACGCGATCCACCGCCTGCAGTCCACCCAGGTGGGCGACCTCGCGGTGCGGTGGAACTGCAAGGCGGGCAAGTGTGGCTCGTGCAGCGCCGAGGTGAACGGACGTCCGCGGCTGATGTGCATGACCCGGCTCTCGGACTTCCCCGAGGACGAGACGATCACGGTCACGCCGCTGCGGACCTTCCCGGTGATCCGGGACCTGGTCACCGATGTGTCGTTCAACTACGAGAAGGCCAAGCAGGTGCCGGCCTTCGCCCCGACGCCCCGGGACCCCGACGGCAAGCGCCGGATGATGCAGAACGACGTGGAGCGCGGCCAGGAGTTCCGCAAGTGCATCGAGTGCTTCCTGTGCCAGGACGTCTGCCACGTCGTCCGTGACCACGAGGAGAACAAGCAGGCGTTCGCCGGCCCGCGCTTCTTCCTCAGGTACGCCGAGCTCGACATGCACCCTCTCGACACCAACGACCGGAGGAAGCTCGCCCAGGACGCCGCCGGGCTCGGGATGTGCAACATCACGAAGTGCTGCACCGAGGTCTGCCCGGAGGGCATCAAGATCACCGACAACGCGATCATCCCGATGAAGGAGCGCGTCGTGGACCGGAAGTACGACCCCGTCGTGTGGCTGGGGTCCAAGATCCTCCGCCGGGACAAGCGCGAGGAGGTATGACGTGACTGGGCTGCTGAGCCAGGAGGAGATCGACCGGGCTCTGAGGAACGAGCTGCCCGCGTGGCGCCAGGAGGGCGATGCGATCACCCGGTCGGTCAAGGCGGCCACGTTTATGGACGGGATCCGCCTGGTGCAGCAGGTGGCCGAGGTGGCGGAGGCCCTCGAGCATCACCCCGACATCGACATCCGCTGGACGACGATCACGTTCACGCTGTCCACGCACTCCGTGGGCGGGCTGACCATGCGGGACCTCCGCCTCGCCGGAGACATCGACCGGCTGGTCGACTAGAGCCGCCCGGTCCGGTCTACAGGTACATGCCTCCGCCGCGGCCGGGGGGCTGCTGTTGCTGCTCGTCCGCCGCGCGTTGCGCCGCAGCCTGCTGTGCTGCAGCCTGGAGCGCCTCTTCGGAGACCATCCCGGCGGGCAGGGCGCGACGCATCTGCTCCAGCTGGGCTCTCGCGGCCACCTGCTGGGCGTAGATCGCGGTCTGGATGCCGTGGAACAGCCCTTCGAGCCAGCCGACCAGCTGCGCCTGGGCCACCCGGAGCTCCGCCTCGGACGGGGTCTGCTCGCTGAAGGGGAGTGAGAGGCGCTCGAGCTCCTCGACCAGCTCGGGAGCGAGCCCGGCCTCGAGCTCCTTGATCGAGGACTGGTGGATCTCCTTCAACCGCTGCCGGCTGGCCTCGTCGAGCGGGGCGGACTTCACTTCCTCCAGGAGCTGCCGGATCATGCTGCCGATCCGCATCACCTTGGCCGGCTGCTCCACGAGCTCGGTGATGTGCCGCTCCTCCTCCTCGTCGCCCTCGGTGCCCTGCGCCTGGGGTGCGGACATGGCCATGCCGTTCGGGCCGATCACGACGACGCGCGGGTCTTCGTCGCCCGCTGTCTCACGGTTCTCCTCGGTCATGCCTCCACCCTACGCAGTCAGGACGAGCTTGCCGACGTGGTCTCCCGACTCCATGAGACGGTGCGCCTCAGCCACCTGCTCCAGGGGGAACGAGGCGTGCACCATCGTCCGGACGACCCCGTTGGAGATCAGCGGCCAGATGTTCTCGACCACCTCGCCGCAGATCGCCGCCTTCTCCTCGACCGGGCGGGAGCGCAGGGTCGTGGCGATCACAGCTCCGCGCTTGGAGAGCAGCTTGCCGATGTTCAGCTCCCCCTTCGTGCCACCCTGCATGCCGATGATCACCAGCCGGCCGTCGGGGGCGAGCGCCGTGACGTTGCGGTCGAGGTACTTGGCACCCATGTTGTCCAGGATGACCTCGGCCCCGCGTCCGTCCGTGGCCTTCATGACCTCCTCGACGAAGTCCTGGTCGCGGTAGCTGACGGCCACGTCCGCGCCGAGGCGGCGACACAGCTCGAGCTTCTCGGGCGAGCCCGCCGTCGTGACGACCGTTGCGCCCAGCGCCTTCGCGAGCTGGATCGCCATGTTGCCGATGCCGCCGGCACCGCCGTGGATGAGCACGGTGTCCTCGGGCTGGAGGGCCGCGATCATGAACAGGTTCGACCACACGGTGCACACGGCCTCGGGCAGGGCTCCCGCGGTCACGAGATCGATCCCCTTGGGCACCGGCATCACCTGGCCCGCCGGGACGACCACCTTCTCGGCGTACCCGCCACCGGACAGCAGCGCGCACACCTCGTCGCCGACCTGCCACTCGGGCACGCCCGGTCCGATGGCGGAGATCCGGCCGGAGCACTCCAGGCCGAGTACGTCGGAGGCTCCGGGTGGCGGCGGGTAGAAGCCCTGCCGCTGGAGGGTGTCCGCGCGGTTCACGGCGGTGGCGACGACGTCGATGACGACCTCGCCGGGGCCAGGACCGGGGTCGGGCAGGTCGGACACGGTGAGGACCTCGGGCCCTCCGGGCTCGGAGGCGATGACAGCACGCATGGGTCCCAGGCTAGGACGAAAGGCGCACCGCCGTCGCGACTACTCGGTGCCGATCAGGTCCTCGGCGTTGAAGTCGTCGGCGCTGACGTCGTCGCCGCCCCACTTCTGTGCCAGCGCCTGTGCTCGCCCGGCAAGCTCCTCCACATCAGCGGTGCCGCCGCCGCGAATTCCGGCTGCGTAGCCGACGAGGAACGTCGTGATCGGGGCGGCGGGACGCTCGACCTCGTGCGCGGCGTCGCGGGCGACGTCGAGGATGAGGCCCTCGTCGATCTCGGCGCCCTCGAGCTCGAGGACGTCGCACAGCTCGTCGATCCAGTCGTGCAAGGTCACCCTCAAAGCGAACTACTCGGCGACGAACTTCGCAAGCGAATGCCGCAAGACGACCGAATCAGTCGCGGAGATCACGCAGGTCCGCCCAGGTGTCGAGATCCCGCGCCTCCTGGTCGACGGCCGGGACGCCGAGGATCCTCAGCGGGAGCATCAGGCGGCCCGTCGGCAGCCCGTGCTCGGCCTCGCGGCGGGCCGGCCGGGCGGCGACGAGGGCGTCGTACCTGTACACGGCCGCGAGCCACTGCTTCCGGTGCTCGTCGTCGACGAGGCAGACCGCGTCCGCCTCGTCGTCGCCGGCGAGTACGTCGACCAGCCGGTCGAGCGTGGCTGCCGAGAACCGCGGCATGTCCACGGCCAGGACGCAGACCAGGTCCGGGCGCACCGCCAGTGCGTCCAGCCCGGCAAGCAGGCCCGCGGCGGGGCCCCCACCGGCGGGTTCCTCGATGGTCCAGGTCACCGGCCGGGTCGTCGGCACCTCCGGACCCACGACGACCACCTCGTCGGCTTCGGCTGTCGCAGCGAGCGCGTGCTCGAGGAGGGTCCGCCCGTGCACCTCGATCGAGCCCTTGTCCACTCCACCGAGTCGCACGCCGCCGCCACCGCTGAGGATCACCGCCGCGAGGCGCCCGAGAGTCGTCATGGCGCAGTCTTACCCAGGATCGCTCGAAGATGGCAGGCTTGGCGCGTGTCCCTGACCCTCGCATGTGTCCAGATCGCCGCCTCGCTCGACCCCGGCGAGAACCGGGACGCGGTCGCGGTCCGGGTGGAGCGTGCCTGCAGCGGCAGCCCGAAGCCGGACGTCGTCGTCTTCCCCGAGGCGATGATGCGGGACTTCGGCGGCTCGGGGTCCGACATCTCGGAGTTCGCGGAGGACCTCGACGGGCCGTTCGTGAAGCAGTTGTGCGAGCTCGCGGCCGGCCACGAGGTCACCCTGGTGGCCGGCATGTTCGAACGAAGCGCGGACCCGGGCAGGCCCTACAACACCCTGGTGGTGGTCGACGGGTCCGGCCTGCGGGCGTCGTACCGGAAGATCCATCTCTACGACTCCTTCGGCTACAAGGAGTCCGAGCGGCTGCTGGCCGGCGACCTCGAGCCGGTCGTCGTCGAGGTCGACGGCTTCCAGGTAGGGCTCATGACCTGTTACGACCTGCGGTTCCCCGAGATGGCCCGCGCTCTCGTGGACCGCGGCGCCGAGCTGCTCGTCGTACCCGCTGCCTGGGTCGCGGGCCCGCGCAAGGTCGACCACTGGCGGACCCTGCTCAAGGCACGGGCTGTCGAGAACACCGTGTACGTCGCCGCTGCGGCGCAGCCCGCTCCCCGCTACACCGGCCACTCGATGATCGTCTCCCCGCACGGCGAGGTGCTCGAGGTCGAGGACGGCGACGACCTGGTCGTCCGGTCGCGGATCGACCGGGAGCACCTCGACGAGGTGCGTGCGGAGAACCCCTCCCTGGCCAACCGACGGTTCTGACCCGTCTGGGGCAGGTTGGTACCCTCGCAGAGTCGGTTGGAGGGTCTGGCGGTCTGTTGTTCATGGTGAGGGTCTGAGCCTGGTGAGTGCCGAGCAGAAGCCTGGTCGGCGTCGCGCGGAGCCTGCTCCAGGACTCTTCCGTCGCAGGGCGAGATCGAAGCCCGAGGCCGACCCGCCACCTTCGAGACCCGACGTGCCTTCGGCGTCGTCGGCGACTCCTGCGCCCATCCGGCCCGAGACCCGGCCGCCGGCGCCGACCCGGCGCGCGACATCCACGCCCGCGCCTGCTCCGGCCCGGCGCGCCGGAGGCACGACGCCCCCCGCACCAGCGAGACGTGCCGAACGCCCGCCGACACCTGAGCCGACTCGCCGCGCGGAGAAGGCGCGCGCCGCCGGCCCCGAGCCCGCGCGCAAGGCCGGGAAGGACCGCACGACGGTGTCGGAGCCCGCACGGCGGGCCGGCAACAAGAGCCGCACCCCCGCTCCCGAGCCTCCACGTCGTGTGGCACGGCCGGAGCCGAAGCGTCAAGAACGGCCTCCGCCACCCAAGCACGGCGCACGCCCGTCGTCCCCTGCCCGGAACTCGAAGGTCACTGCCGCAGTCAGAGCCTTCTCGAGGGTGCTCTGGTTCTCCGCGCTCGCGGTCGCCTTCCTCGCCGTGCTGGCTCCCTGGGTCGTCGATGACGTGCCGAGCTACATCCGGCTCGGCGGGGCCGTCGGGATCAGCACCCTCTACACCTTCGGCCTGGGGCTGAGGAGCGGTGGACGCCCGCTCATCAGTGGTGGCCTCGCGCTCGTGCTCGCCACCGGAGCGGTGGTGTCGAAGCAGCCGGTGCTGCTTGCGGGGGCGACGGTGGCGACGGCGGTGGTGACCGCTGTGCTCGCCGTCCTCGCTACGAAGCGCGCTGCCCGCTTCGTCGACGTGGTCCGGGAGGTCTGCATCGCGGTCGCCGTGGCCGCCGTGGGTGCCTTCGGGGTCCGTGCCTACGGGGCGGAGGTGTCGCTCGAGCGAGTCGGCTACCTCGCCCTCGGGTTCTCGCTCCTCGGCGCGCTGGCGCTCGTCTACCGGCTGGGCGCGGGCCTTCAAGGCATCGGGCGTCGCGGCCTCGTGATGATCGTCAGCGGCATCGGCCTGCTCACGGTGACGCTCGCCTACACCGAAGCGCTGGCCACCTGGGGGTCTCCGGGTCTGATCGACTCCATCGACCGGACCTTCCAGAGCGTCGAGGCTGCGGCGGGTGCCGTTCCCCGGCCGACCGAGGTCCTCCTCGGCGTCCCGGCCCTGGCCTGGGGCGTCTCCACCCGCGCTCGCCGCCGTCAGGGCTGGTGGGTCTGCGCCTTCGGTGCGGCCGGTCTCTCCGTGGTCGCACTCTCGCTCCTCGACCCGGACGTGGTCCTGCTCGAGGCAGGGCTGTCGCTGGCCTACAGCCTCGTGCTCGGACTTCTCGTCGGTTACGCCGTGATCCGGGCCGACCTCTTCTTCACCGGTGCTCGCGGTCGGCGGGCCCGCCAGCTCGAGGAGCTTGCCGCACACCGCCCCGAACCGGGCCGGCTCGAGCCCCTGCTCTGAGGCCCGCCTCGACACCGGCACACGGCTAGACCATCAACCCGCTGGTCTGGACAGGATTCACCAAAGGCCCGTGATGCCCGATAAAACATGGGTGGTCCGCCCCGCGACGACATGTCCTGACCGGGCGGGCATCGTGACTTCCCTTCCCTCGGAGGTAGCACATGGAGCACGAGCTCGGGCTTGTGCGTCAGGGATTCCGCGGGGGACGGGGCTGGAAGTGAGCTCCTGCGCTCGCTCCCCCGGGCGGGGTGCCCTGCAGAGGTGCCCCGCCCTCACGGGGGCCGTCCTGGGGCTGTTGCTGCTCGGCGGATGCGCCTTCGGTGGCGCGGATGACGGGGCCGCTCTGGAGCCTCGGGCCGGTCTCGCCCGGAAGGCGGTGCTGGCCGCGGTGAACCGGGCGCCGGGAGGCCCCGCCTCCGGCGGCAAGAGCGCTGCCACGGTCGAGCCCGACCCGGGGGCACCGGAAGGTGGCGGGAGCGACCTCGCGAACGTCGAGGACCCGACCGACGACCAGGGCGACGGCCCGCGCTACGCCGACCTGACCGAGGTGAGGCTCGCTGACTCGGACGGCGGGCTGGCCGTATCGCTGGCCCTCCGGGGGATCGTCCCGGGCCGGCTTGCCAGGCGCGAGCTGATGCAGGTCGGCGTCGACCTGTTCCGGGTCAGCCCCCTGGAGATGCTCCTCGGCGACACGGCCAGCGACTACCAGATCCGGCTCCAGGGCGGTGTCGACGGGTGGCGCGCCTTCCTGCGGCAGAAGGACGGGTACGTCCCCTTCCCCGGGACGTTCACGGTCAGCGGTCGCACCCTGCATGTGGTCCTCCCGTGGGAGGCCCTTGGTGGTCGGAAGAGGGCCGTCGTAGAGGCCTACGTCGACTGGTCCTCAGGCGTCGGCCGACTCTCGACGGACGGCCTGACGCGGGTGCAGCTCCGGCCGTAGCCAGGCGTCCAGCGCCTACCTGCGGGTAACGGCGCGGCGCGTGTAGCGTCCGACGCATGGCCCGTCCCCCCAAGACTGCAGAGATCGTCGCCGAGATGGTGGCGAACGTGATGAAGGTCGTCGTCTCGCCCGGTGACCGGCTGGCCGCAGGCGACCCCGTCGTGCTTCTGGAGTCGATGAAGATGGAGATCCCGGTCCTCACGGAGACCGGCGGCACGGTCACCGCCGTGAAGGTCGGGGCGGGCGACGTCGTCCAGGAAGGCGACGTGCTCGTGACCCTCGACCTCTGACCGCACAGACACTCTCCCCTAAACTCTGCTGCGTGGTCGGCCCGTCTCGTGCGGGCCGGCGCACGGAGGGGTGCCGGAGTGGCCGAACGGAACCGCCTTGAAAGCGGTCGCTGGCAGAGATGTCAGCCGCGGGTTCGAATCCCGCCCCCTCTGCCATGTGAGCTCGCGGTGTCGAGCCTGGTCACAGCTGCCTGAGCAGCTCCCGCATCCGCTGAATCTCGGCCGACTGGCCCGCGACCACGTCGGCGGCCATCTCGGCCGCGCGGACGTCCGCGCCGTCGCGCGCGGCGTCCTGGGCCATGGCCACCGCGCCCTGGTGGTGGCCGATCATGCTCTTCAGGAAGAGCCGGTCGAAGCGGGGACCCTTGGCCGCGGCGAGCGCCTCCATCTCCTCATCGGTCAGCATGCCCATCATCGAGCCGTGGCCATGGGCGCCGTGGTCGTACGCGCTCGGATCCTCGCCCGCTTTCGGTACGTCGATGTGCCGGGCGTCCAGCCATGCCGACATCGCGACGATCTCTGGCCCCTGCGCGCCACGGATCCGTCGCGCCAGCGACAGCACCCGGTCGTCCTGCGCCCGGCGGGCAGCGAGCCGGCACATCGTCAGGGCCTGGGCGTGGTGGGGGATCATCATCTGCACGAAGGCGACGTCGGCCTCGTTGAACTCGTCGCCCGCCGGGACGTCGCCCGGCTCCACTGTCGTGGCGGGCTCACCCGGCCGGCCGGGCTCGATCACCGTCACGTCACGGTCCGCGGATCCGACGCCCTGGTCCGAGGCCGCAGCGGGGGAGTCCTGGTCCGAGCTGCACCCCGAGACCGCGAGCGCCAGCGCAAGACCGAGTGCAGCGACCGCACTCAGCCGGTGACTTGTCCGGTTCACGAGCGCCTCCTGTTTCGATCTTTCTCCGACCTGCATCAAGTCCGGAGGTCTTTACTTTTTCACCCAGGACAAGGTACGACATATCCCCAACAAGGGTGTGACCCACAACACTCTGGAAAAGGGGACCAGGATGAGACCAAGCGCAAGACGCGCATCCCGCGGGCGCCCACGAGGCGCGCGCACCATGGCCGCCGTGCTCCTCGCCGTCGGGCTCGCGGCCACGACGGCACCGGTCGACGCTCACGAGAACGGCAGCCACAGCGCCGACGCCGAGTGTCCGCCGGGGATGCAGCGGAGCCTCGACCGGGCTCAGGACAACTTCTCCATGGCCTGCCTGCCCGGGCAGGACATGGCGCAGCTCGACGACAGCCAGGCGACGCTGGCGCCGGGGGAGACCGCGAGCAGCCCGAACATGTCGCTGATCGCGAACATCCCCAAGCAGGGGGCGTTCGCGGACGAGCACGCCTACAACAGCGACCTCGCCTTCAAGGACGGCTACGCGTTCGCCGGCAACTACAACGGCTTCATGGTCTACGACGTGAAGCGGCCGACCGAGCCCAGGGTGGTCACCCAGGTCGTCTGCCCGGGCGCGCAGAACGACGTGTCGGTCTACGGCAACCTCCTGGTGCTCAGCGTCGACTCGAGCCGCAACGACGACTCGTGCGCAAGCACCTCCCAGTCGGCGTCGATCAAGGAGTCCTGGGAGGGCCTGAGGGTCTTCGACATCAGTGACCCTGCCCACCCGGAGTACGTCGCCGCGGTCGAGACCGACTGCGGCTCCCACACCCACACCCTCGCTCCGACGAAGGACGGCGCGGACCTCTACGTCTACGTGTCGTCCTACGGGCCGAACGCTGCCTTCCCGGACTGCCAGCCGCCGCACGACAGCATCAGCGTCGTGAAGATCCCGGTCGCCTCGCCGCAGGAGGCCGCGTTGGTCGGGACGCCTGTGCTCTTCCCGGACGGCGGAAACCCGGGTGGCAACGGCTCCAGCACGACGAGCGGCTGCCACGACATCACGGCGTACCCGAGCAAGGACATCGCTGCGGGCGCGTGCATGGGAGACGGGATCCTGCTCGACATCTCCGACCGTGAGCACCCGGTGGTGACCGAGCAGGTGCGCGACACCGAGAACTTCGCCTTCTGGCACTCGGCAACGTTCAACAACGCGGGCACCAAGGTGGTCTTCACCGACGAGCTCGGTGGCGGCGGGTCGCCGACCTGCAACCCCACGGTCGGGCCGAACCGGGGTGCCGACGGGATCTACGACATCGTCGACGGACAGCTGCAGTTCCGCAGCTACTACAAGATGCCGCGCACCCAGTCCAACACCGAGAACTGCGTTGCCCACAACGGCTCGCTGATCCCGGTCCAGGGCAGGGACATCATGGTGCAGGCGTGGTACCAGGGCGGTGTGTCCGTCTACGACTTCACCGACTCGGCCAACCCGAAGGAGATCGCCTGGTTCGACCGCGGCCCGCTCTCCGACGAGGCGTTGAAGCTCGGCGGGTCCTGGTCGGCGTACTGGTACAACGGCTACATCTACTCCAACGACATCCAGCAGGGCCTGGACGTCTTCGACGTGAGGGACTCCCGCGTCGCGGACGCGAAGAGGGTCAGGATGGGGACCTTCAACGTGCAGTCCCAGCCGTCGTACAACGGCTGACCGCCGCCGACGACACGCCCCGGCCGGGTTTCCGGCCGGGGCGTTTCACGTCCGCGCGCTAGTCCGAGCCGCGGACGTCGAACTCGACCCGGAACCCGGTCCCGGAGTTCGGCAGGACGAAGTACCCGCTGGAGGGCCGGATCTCCCGGCCGTCCAGGCGTACGGCCGCCGGGGTGGCCCCGTGTACGACGAGGTGGAGCTCCCGTCGGGCGAACTCCGGGTAGCCGTCTCCCTCCACCCGGGCCCGGAGCTCGACGAGGTCGCCGCGCCTGCTGACCTCGAGGGAGGTGCGCAGGCGGGCGCCGTCGAGGGCCGCGAAGGTCAGTCCGTCGTCCTCCTGCATGAAGGACTCGCTCGTGTCGTCGGCCCCGGGGACGAAGAGGTGCAGCTCGACCGCCTCCGGGTGGTAACCCGCCGTCGAGGCGGGCGCATCCGGCCACATCGGGATCACGGCTCCGCCCCGGGCGAAGATCGGGATGCGCTCCATGGGGGTCGGGCTCTGGACGTACCGCTGCCCGTCGTACCGCTCGCCGCTCTGCCAGTCGTACCAGGTGCCGGAGGGCAGGTAGACCTGCCGGGCAGTCACGCCGGTCTCGAACACCGGCGCCACCAGGAGATCGGAGCCGAGGAGGTAGGCGTCATCGATGTCGCGGACCGTCAGGTCGTCCTGGTAGTCGAACACCAGCGGGCGCTGCACAGGGGCGCCGGTCTCGGACGCGTGGAGGAACGTGGCGTAGAGGTAGGGGAGCAGGCGGTACCTCAGCCGGATCGCCTCACGCGCGAGGTCGCGGATCACGTCGCCCCACGCCCAGGCGTACTGGTCGACGTTGCCGATGGCCGAGTGGTTGCGGCAGAACGGTGTGAGGGCGCCGTACTGCATCCATCGCAGGAACAGCTCGCCGTTCGAGTGTCCGAAGAAGCCGCCGATGTCGGCGCCGACGAACGGCTGTCCGGAGATCCCGAAGCCGGAGGCCATCGGGATGCTGAGCCAGAGGTGGTCCCAGCGCGAGACGTTGTCACCCATCCAGTTCGCGGCGTACCGCTGGATGCCGGGCGACCCGCCTCGCGAGAGCACGAAGGTCCGCAGCTCCGGCATCGCCTCGAGCAGCCCGTCGACCGTGCCCATCGCCATGAGCAGGGCGTACTGGTTGTGGAACCGCTCGTGGGAGTACTTCCCGGCGCCGAACCTCATCGAGCGAGGGTCGATGGCTCCGGTCGCCGGCTCGTTCATGTCGTTCCAGATCCCGGCCAGTCCCGACTGCACATGGGCGGCGTTCAGCTCCCCCCACCACGTGCGCGCCTCCTCGGTCACGAAGTCGGGGAAGGCGGTGTTGCCCGGCCAGACCTGGCCGATGTAGACGTCTCCGCCCTCGGTCTTGCACAGCACGTCGCGCTCACGGGCCTGGTCGAACACCCAGTAGCCCGGCTCGTACTTCACCCCCGGGTCGATGATCGTGATCACCCGGAAGCCTTTGCTAGCAAGGCGTTTCAGCATCGCGGCGGCGTCGGGAAAGGCGTCGGTGTCCCAGGTGAAGACCCGGTAGCCGTCCATGTAGTCGATGTCGAGCCACAGTCCGTCGCAAGGGATCTCCTCGTCGCGGTGCCGGGCCGCGAGTCGCTCCACGTCCTCCTGGGTGTAGTCGAACCACCGGCACTGGTGGTAGCCCAACGACCAGAGCGGCGGCGGAGACATCCGGCCGGTCAGCCAGGTGTAGTGACGCAGGATGTCCGGCATCGACGGGCCGGCGAATACGTACTCGGTGTACTGCCCACCTCGGAAGTGGATGCGGTACTCCTCGTCGTGGGAGAACTCGTAGTCGGCCTGGTAGCCGTTGTCGACGAACGACGCCGCCATGGCGCCGGCCGGGTAGCCCTGGTGGTAGAAGAACGGGATCGAGACGTAGTACGGGTCGAACTCCGTGCTCGTCCGGTCCGCGCGTGGGTCGTCGGCGGGAAGACCCTCCGTCCACTCGCGCGCGGCGTGGGGGTCGAGCACGTCGTTGTTCCAGAGCGTGAAGTCGCGGCCGCGACGGTTCAGGTGGCCGGTCTTCTCCCCCAGGCCGTAGATCGAGTCCTCACGACGACAGCGCCGGCGCAGGGTGAAGGCGTCGTTGAGGGTGGCATAGGTCCAGTGCCGCCCGCCCTCGTCCTGGGCGGTCTCGACGACCGGGCTGCCGTCCGGGCGGTGCACGTCGAGCCGGAACGGGTCGAGTCCGATCGTGACGACCATCCCCGACGTACGCAGCCGCACCTCGCTCACGCCCTGCTCCACCGTGAAGGGAACGCGCTGGGCGAGTGGGTCCACGCAGACGGCGTACGTCGGGCTCTCGTCGAACACGCCGCCGCGGCTGATCTTGAACCGGACGACGTCCTCGCGCACCACGTCGACGCGGAGCTGCTCGCCGTGCAGGTCGGCCACCACGCCGGTTTCCGTCGTGTGCACCGAGCTTGCTCGCTCGAACCGCACGTAGTTGCCGGTGTCGATCACGATCGTCGTCCTCCTGTCGTCGTCACGGTGCCGCGTCGTACCCCGAACGATGCCAGGCACCCGCGAGCTGAACGGCGCCGGTCAGGAGAAACGCCCCCGCAGCTGCGGGGGCGTTCGCTCGCTTCACCGTCGCCGGTCCTACTCCGAACCGCCGATCTCCAGCGCGACGGTGTCGTACAGGAGGTCGTTGAGCCGCTGCTTGTGACGACCGAGCTCGGTGATGAGGCGCTTGAGCTCTGTGCGGACGGGCTCGACCTCGCCGTCGAGGACCTGGCCCGCGAGCCGATCGAGCTTGAGGGAGAGGACGTCTCGCTCACGCAGCAGCCGGGCCTGCCGACAGGCGAGCCAGGCATCGGCTGCGCGGGTGTTCTCGCCGGCGAGCGCCTCGAGCGCGGCGGAGAGGCGCTGGCGCACGAGCCAGCGCCAGGACTGCTGGCGAGGCGGCTTGTCGAGGGCTTGCTCGAGTCCGACGATCGCGTGATCCAAAGTTGTCACGGTGCCACCTCCGGCCGCCCGAAATGTTGAGGGGTGGCTCCTCAGTGTGACGGGCGCCACACCCTCGTGACAAGAGCCACCGACGGCGCATTTGGACGCCGGCCAGGACGTTGGGTTCAATCGACCTGTGCCGTCCGAGTACCGCCTGTCCCAGCCCATCGCGGCCCGCATCCTCGGGGTCCTCCTCGCCGTCCTGGGCGTCGTGCTGATCCTGCTCACCGTCGGCGTCGCGCTGCTCGACATCTCGACGGCTGTCCTCGGGGCCGGGATCGTCGCCGCCGTGCTGCTTCTCCTCGTCGGGGGTTCCCTGCTCACGCGGGGTGCGACGGTGGTGCGACTGGAGGAGGCCGGCTACCGGGTCCGGCTGATCCGGGGGACCGGCGTCAAGCAGGCGCGGTGGACCGACGTCGAGGACGTCGTGGCGACGACCGTCGCCGGCGAACGGTGCGTGGTGCTCCGGCTCCGGGACGGGCGTACGACGGTCATCCCGGTGCGGATGCTGGCCGGGAGCGCCGACAGCTTCGTGAAGGACCTGCAGGGCCACCTCAACCGGGGCCACGGATACCGCCGGATCAACTGAGCCGGTCCCGATTGGCTCAGACCAGGCAGCCACCGGTAACCTTGCCTTCGCTGCCTGGAGGTGTCGCCTAGTCCGGTCTATGGCGCCCGCCTGCTAAGCGGGTTGAGGGCAAACCCCTCTCGCGGGTTCAAATCCCGCCACCTCCGCCAGTCCCGAAGCGGCCCTCATCCCACCGATGAGGGCCGCTTCGTCGCATGCGCACCTCGGTACTTCCGACATTCTGCTCATAGCGGGAGAAAAACAAGAACCCGAGATATCCGACAAGACACCGACATATGCTCCGGGCGGCGGTTTTACTTTTCCTTTGCTCGGGACGGAAGAGCCTTCCCGCCCAACGGAGAAAGGCCGTCCCCGGGCGGCGCGTCAACCCGTCTTGGGATCTCTCATGCACCAGTCGACCCGTCGTCCACCCGCCAGGAAGGCTCCCTTCAGAAGCCTGATCTGCACAGTCGCGGCCATCGTCCTCCTCTCGCTTCTGCCGGCAGGTCCAGGCGTGGCGCTGCCGCCGCTCGAGGGGTTCCCGAACTACCACCCACAGTCGAGATGCAGCCCGAGTCCCAAGCCGGGGACGGTCATGCTGGCGAGGTACCTGATGCGGCGCTACCCGGGTTCGGGCTCGCTCGGGATCTCCCGCTCGTGCAGGTCCGGCGGGGTGTCTGAGCACAAGGAGGGCCGCGCCTTCGACTGGGCCCTCGACGCCAGGTCCCGGCGGGACCGGCACTACGCGGCCAGCTTCGTCCACCGGCTCCGGAAACGGGACCGGTTCGGGCGCAAGGACGCCCTGGCAAGGCGCATGGGAGTCATGTACGTGATCTGGAACGACCACATCTACTCGGCGACCTACCACTACAAGAAGCGCCGCTACCTGAGCGGAGGCTGCCGGAGGATCAGGCGCTGCTCGGGAACGTTGCGCCACCGCGACCACATGCACATCTCGCTGACCCGCGCCGCGGCCGCCGGGAGGACCAGCTGGTACTCCGCACGCCGCGCGGGCCACGCCACGCACAAGGTGAGGCACAAGCGGCATCACCGGCGCCACCATCACGCACGACACCACCGGCATCGCGTCCACCACCACGCACATCACCGTCGGCATCATGCGAAGCACCACAGGCACCGGCGGCACCTTCATGCGCATCACCGGCGCCACCACCACGCTCGCCACCATGCTCACAGGCAGCACCACCGTCGGCACCACGCTCGACACCATGCGCACGGGCGTCACCATGCCCACAGGCGTCACCAGGCACAGCGCCGGCACCATCACGCTCGGCACCATCACCGTCGGCACCACGCCCACAGCCGGCACCACCACCGTCGGCACCTCCGCCGCGCGCACTCCCGGAGACGGGTAGGCGCGAGGGCTGCTCAAGTCACGGTGATGGAGCTCGGTGCGGTCCGGCGACAGTACGTCGGGCAGGGCCCCGCGACAGGGGGAACCGCGACGTCGAGGCAGGACTGGTCGAACGTGGTCGACTGGTCGGAGGACCTCGCCGCCTCTGGCTCGACACCCTGAGGCACCCCTACTGTGGCTCGCCTCCGCCGCCCGGGTCGGCCACCTCGCCGGGCGGCGGGTCGAGCTCGAGGTACGGGGAGACCCGGAAGTCGCCGATCGTCTCGATCGTCACGGGCTGCAGACCCACGGGCCGCCCGTCGCGGTAGGTGATCAGCGTGACCTGGGCGTCGCGGCGGAGCTTGCTCCCGATCGCCAGCGCGTACGCCGCTCCGCCGGCCGTGCCGGTGGTGTACGCGTAACCCACCTGGCCATTGGCGCCGACGACCTCGGTCGGTCCCACCTGCTCGTGCAGGTGACCACCCACGACGAGGTCCACGCAGCCGCGCTCCAACGCGTGACGCCCTGTATCCACGTCGTGGACCAGGAGCGTGGCGACCCGATCGCTCTGTTCGTCGTAGTCGCACACCTGGTCGGCCACCCGCCTGGCGTGCTCCTCGAAGGACAGGCCGGTCTCGTCCCGCCACGAGCCGAGCCCGCTGCTGCGAGGGTCGTCGGCCCCGAAGAACAGGATGCCGTCCGCCTCGGCGACCTTCCCGTCCAGTCGGGTGAAGCCGAGGTCGTCGAGGTACTTGCCGACGAACGGCCCCTCGTCGTGGTTGCCGACCACTTCGAAGCGATGGTCGTAGTCGGCGAAGACCCGGTCGAGGGAGTCAAGGCTGAACGCCTCCCAGGACGACCCGGTGGAGGTGTCGTCGCCTGCGTCGAGAAGGACGGTCGCCCCTGCGACGTCACCGATCGCGCGGGCGACCTTGTCCATCCCGATGTTGTCGTGCCGGTCGCTCACAAGCAGGGCAACGGTCTCGCCCTCCTCCGGCGCTCGGATCTCGTCGGCGATGTCCGGGACGCGGGCGGTGAGGTCGGCGTAGAACGACACGCTCCTGGTGTAGGTGTCGAGCATGCTCTCAGCGAGCCGCTTGGTTGCGCGGGTGAAGAGCCCGGACTCCACCTCGAGCGGTCGCGCCTCGGCCGGGATCGGTACGCCGGGAAGCTCGTGCGCGATGGGCTCCCACGTGGCCTGCTCCTCGAGGGCCGGATCCTCGCTGTTCCACGGCTGGAGGAACCCCACCACGACCAGAACTCCGCTGAGCCCGGCGACGGCTGCGCGACGGGGGGTGAGCTGGCGGTGAAGCTCCGCTCGTCGCCGATCCCCCAGCAGCAGCCAGACCCCCGGACCCGCCAGGCCGACCAGCGTCCCCGCGAGTGCACAGCGCAACGCGAGGGCCCGCAGAGAGCTGCCGATCTTCGCGATCTCGCCCTCCGGCTGGGCACCGATGGCGCCATAGCGACGGATGAGCTGCTCGTACGACGTGAGGTGGGTCGGTCCGACGTCGATGTAGACGCCGAGGCGCCGCCCGGACGGGTAACGCATGCTGGGAACGTACGGTCCCAGGTCGAGCGTGGCGTAGCCGTCGAAGGTCGGTGAGACGACGGCTTCATGACCCGCCACCGTGGTGGTGCTCGAGCTGTGGGTGAAGGCGATGACCCCGACCGGCACTGCGACGACCGCCCAGGCAGCCGCGAACAGCGCGATCGCGCGAGGGCGTAGCCGGTTCACCTCTCCAGCGTAGTGAGCGGAGGCCCCGTGGAGCGCCGGTCCGAAGATGCGGTGAAGAAACACATGTAGATGTTGTTGCGAAGTTTCATCCGTTAAGTAAAGATATCGGTCGGTGCGTCGCGCTACCTTGGCCCGGACGAAAGCGGAGGGCATTATCCAACATCTTGGGGTGTCGCGCAGCAATTCTGCCGTTCTGCACAAAAATGCACTGCAGATCTATGAGGATCGAATCTGTGGTCGAAATGGCTACAGATGTCCGACACTTGTTGCAGGTCGCTCGTCCCGGCGGCCAGCACCGACTACCCAACGAGGTTTCATCATGAACAAGCGAATCACCGTCCGCATCGTTGCTGGTTCCCTGGCGACGGCCGTCCTTGGTCTCGCCGCCTTCGCTGCGCCGGCGCAGGCCGACAGCGCCTGGGGCCCGACCTCGTCGAAGGGCGGCGCCGGCACCTACCGGATCATCGGCTGAGCCTGCTCAGACCGACGAACGATCTCGGGTGGTGACAAATGCGGCGGCCCCGGCCGCTCGCCAAAAAGCTTGAGACGAGGACGAACACAAAAGCCACCCCCCCGGCTGTTCGCTCCTAGCGCCATCCCCCCGGCCCGTCTCAACCTGCGAGGGCAGGCATGTACCCACATGCTCTGCCCTCGCCTATTTGTGTCCGGGGTACTCGTCGGAGGCGAGGGATCGGGTGATGACTTCCGGCGAGTTCAACGGCGACGACGGTGGTCAGAGGTTGTCGAGCCCCTCGGTGGCCTCGACACTCTCCGCGTCCTCGTAGTCCCGAGGGCCGTTGATCTGGGCCCGACCCATGGCGTATCCGAGCTGGAATCTCGTCTGGACGCCGTACTCCTCTTTGAGTGCCGCGATGTAGCCGGCATAGGTGCGTGTGCTGACCCCGAGTCGCTTCGCGCTGGCGGGGTCGCTGTGGCCTTCCACGAGCAGCCGGATCGTCATGGCGCGAACGTCGGACGCGATCGACTTCTCGCTTCGCGCGTCGTGGGCGGTGAACGGCCGCCCCCGCTCCCAGGCCCGCTCGAATATATCGACCAGGTACGCCACGACGAACTTGTGTCGGATCGCGAGCGCGACCGTGTGGTCCTCCGACCCGGGGATTACCGCGACCTCGCGGTCGATGATGATCAGGCGCCGGAAGAACTCGTCCAGGGTGCGCACCTCCCCACCCCGCGCCGTCAGCTCTGCCACGTACTCCCGGGTCGCGGGACTCTGGCGAGCCGAGTGTTGGTAGAGAGTGCGCATCCGCACGCCGCGGTCGAGCGCGCGCACGTCTCGGTTCTCGCTGAGGGCGAGGATGTTCGCTGGTCGGCGGCCGTGAGGCTGGGCTGTCAGGAGCTCCCTGCGGGCGTCGGCGACACTCGCTTCCAGGAACTTGTCGATCTGCGTGAAGCCGCGGATCTCCATGACCGGTGCAAGCTGTGATCGAGCCGCCTTGCGATATGTCTGGCCGAGATCGGAGAACGCCTCCGCCCACTCGGCGGACTCGTTGAGAAGGTCCGCGCCCTCACGGCTGAGGGGTACGACGACACGGCTCTGAACAGTCGAAGGGTCGACCGGGAGGTAGTGGCTCGCGGCATCGTCCAGGACGAGAAGCCCGATGTCGACCAGTAGGTCGACCGCCGGTCGGGACTTGTCCTCCGTGACCTGGGGGTCGTCCACGGCCAGACGGCCGTTCGTGACCGCGTTGCTGTACAGGCGGCCGGCGGCCGTCTCCAGCAGTAGACGTTCTTCCGGTCCGTACTTACTTGCCAACGGGACGCCTCCCTCTCCCCCGTAAAGGAAAGTATGCAGCAGCGGCCACATAAGCGTCATGCAACCACATCCGTCGCCGAACACGACGAAGGCCCCATTCTGTCCGAACGGGGCCTTCGCTGCGGCGTTTCGGGTCGGCTACTCCGTCGCGCCGAGACGGGCCTTGAGGCCGTCGAGCTCGGTCCAGAGGACGGCAGGGAGGTTCTCGCCGAACTTCTCGAACCACTCCGTGATCTGCGGGATCTCGGCCTTCCACTCCTCGACGTCGACGCGGAGCGCCTTCTCGAGGTCCTCAGCGCTCATGTCGAGACCCTCGGTGTCCAGCGCCTCCGGCGTGGGGACGTATCCGATCGGGGTCTCGACGGCGGCGCCCAGGCCGTCGATACGCTCCATGACCCACTTGAGCACCCGGCTGTTCTCGCCGAAGCCCGGCCAGAGGAAGTTCCCCTCGTCGTCCCGGCGGAACCAGTTGACGTAGAAGATCCGCGGCAGCTTGGCGGCGTCGTTGTCCTTGCCGACCGTGATCCAGTGGTTGAAGTAGTCACCGGCGTTGTAGCCGATGAACGGCAGCATCGCCATCGGGTCACGCCGCACGACACCGACCGCACCCGTGGCGGCGGCGGTGGTCTCGCTCGACAGGGTCGCGCCCATGAACGTGCCGTGCGTCCAGTCGCGGGCCTCGGTCACGAGTGGGATGGTCGTCTTGCGACGCCCGCCGAAGAGGATCGCGTCGATCGGCACGCCCTTCGGGTCGTCGTACTCCGGAGCCAGGATCGGGCACTGCTTGATCGGGGTGCAGTAGCGGCTGTTCGGGTGGCTCGAGAGCTCGCCCGACTCGGGCGTCCACTCCTGCTTCTTCCAGGAGGTCGCGTGGGACGGCATGTTCTCCATGCCCTCCCACCAGACGTCCCCGTCGTCGGTGAGGGCGACGTTCGTGAAGACCGAGTTGCCGATGTCGATGGTGCGCATGGCGTTCGGGTTGGTCTTCTCGTTCGTGCCCGGAGCCACACCGAAGAAGCCGTACTCGGGGTTGACCGCGTAGAGGCGGCCGTCCTCGCCGATGCGCATCCAGGCGATGTCGTCGCCGAGGGTCTCGACCTTCCAGCCCGGGATGGTCGGGGCCAGCATGGCGAGGTTGGTCTTGCCGCAGGCGCTCGGGAACGCGGCGGCGACGTACTTCACGACGCCCTCGGGGCTGGTCAGCTTGAGGATCAGCATGTGCTCGGCGAGCCAGCCCTCGTCACGGGCCATGACCGAGGCGATGCGGAGGGCGTAGCACTTCTTGCCGAGAAGGGCGTTGCCGCCGTACCCGGAGCCGTAGGACCAGATCGCGCGCTCCTCGGGGAACTGCACGATGTACTTGGTGTCGTTGCACGGCCAGGCCACGTCCTGCTGGCCCGGCTCGAGCGGCATGCCGACCGAGTGGAGCGCGGGGACGAACTCCGCGTCGACCTCTTCCATGCGGCGGAGAACGTTCGTGCCCATCCGCGCCATGACACGCAAGGAGGCGACGACGTACGCCGAGTCCGTGATCTCCACGCCGAACATCGGCTTCTCGGCCTCGAGGTGACCCATGACGAACGGGATGACGTACATCGTGCGGCCACGCATGCAACCTCGGTAGAGGTCCCGCATGATGGCCTTCATCTCGTTCGGGTCCATCCAGTTGTTGGTCGGCCCCGCGTCACGCTCGTCGACCGAGCAGATGAAGGTGCGGTCCTCGACACGCGCCACGTCGGTGGGGTCGGAAGCGGCCCAGAAGGAGTTCGGCTTCTTCTCCTCGTTCAGCCGGACGAAGGTGCCGCTCGCGACGAGGGAGTCGGTCAGCTCGACCCATTCCTCGTCAGAGCCGGTGCACCAGTGGATCCTGTCCGGCTGGGTGAGCTCGGCGACTTCATGGACCCACTCCAGGATGCCCTGGTGGGTCGTGGGCGCACTCTGGTTGATCTCGCTACTGGTCGACGCAGTGTCGGCGGTCATGGCCTACCGTTTCCCTCTCGCGCGTCCGGAATGCGGAAAGACGCTTCCGGCCATCGAGCGTATCGATGGTCTGTCGTGGAGTTGTTGATGCTGTGGATCGTCGCTTCGTTGCGACGATCTTCGGTGATCGCCAAGGTACGCCGAGCGCATGCGCGGCGCAGTATGGCTGCTAGTGAATGTACTCACAAGATTTTGGACCGGCTATTGGATCGATCAACGTGTGACCTGAAGCACACGCAACCCCATCGCCCGTAGTACCAACGGGTGAGGTGACCTGGCCCGTCCCTGCCGGTTAACTGGGCAACCGGAGTACGTCGGACGCGCCAAGCGTCCCATCGCAGCGGCGGTGAGCCGCCTCTTCGGGAGCGAGACTCAACATGCACTTTCCACGCCAGCGCACCGGGGACCCCCTCGGCACGACACCTCTCTATGGAGAACACGCCCTTGTCCTGGGCGCCAGCATGAGCGGCATCCTCGCCGCTCGCGTCCTCGCCGACCACTTCGCGCGGGTCACCCTGGTCGAGCGCGACCGGCTTCCGACGGACGGCCGTCCGCGTCGGGGAGTGCCTCAGGGGCGGCATGCCCACCTGTTGCTGGCGCCCGGAGCGCATGCCCTGGACGAGCTCTTCCCGGGCGTCCTCGCCGAGCTCGTCGAGGCGGGTGTGCCGGTTGCCCGCTCGCTCGATCAGCTGCACGTCGAGATCGGCGGGCACGTCTTCTGCCAGGGAACGAGTCCGGCCTCGACGGGCCAGGAGAGTCGAGGGGCGCTGTTCGAGCCGAGCCGCCCCTTTCTCGAGGCGACCCTGCTGCGTCGGGTCCAGGACCTGGGGAACGTCGACATCATGGATGCCTGCGACGTGCTGGGACTCAGCGCCGACTACACCCTCACGCGCGTCACGGGCGCTCGGGTCGAGCCGAACGCCGTCGGCCACGCGCCGCGGGACGTGCTCGCGGACCTCGTCGTGGCCGCCACCGGGCGCAGCGGCCGGCTGACGGCGTGGCTCAAGCGGATGGGCTACCCGGCACCCGTCGAGGAAGAGGTCGATGTCGACCTCACCTACGCCTCCCAGCGCTTCCGTATCCCGGGTAGTCGGATGGAGCCCCTGACGCTCGTCGCGGTCGGCGCATCCGCCGACTGGCCCAGAGGCGCGGCAGCCCTTGCCCAGGAGGACGGCACCTGGATCGTGACGCTGTTCGGGTACGCCGGCCATCACCCCCCGCTCGCCTTCGAGGACTGGTTGGCGTTCGCGGACACGGTCCTGCCTCGCAGGATCCGTCGGGCGCTGCGCGTGGCGAAGCCGGTCGGTGAGGTCCAGCAGCAGCGCTTCCCGGCGAACATCTGGCGCCGTTTCGACAAGCTGCACCGCTTTCCCGAGGGGTTGGTCGCCCTGGGGGACGCGGTCTGCGCCCTCAACCCCGTCTACGGCCAAGGCATGACCGTGGCCGCCCTCGAGGCTCTCGCGCTGCGCGACGTACTCCGGGCAGGCTCCAGCCCGGTGGCTCCGCGCTTCTTCGAGGCGACGGCACGGCCGATCGGGGAAGCATGGAGGTTCGCCGTGGGCGGGGACCTGCAGCTCCCGGCCTCGGTTGTTCCCGGGGCGCGGCCCCTGCGGATGCGGGCGGTCCGGAGCTACATCGACCGGGCGCACGCGGTCGCCGAGCACGACCCGGTGATGGCCTGGCGGATCCTGGACGCGATGGGGTTCGCCGAGCCCCGAGAGTCGCTGTTCACCACGGACAGCCTCCGGCGCGTCGCGATGAACAGCCGGGTCCGTCGTCGTACGGAGGTCGCGGCGGCGCCGCACTTGCGGCAGGTCTGGCCGTGAGCTGGCCACAACGCGTCAGGCAGCACGGCACCGACAGTGCTTGACTGGTCAGCCAAGGGACAACCGAGGCAGGTGTGGACGTGACGGCAGACGTGGTTTCGTCGGTTCTCGAGGTGGCAGGGATCCGCACACCGTTGCTGAGCGCGGGTGACCCCGCCGCGACGGAGGCGGTTGTCTTCGTGCACGGCAACCCGGGCTCGTCGCGTGACTGGGAGGACTTGGTGCAGGCGGTCGGGCCGTACGCCCGGGCCCTGGCATGGGACGCGCCCGGCTTCGGTCAGGCCGACAAGCCGGCCGACTTCGACTACAGCGTGGGCGGCTACGCCGCATTCATCGACTCGGCTCTCTCGGCGCTTGGTGTCTCCAGGGTGCACCTCGTCCTGCACGACTTCGGCGGGCCTTGGGGGCTGGGCTGGGCGATGCAGCACCCCGACCGGTTCGCCTCGGTCGTCCTCGTCAACACCGGTGTGCTGCTCGACTACAACTGGCACACGATGGCGAAGATCTGGCGTACGCCGGGGCTGGGGGAGCTGTTCATGGCGACCACCATTCGGCCCGTCTGGCGCCTCGTGATGAAGGCCGGAAACCCACGTGGCCTCCCGCCCGAGTTCGTCGACCGGATGTACGACGACTTCGACACCCCCACGCGCAAGGCGGTGCTCAAGCTGTACCGGGCCAGCCCGCCGGCGGCTCTCGAGACCCTGTCCGCGGAGATGCGTGCGCTCGACCGGCCCGCCCTCGTCGTGTGGGGCGCGAAGGACCCGTACATCCCCGTCGCGCAGGCCGAGCTGCAGCGGAGGTCCTTTCCGTCGGCCGAGGTACACGTGCTCGAGGACAGCGGGCACTGGCCGTTCGTCGACAACCCGGGGCGGACGAGGGAGCTGGTGGTTCCGTTCCTCCGGCGGGTCTTGGGCGCAGGGTGAACTCGGGCCTCTCCCCCTACTGTTCGCATCCCCGGGGCATCGCTGGACCGATTTCGTCCTGGTGAGGGCGGCACGCTAAACTCTCCGACGGCCCAGCGCTCGTAGCTCAACGGATAGAGCATTTGACTACGGATCAAAAGGTTGGGGGTTCGAATCCCTCCGAGCGCGCCAACCCGAAAGCCCAGGCAGACACCCTCTGACCTGGGCTTTTGTGCTCCCAGCGATTGGCGAGCCGCCGCACACCGACTGCGACCGTCCTGCATCCGTCCTACCCCCGTAGGTGTCCTGTCGTGTGACCGTGGGGCATGACCAATTCTGTCACCACCACCCGACGCCCCAGAGGCGCCCGCTACCTCGACACTGGCCCGAGCACCACAACCCACGATCACCTGGACTCCGCCGATGGCGTCGCCATGACGGTCGGTTGGCGTGCAAGGCCATGAGCATGAAGACCAGGTCGTTACGGCAAGCTCTCGGATCGCTTCGAACGACCTTCGGGCATCGGTGGGTAGAGCGCTCGGGCATCTGCAGGAACCGTCTCCATTACGTCGGAGCGACCGGTCGCAGGGGTCGTTGCGTGGGACGGCTGGCACATCCTCCGTGCGGGGTGACGCGAGCGTCCGGGGCGAGGCGGAGGCTTGCGGTGTGACTCCCAAGAGAGGGGACCGGACCATGGACGAGGCCTCCGGGCTTTCGGAGCAGACGCAGCAACCGGTCACTGCCGTGCCGCATCAGAGGCAGGCGCAACCGGCAGAGGCAGCCACGCTGATGGCGCCAGAGGAAGCGTTCGCGCGGCTGGAGCAAGACCAGGCCGACGAGCTCAAGGCCTACGTGTTCGGTGTCCAGGCCGTGATTTGGGGGATGCAATGGGTCAAGGCCGGCCGGGTGTTGCGTCAGTCTTCGGCTCCGCTGCCGCCCGGTGCGGACCGTTCGCCAGTCGACCCGCGAGCCCACGGGATCAACGTCTGGGGACATGCACGCGCCCTGCTCACTGAGAAGTTGCGCCTGATCCAGACTCCGAACACCGAGACGCTGTACTCGAACGCGGTGGTCGACCTGGCGAACGGGCCGGTCGTCGTGGTGCACCCGGATCTGGGTGAGCGCTACTTCCGGACCTCGGTCTGGGAGCTGCACGGCGACACGCACACGATCAGCCAGAAGCAGGACGGCGGCCATCCCTCGCCGTACGCCCTTCTCCCGATGGAGTGGGACGGGGACCTGCCGCCGGACGTGAAGAGCATCCGGGTGCGGAGCCGTTATGTCATCATCTGGCCGCACATCGCGGTGTACGGCGAAGGCGACGTCAAGAACGTGACGGTGCTCCAGGACGGCCTTCAGCTCGTCCCCCTTCGCGACTGGAAGGGGCCCAAGCAGCCGCTGGAGCCAGGTCCACCGATACGGCCCCCGCAACGTCCCGGTTCGTCGACGCCAACAGACCTGCTGTACTTCGAGGAGCTGTGCGAGACGCTCAAGGACATCACGATCCGAGAAGACGAGGCAGCCTTCGCGCGCCAACTCGCAAGCGTGGGTATCACGCTCAGCGACGGGTTCCACGTCGACGCGCTCTCCCCGGCGACCTTGGCCGGCCTGGAGCGCGCGGTGCCGGACGCAGAGAGCCTTCTCGAGCACAGGGCGCGCAGGCTCGCTCCCGTCCAGCCGGGTGGCACCTGGCAAGTGAGTCTGGATCTGGTGAGCCTGGACGACTGGCTCTTCCGCGGCGCCGTGGGCTGGAAGCACGTGTGGGGCGACCTGGCAAGCGAGGTAGCCGGCGCCTTTGGCCGTGCCGACGCCGACGGCAACCCTCTCCATGGAAGCAACAGGTACGCCTTGCTGTTCCCGCCGGGTGAGCTGCCGCCCGCCCGCTACTGGCGGATCACCATGTATGACTTGGCCGGATTCCTGGTCGGCAACCCCATCGACCGGTTCGGCATCGGCAACATGGCCGAAAATCTCCAACCAGATACCGACGGCGGTCTGACTGTCCTGATCCAGCACGACTCCCCCGGCGCCGAGAAGGAGGTCAACTGGCTGCCGGCGCCGGCAGACGGGTTCTTCATGGTGATGCGCATGTACCAGCCCGAGGAGCGGATGTACCGCGGGAAGTACACCGTCCCCCCAGTCAGGAGGACGGGCTGAGCCAGGCAATCCGGCAGGAATTCCTTCAGCGCCACCTACGCGTGACCAGCCGCCTGGGGCCACCAGAGGCGGTCTGCGGTCGCCTCCGAGGAGCCTCGGGCAGGTACGGTCCGCGGCCTGCCCATCTCGGGCCGCACCGGTATCACGACCCGTGATGCATCATGCCGACCGCCGTTGCCGCATCTCGCGGCCCACTACCGGCAGCCTGAGTGCCTGTGTGAGAGCTGCGGACTGACAGGCAGTCCTGACTGCAACGAGAGCAGACGACACGCAACTCCACCGTTGCCGAATGGCCTCTGCTGAGCATGAAACAGACTGATCCAGACTGTCCCAGCCAACGCCGCTGCGGCTACGGATCAAAAGCTTCGGGGTTCGAATCCCTCCGAGCGCGCCAACCCAAAAGCCCAGGCAGACCCGCTCTGACCTGGGCTTTTGTGTACGTACTCGCCCCGCCGTGACTGGACTCGGGCCTCATCCGGCGGCGCCGCGGGATCAGGCGGCGGTCTTGGCCTCTACCTGTGTCTTGAGGCTGGCGAGCAGCTCCTCTACGAAGGGCTCGTGCTCCTTCACCATCATTCTCTCGATGGGCTTACCCACGACCGGGACCTTCAGGTCCCATGCACCCTCTGCGGTCACCTTGGTGCCGTCGTCGGCGGGTTCGAACGTGAACGTCCACGTGGGCTTTTCCGCGAAGAAGTGAACCTGCGCGACGATGCGCTGACCGGGGATGACCTCGGTGTATTCGATCCCGCCTTCCAGATGGAAGCCCAGTAGGTGCGTGTACATGCGCGCCGACGTGCCGACGCCGTCAGGCTTGACGTCGACCTCCGTCAGCGCGACATCCTTCACCTTCCACAACTGGCGGATGTCCAACGCGAAATCGAACACCGTGGCGACCGGGGCGTCGATCATGATGCTGCGTGTCAGGGTGGCCATTGCTCTTCACTCCCTCCTATCCCGAGCTAGGCAGGCGGATTGCTAGGCAGTAGAGGAGATGGTCCCGCCTAGGACCTGGCATCGCGGGGGACGCTCTGACCCGCACAGGCTAGGGCGCCTGTGACGGATGCGCGTGGTGTCTCGTCCACCGCGGGGGAAGCGATCGACGGGTCGGCGTCCAAGAGTTGTCTGGTGAGCCAGCGACGCCAGGAGGACAACCATGACGCCACATGCGACAGCGACGCCGCTTCCGCCCGGCATCGAGGTGCCCGACGAGGTGCAGACTCGGTTGGGCACGTTGCGATTCTTCGACGGGTTCCCCGACGACGCAACGACCCAGACGCTCTTCGACAACCTCGACTTCCAGCGGGCGGTCCAGGCGTACCTGCTGGCACTGCCGCCGGTGGACCTCGCAGCGCTTCGCCTGGCGCTGTCGAAATGGGGGCCGGTGAACTCGACCGTGGCCGTCTGGGAGGACTTGCTGCATCCGCGCACGATCTTCCTCACCGGGAACACAAGCACCGCGTACGTCGCGGCGTGGCTCGACCTGCACGACGGCCCGCTCGTCCTCGATGCTGCACCCGGTGTGTACGGCCTGACCAGCGACAGCTGGGGACGGTGGGTCGTGGACGTCGGGCTGACCGGCCCGGACAAGGGCCAGGGCGGCCGGTACCTCCTGCTGCCCCCGGGCTACGACGGCGATGTGCCCGACGGCTATTTCGTGGTGCGGCCGCGCACCTACGGCATGCTTCCCGCCTTGCGAGGGTTTCGCGATGAGCACGGCGACCCGCATCCCGCGGTCGAGGTGATCAAGGCCCACACCCGGGTGTACCCGCTCGCGCAGGCCGACGACCCGCCGCCGACGCGGTTCGTCAACGTCTCACCGGAACCGTGGGTCACCATCCCGCCGGCCGACTACCGATTCTGGGACATCCTGAACGAGGTCGTGCAGTCTGAACCACCCGAGTCGTCGGACCCGGTCACGCTGGGGATGTTCGCCGCGGTCGGCATCCAGCACGGCAGGCCGTTCGCCCTCGATGAGCGGATGCGGGCGATCCTCACCGAGGCCGCCACGGTGGGGGACGCCACCGCTCGCGCGCTCTTCTACCGGTTCCGCCAGTCCGAGGCTTACTACTACCCGGACAGCGCATGGCGCACGGTCTTCGTAGGCGGCTACCAGCTCCAGGACCACGGTGTCGCGCTGCTCGACTCCGCCGCCCAGTTCTTCTTCGAGGGGTACGCCGAGAGCCCGGCGCAGGAGCAGAAGGTGGTCGGCGCCGGGTCCCAGTCGCCCTTCGCCTTTGTCGACGCAGACGGCGCGCCGTTCGACGGCGGGAAGAGCTACCGGCTGCACGTCCCGGCCGGCGTCCCCGTCAACACCTTCTGGTCGGTCATCGCCTACGACACCCAGACCCGATCCATGCTGCAGACCGACCAGGAGTGGCCGTCCGTGACCAGCCAGGACAGGGACTTCGTGACAATGCGGACGGCTCCGCTGACGTCTACTTCGGCCCCGAACGACCCATCGATAGCCCCAACTGGATCCAGACCCTCCCCGGCAAGGGCTGGTACGTGGTGTTCCGGCTCTACGGCCCGCTCGAACCATGGTTCGACAAGACCTGGAGGCTCCCGGACATCGAACCGGTCGGGTAGCGACCGGTGACGGGACATCGCGTGAGGACCGTGCGGACTGTGGCGGACCTGCGCGCTGCGCTGCGCGACCTGCGGTACGCGGGGGCAACAGTGGGCCTGGTCATCACCCAACCCACGATGGGCCACCTCCATGGCGGTCACCTCGCGCTTGTCCGCCGGGCGCGCGACACGTGTGACGTCGTGGTCGTGTCGCTCTTCCTCAGCCGCTACGAGCCTGACTGGTCCCGGGATCCGGATGGGGGCCGCCGCAACGACGAGCCCGACGCCGCGGCGGCGGCCGCCGCGGGCGCCGACCTGCTGTTCGCCCCGGCCCGAGAGGAGGTGTACCCGCCCGGCTTCGCCTCCGAAGTGCGCGTCCGGGGGCTTACGGAGCCGCTGGAGGGGGTGCAGCGAGGCGTCTCCCACTTCCATGGCGTGACGACGGTGGTCACCAAGACCCTGAACATGACCCGACCAGACGTGGCGTTCGTCGGACAGAAGGACGCTCAGCAGGTGCTCGTGGTCCGCAAGCTCGTGCGTGACCTCGACCTGCCCGTGCGGATCGAGGTCTGTCCGACCGCTCGGGAGCCCGATGGTGTGCCGATCTCCAGCCACAACCTGCTTCTCACCCCGGAGGACCGCCGCCGGGCGGCGGCTGTCCTGCCGGCACTCGAGGCCGCCCGCTGCGCCGCCGACAGCGGGGAACGTGAACCGTCTGTTCTGGTGCGTGCCGCACGTGACGTGCTCAGCGCTTGTGAGATCGAGCCGGAGTACTTGGAGCTCGTCAGCACTGACGCTCTCGAGCCGGTGCACTGCCTCGTCGGTGAGGCACTCCTCGTCGTCGCGGTGCGGTTCGGCGACACGCGGGTCATCGACAACCTGGTACTCCGGGTGACCACCTAGGCGTCACGAGCGCCGCGAGCCGGTCGCCTGCTGAGCCTCGTCGGGCAGTCCTCGGGCGACGACCGCCCCGAGGAGCGCCATGGCGGCGAGGCCGAAGAAGCAGACCCGCAGCGCATTGAGTCGTTCCTCTGTGTTGATGCGCACCACCTCGCGCACCTGCGCCTGAGGCAAGCCGTACGCCTCGGCCTCATGCTCGAGATCGCCGTTGCTGATGAACGCCGGCTGCTCGAGCTGGGCGCGGCTCTTCAGCTCCGGCGGCAACGCGCTGCTGCCGGCGACCGCGTTGTCGACCAGGATGTTCAGTGCGGTGACGAGGAGCGCACCCACCAGCGCTGTCCCGATGGCTGCGCCGAGGTTGCCGGCGGTGTGGCGCACACCCCCGACCTCGCTCGCCAGGGCAGGCCCGGACGCGCCCACCATGACCGTCGCGCCGAGGGTGAGGACAGCACCGGTGCCCACCCCGGCGAGCACAAGCCCAAGGATGACGACCGGGTTTCCCCAGTGGTCAGCGATCCCCGTTCCGACGATGACGAAGCCGGCTGCCATCAGGAGCATGCTCGAGCGGGTGATCGTGCGCACCGTGAAGCGGGCGGTCAGCCGGGTGACCCAGACGGCGGCCGCGGACAGCGACAATGCGTAGGGCAGCATCCAGATCGCCGTCCGGAGACCGTCGTACCCCTGGACGACCTGCATGTACAGCGGAAGCAGGTAGGCATAGCCGTTGCAGACGCCGAGAGTGACGACGATCGCCACGAGCGCCCGGCGGGACGCCTCGGATTCGACAGCCTCGGGCGACACCAAAGGCGTGCGACCGTGCGAGATCCTGTGGTGCTGGTGCCGGCTGAAGAGCCAACCGAGAACGATTGCCAGAAGGCCGAGGACCAACGACGGCGAGATCCCGAACGGGGCGAAGGGTGCGTCCGGCCTCGCCACGACGATCCCCCAGGAAGAGCTGCCGTTGGCCGCGACCGTGAGAAGCACGATGGCTCCGGCCGACAGCAGCACACCGAGCCAGTCGATGACGACATCTCGCTGGCGGGCGGTCGGCTCGAGACGCCCGCTCATGATGAACACCAGAGCTGCCACCGTGGCGAGGATCCAGAACGGTAGGCGCCAGCTCGCCACGCTTCCGAGGACACCGGCCAGCACCATCGCCGCCGCCCCACCGGCTGCGCTGACGACCCCGATCGCGAAGGCCCGCTGACGGCCCTCGTAGTTCGCCGCGACGAGCGCTACCACCGCCGGGAGGAGCGCAGCAGCGGCCGCCCCGGCAGCGGCCTGCGAGGCCACAAGCATCCACGGTCCGGTACTGAGCGCTACTCCGGTCAAGGCTGTCGCGAAGAGCAGGGCTCCGCCCCGGAACAGCCTCAAGGAGCCGTACAGCGCCCCTGTCTTGGCAGAGGTGATCACGAACGCGGCTGTCGTGAGGGAGTAGACCACCAGCGCGGTCTGGACGTCCGCCGACGAGATCCCGAACTCGTCCACGATCGCCCCGATGGAGATCCTGAGCGCGTTGACGTCGGAGACGATCAACATCTGTCCGGAAGCCAGCAGGACGAGCGGCAACCAGCGCATCGGACGACTTCCCCGCGGGGGGGAAAGGGAGGTCGCGCCGGTCCTCATTTACAGTTCCCGTGGATGCTCGGTATCAGGTAGACGCCCGTTCGGTGCCCGGCGGGTGGTCGAGGTCGTGACGGGCCGCGGTCACGGCCGCGTCGACGGTCGGGTGCGCATCTGTGATGACGCTCGTGACCCCGGTCGCGCTCAGCAGGTCGCGCACCTGGCCGATCTCGCCAGCGAAGTGCAGCCGGACGTGACGGTGCTCGAGGTCGGCGTACAGCCGGTCGAGCATCTCGACAGCGGTGATGTCGATCTCAGGGACAGCCGTGGTGTCGAGGACGACAGCACGGGGGTCGTCATGGAGGTGGGAGCGCACCGCGTCTGCCACATTGTCGGCGTTGGCGTAGACAAGTCCCCCCTCGGGCCGCATAACCACGACCCCGGGTTCGGTGAGGGCATCGGGGTTGCGCTGCAGGTCGACCCAGCGGGTGCCGTCCGGTGTGCGTCCCAGCTCGGCCACATGCGGCCGCGACGCCCGGAACAGCAGGAGCAGGACCGATACCGCGACCCCGATGAAGAGCCCCGGGAGGATGTCGAAGACCAGCACGCCCACCACGGCGCTCATCGCGGCGATGAAGTCGGCGTACGCCGCGACGCCATAGATCCGACGAAGGTTCGAGGTCGTCATCCGCGCGTACTTGCGAAGCGTGCGGAAGTCGACGAGCTTGACGACGGCGGCCACGACCACGGCCGCCAGGGTGGCCTCCGGCAGGTTCGCGAACAGACCGGTCAGGAACAGCAGGGTCATCACCGTCAGCGCCGCGACGACGATGCCCGACAGCTGCGACACCGCCCCGGCCGAGGCGTTGACCGCGGTCTTCGACAGGGAGCCGTTGACGACCATGCCGGAGGACAGTCCCGCTCCGATGTTCGCTGCGCCAACGGCGAGCAGCTCCTGGTTCGGGTCGATGTCGTAGTGCCCCTTGGCGGCGTAGTTCTTGGCGGCGCCGACGCCCTCGGCGAACGCGACCAGCAGGATGCCTACCGCCGACCCGAGCAGCGCCACGTAGTCGGACCCGGCAACGCTGGGGAGACCGAGGGGAGGCAGCCCGCCTTCGATCTGCCCGACGATCTGCACTCCCTTCGCGTCGAGGCCGAAGACCGAGACGACGACTATTCCGAGAACGACGGCGATCAACGGCGCAGGCAGTCGAGCCGACACCTGGTGCAAGACCAGGACGACGGCGAGGGAGCCGGCGCCGACCGCCAACGTCCAGCCGCTCGTCTCGCCCAGGGACGTGACCAGGTTCCAGGCCTTCTCGAAGAAGTCCCCTTCGCCACCCGGCACCCCGAAGAGCTTCGGAAGCTGCCCGGCAATGATGGTCAGGGCCAGCCCGACGATGAACCCCTTCAACACGGGCTCGGAGATGAACGAAGCCAGGAACCCCAGGCGCGCCACCGCCGCGAGCACCCCGAGCGCGCCGACGGTCAACGCCAGGCCGGCCGTCAGCGCTGCAGGGTCGGCGTCACCTGAGATGCTGGCAACGGCGGCACCCGAGAGCGCCGCGGTGGCCGCCATCGGACCTACCACCAGGTGCCGGGAGCTACCGAAAAGCGCGTAGAGGACGAGTGCCGCCGGCGCGGCGTACAGGCCGATCACCGGCGAGACTCCGGCGATGGTGGCGTAGGCGAGCGCCTCGGGCACCAGAACTGCCCATACGGTCAGACCGGCCAACATGTCGGGCCCGATCTGGCCCCGGCCATAGCCCTGGAACGACGTGAGCAGCGGCAACCTCACCACATGAGCACAGCAAACACCTTGTGCCGCACGACAGAGCCCAAAGACCCGCTCAGTTCAGGTACGGAGCGAGGAACTCGTAGCTGTCCTCGGTATCGACGCGCCACGAGTAGTCGGCTCCGTGGCAGGTGCCGCTGAAGCCGAAGGAGACCACGGCGATGACCTGGTTGGTGTTGTTGACGAGCACCGGCCCGCCGGAGTCACCGAAGCAGGTCCCTCCCCGACCCCCCACGGGGCTCGGGTTGTTCAAGGTGTGCAGGTTGCCCCCTTCGGAGATGTTGCCGTTCACCTCCACGATTCGCGACGTCGACTTGTACCTCGTGTCCTCTTCCTGGGGACGGGGCTGGATCGACTGGACTCCGTATCCCACGTTCTCGACCAAGGTGTCGTTGCGGTCTCGACCGGTCTTGCCGGCCAGTGCTTCGGCCGTTCCCACGGGGGCAAGCACCCCGTACGTGTCCATCGGGTCGTCCTCGTCGAGCTGCACCACGCCCACGTCGTGGTTCACCGGGAAGCCCGAGAAGTTGTCGTAGTCGGGATGCGGGTAAGCAGTTCCGGAGATGTAGTCCGGGTTGCCGTCCAGCCACGCACTGCGTGCCTGGTAGAGAGCCTCCTCCGTGGGGTAGTCGGCGCGGGCCGGCCAACCGGCCAGGACATCGGTGCCCTCGAAGGTCACCCAGACGTCGGTGCCGCCGCTCGTGAGTACCTCCCCGTCGGTGCCCGTGACCGCTTCGCCATCGGTGCCTACGCCATAGGTGCAGTGACCGGCGGTCAAGAACGTGTCCGCGTCGAGGAGTGTGCCGCTGCAGCTGAACCAGCCAGGCTCGGAGGGATCGAAGAAGATCATGAAACCGACGTACGGATGCTCCCCTGCATCGGGCTCACCGTAGGTGATCGCCGAGCCCGGGCTCGCCGTCACGAACATGCCCAGGGCCGCAACCAGCAGCCACAGCGCGAATCTCCTCATCTGGCATCCCCCTGGTCGATGTTCTCGGCAACGGTCT